>NZ_JBIUBE010000002.1:0-358451 GCF_044593395.1 Streptomyces sp. NPDC052301 | reverse complement strand
GGGCGGTGGCGATCCTGAGAACACCGACCGTCCGAGTGGCGGTGGTGGCCACAGTGGTGGCGGTGAGGGTGGCGGCGACCCTGAGAACGGCAATCGCCCCAGTGGCGGCGGTGGTCGCGAAGGCGCCCTCGGCCGTGCCGGGACGACCGTGCGTGGCGGTATCGGCCTGCCCGGCACCGGCGACATCGCCACCCACCTCTCGCCCTCCGCGCCCGAGGCGGACGGCGGCTTCAACGGCGGTACGTTCCTCAGCGGTTCCGGCGGAGGCTGAGCCACCGCATGCTCTGCCATGTCTGCCGCGTCCACGTGCGGCGCGACTTCCCGTACTGCCTGCACTGCGGCACCCCGCGCCGGGGTGCCGCACCGACCTCGTACGCCGCGCCCCAGCTGCGCGGCCTCGACGACCCCACCCTGTGCGTCGCGCTGACCGGCCCGGTCACCACACTGGGCCGGGGCGAGGACAACGACGTGGTCCTGTCCGACACCAGCGTCTCGCGCCGCCACGCCCGCATCGTCCGCACCGCTGACGGCTTCCGGGTCGAAGACCTGGACTCCTTCAACGGCACCGCGGTCGGCGGTGTCGACCTGCACGGAGGTGCGGCCGGCCTCGCCGACGGCACCGAGCTGTCCGTCGGCGACGTACGCCTGGTGTTCGAGCAGCCCCGCGACGACCGGATCGGCTCGCGCACGATGGTCGTCGGCACCCAGCTGACCCATCTGCCCACAGCCGGACAGGAGGAGGCGCCGGAGGCGAACGGCCCGCTCACCGCGCGCCCCCGCCGCCGCTCCGGCTGGGCCCTCAAACAGATCCCCACCGAACGCGGCGCACCCCGCTGGGTGCTCAGCAGCACCCGCACCGGCCGCTATCTGGAACTGGACGAGCGCCAGGTCTTCCTGTGGCACGCTGTCGACGGCGAGAACACCGTACGGGACCTGCTGTTCGCCTACGCCGACCGCTACGGCGAACTCGCCCTGCCCCGCATCGAGTCCGCGCTGGCCGCGTTCGCGGACGCCGGGCTGCTGCGCGGCCTGTCCGGGCGTCCGGAGGAGGAGCGGCCGACGGGCCGGCGGCGGGCGGCGCGTGCCGTGTACCGGGTGCTGCTGAAGCTGGAGGTGTCCGTCCCCGGCCTCGACCGACTGGTGACCCGGGTCTATCAGGCCTTCGGCTGGCGGCTGTTCACCCGGACCGGGGTGCTGCTCGCCTGGCTGTCGGTGGCCGGCGGCCTCGTCGCGTTCTTCGCGGCGCAGGGCCGGCACCACCTGCTGGACTTCGGCGGGGCGGGCGTGTGGGGCCCGGTCCTGCTGGCCGCCGGATACGTGACCGCGCTGCTCGTCCACGAGCTCACGCACGCGCTGGCCGTGAAGTCGTACGGCCGCAAGGTCCGGCGCGGCGGATTCCTGCTGATGATGGGCATGCCGTTCGCGTTCGTGGACACCAGCGACATGTGGTTCGGCTCCCGCTGGTCACGCGTCGTGGTGGCCCTGTCCGGGCCGCTGTCCACGGCGGCGCTGGCCGGCTGGTGCGCCACGGGCGCGGCCGTGCTGCCCGCGGGACCCGTCCCGGCCCTCCTCTACCACCTGGCCTTCGGCCTCTATCTGAACACCCTCTACAACTTCAACCCGCTCATGCCGCTGGACGGTTACCAGGCGCTGACCGATGCCCTGCGCGTGCCCCGGCTGCGCGAGGAGGCGAGCGCCTACTTCCGCACGGGCCTGTGGCGGGACCTGCGCGCGGGCAACCGGCCCGGCCCGCGGGAGGCCGGCCTGGCCGCCTACGGCCTCGCGGTCGTCGTGGGCACCTACGGCTTCCTCGGCCTCGCCCTGCTGGCCTGGCGCTCCCGCATCGGTGACCTGCTCGCGGGCCGGCTCGCCGAGCCGTGGACCACGTCGATCGAGGCGGCCGTCGTCGCACTGGTCGCCTTCCCGGTGTGGTCCGCGCCCCTGCGGTGGCTGCTGCGCCGGGTACGGCGCCGAAGGGACGCGAAGGACGTACCGCAGGGCGCCGGGCTGCTCGCGCCGTCGGAGGGGGCGGCATGACCCGGGACACGCACACCGGCGGCGGCTGGGCCGTACCCGGCTATGCCGCCGTCCGGACGCTCGGCGAGGGAGCCGGCGGCCGGGTCGTCCTCGCCCGGCACACCGCGACCGGCGTGCCCGTCGCCGTCAAGTACCTGAGCGAACGTCTGCGCACGGACCGGGAGTTCCTGGCCCGCTTCCGCGCCGAGGCCCGGCTGCTCGGTGCGCTGCGGCACCCGTGCGTGGTGCGGCTGTACGAGTACCTCGAGGCACGCGCCGGTGCCGCGATCGTGATGGAGGCGGTGGACGGCGTCAGCCTGCGCCGGCTGCTGCACCGACAGGGGGCGACCGGTCCCGAGGCCGCGCTCGCGCTGCTCAAGGGCTCCCTGCTCGGGCTGGGCGCGGCCCATGCGGCGGGGGTGGTGCACCGCGACTACAAGCCGGAGAACGTCCTGGTCCGTGCCGACGGCAGCAGCGCGCTCGTCGACTTCGGCATAGCGGTGCGCAGCGGCCGGGAGACCGAGGCCGTGGGCACGCCCGCCTACATGGCGCCGGAGCAGTGGCACGGGGAGCCCGCCGGCCCGGCGGCCGACGTCTACGCGGCGTCCGTGGTGTTCTTCGAGTGCCTGACCGGTCGGCGGCCGTTCCCCGGCGACGACGTGGCCGCGCTGCGCCTGCAGCACCTGCGCGCACCGGCCCCGCTGGACGACGTACCGGTGCCGGTGCGTGTGCTGCTGCGCGCGGGCCTGGCGAAGGACCCGGCGGACCGGCCCGGTGTCGAGACGTTCCTCGCCGACCTGGAGCGGTCCGCCACCGAAGGCTACGGCGCAGGCTGGGAGGAGCGCGGCCGTCGCCGACTGGCCGAACTCGCGGCGCTGCTGGCCCTGTTGTTCCCGTTCACCGCGACCGCGACGCTCGACGGCTCGGCCACCGCGCTCACCCTGCTGGGCCGGCTGAAGCGCGGGGGATGGAAGGTGGCGACCGGCGGGGTGGCCGCGCTGGCGGTCGTCGCGGGTGGAGCGACCTATGCTGCGGGCCGCCCGCACGACACGTCGACGACGGTCGCGAGTTCGACCCCGACACCGACCAACTCTGCGACGAGCAAAGTCACTTCATCATCCCCCTCTGCTTCGTCGAGCAGCCTCCCGCCCACGGCGGACACCACACCCACGGCCACACCCTCCGCCACCCCCTCGGACAGTCCGTCGTCCTCGCCCACGGCGTCCACGGAGCCGACCGCACCGGCCGGGACCCCGACCGCCGAGGCCCCCGGCGCGGCGTCGCCCGGCACCGTCACCCTCACCATCGGCTCGTGGCAGCGCGGGCAGAAACCGGGCACGCTCGTCGCGGCGGTGACCGTCGGGACGACGGGCACCGGCCCGCTGACCGTCACCGCGAACTACTACGTCGACACCCCGGCCGACCCGTACGGCTCCCAGTCCCAGCCCCTGTCCGGGAGCACCCGCTACGACCTGACCTTCACGGCGGACTTCTCCAACCATCCCTGCCGGGGGACCTGGGGCGTGACGCTGAGCAGCGACCCGGCCGCCGCCAACGGCCCCCAGACGGCCTCCCTGGACGCCCCGCCGTGCTGAACACCGTCCGACGAGAACGGATCGACATGACGACAGCCACCACAGTGGCCGGCCGGCCCCTGTCCGGCTGGTCACGGAACACGCGCCACGGAACCTGGCACGCCCTGCTCCCGGCCCGGTCCGGCGAGTGCACCCTCGGCGCGTTGCACATCGACCGCGCCCTGCTGACACCCGAGGGCACGCGCGAGCGCCTGGCGGCCGTGGTGCTCGCCACGGCGAAGCTCAGGCTGCCCGGGCTCCTCGGCACGGTCGACCTCGTGGCGGAGGCCGGCGAGGTGTGGCTGCTCACGGCCCGGCCACCGGCCCCCACCCTGGCCGACGTCCTGTCGTCCGCCGACGGCCCCCGCCCGGACGCGGGCAGCGTGGCCAGCATCCTCAACGAGACCGCCCAGACCCTCCTCGCCCTGCGTGCGGCGGGCCTGACCCACGGCTCGCTCGGCCCCGACACCGTCGTGATCGCCCCGGACGGGGTCGCCCTGCTGGCCGAGAGCGAGCTGGGCGGCGCGCTGGGCGACGCGGCCGCCGTACCGGTGCCGGGCGATACGCCGCGATCCGACGGCCGGGCGGTCGGCACCGCTGCCTGGGCCGCCCTGGCCCGCACCCTCGGCGCCGCCTGGACGCAGCCCGGAACGCCCGCGGCGGACCTGTTCGCCCGCTGCTCCGCCATCGCCGAGTCGGAGGGGCTGGCGGCGGCCCGGGCCGCCCTGGTCGCCGGGCGCGCGGCGCTGCCTGCGGACTTCCTGCGCCGTACGGTGCTGCGCGCGGCGGCGGCCGCGTCGACCCCAAAGTTCCCGCCGTCGAAGGCACCGGCGCCGTCCGTCGCCGTGGCCCCCGACGGCCCCGCTGCACGGACGGACCGTCACCCGGCGCCCCCCACGACCGACCGGGCTCCCCGCCCCGGCGTCCCCGGCACTCCTGCTCCCGCAGCCGACCGCTCGCCCCGCCCTTCAGCCTCAGCGGGCCAACTCGCTTCAGCCGGCCAACTCGCCACGGCGGCCCAGGCGTCCGACGTCGCAGGCCCGGACCAGCGAGCCCCGCTGCCTGCCCCCGGCCCCCACGTCCCAGCCGTCGCCGACCGGCTCACCACGGTCGGCCGCGCTCGCCGTCCCACCGCCCCGGACGGCCAGGCGACCGTCCTCGGCAAGCGCAACCGCGTCACCCTGCCCGCCACGGCGGCAGGGGAGGACTCCGGCGAGATCCTGCTGCGGTTCGGACCCGGGATCCCCGTGGACGAGGAGGACGCTCTACGGGCCCGGTGGCGGACCGAGGCAGCGGTACCCGCCTCCCGGCGTTCGCGCCGCGGACGCCGGGGCCGGGTCGTCACCGCCGCCGTCGTCACGATCGCCGCCGTCCTGCTCTGGCTGCTGCTGCGCCCGGCCCCCGCTCCCGCGGTCGTCGCCGTCCGGGTCGAGGCCCCCGCCGGGCCGCTGCACTGCGGTCAGACGGCCGACCTGGTCGGTGTGGTCACCACCGACGGGCACGGCGGCCCCGTCACCTACCGGTGGCTGCGCGCGGACGGCCAGGACTCGGGCGAGCTGACCCGGGCCGCCCACCGCGGTGAGCGCCACGTCAGGGTGCACCTGCGCTGGACGGTCCGCGGTGCGGGCCGATTCCGGGGGACCGCCCGCCTGAAGGTCGCGCACGAGCCGGCCCCGATGGAGGCGACGGCGACCTTCACCTACGTCTGTCCTTGAGGGTGGCTACCGAGCGGGGAAGATTCATGCACCTCGAGTTCCGGCACCTGCGCATCCTGCTCACCGTCGCCGAGGCCGGCAGCATCCGCAGGGCCGCCGCCCGGCTGCAGCTCTCTCAGCCGGCCACGAGCGCTCAGCTGAAGCGGATCGAACAGGAGCTGGGCGGCCCGCTCTTCATCCGCAGCGCCGACGGGGTGAAGCCGAACGAGCACGGCCAGTACGTCCTGCGCTGCGCCCGCGACCTCGTCGTCGGCTTCGACCGGCTGCGCGCGTACGCACGGTCGGCGGCCGAGGCGGACGGGCAGGCCGCCGCGCCGCTGCGGGCGGGCGGAACCGCCGGCCCCCTGGTCTCCTTGCTGGTCTCCGCCTTGTTCGAACTCGTCCCGGAACGCCGGCTCACCATAGATGCCCGCCGGTCCGTGCACACCCTGGTGAAGTCGCTGAGCCAGTCGAAGTGCGACATCGCGGTGTTCGGCGAGTTCCCGGGTTTTCCCCTTCCGGTCGGCGAATCGGTGGCGACACGGACCCTGCTCCGCGAGCCGGTCTTCGTCCTGCTCGCCGAGGACCACCCGCTGGCGCGCCAGGAGACGGCCCGTCTGCATGAGCTGGCGGGCGAGGAGTGGGTGATGCCGGAGGCCGACGAGAGCGGTGTGCACGCGTATCTCCAACTCACCTGTCAGGCGGCGGGATTCACTCCACGCATCGCCCATGTGACGCCGGACCTGTCCGTGGCGCAGATCCTGGTCGCCGGCCGGCGCGCGGTGTGCGGGGTGTGGCCGACCGCCGACGTCTCCGGCCGGGGCACCGTACAACGGCCGCTGGTCGACGTTCCGTTGCACCGGCGGCTGGTGCTGGCCTGGAACACGGAATCGGTTCCGCCGGAACTCGTCGACGCGGCGTGCGAGCGGGTGCTGGCCGGTTATCTGTCGCTGGTGAGGCAGCGGCCGCAGTACCTGGCCTGGTGGCAGGACGGGGGCGAGGAGTTCGCTCTGGGCGAGGGCGTCTGACCCGGCGGTCCGCCGTCCCCACACCCTATAGCTCCGCGGTTATATCGCAGATGAAGTCACGTCAGGAACATGTCATCTGGTGAACACTTCGCGTCAACGTCCCAGGACGCCGTCACCCCACGACGAGCGAAGGAATCACCCGCCATGACCCGTCCCCTTCTTGCCCTTTCCGCGATGGTCGCCGCCGGTGTCATCACCACGGGCGCGACGGCCCTGCCCGCGCACTCGCAGCCCCGTGCGACGCAGGGCGCAACCCCTGTCCGCGACACGGCGATATCCCAGGCCAGGGCGAACGTGACCCGGCACGCCGACGCCTTCGGTTTTGGCGCGGGTCAGAGACTTCACGTCAAGGACGTCGTGATCGACGCCGACGGCACGCAGCACGTCCGCTTCGAACGGACCTATCACAACCTCCCCGTCGTCGGCGGCGACTTCGTCGTCCACCAGAAGGCCGACGGCTCGCTCAAGGGATCCACCCGCGCCATGGCCCACAGGGTGGCGCTCAAGTCCGTCACCCCCACCCTCGACGCCAGAGGCACGGCGGCCAAAGCCCTGAAGCGCTCGCACGGGCTGGTGCGCGACGCCAAGTCCACCCCCGAGCTGATCGTGTGGGCCGCCGACGGCACCCCCCGGCTGGCCTGGCGCACCACCGTGCAGGGCCTGGGCGACAAGGGCCAGCCGCACGGCGAGGTCTTCGTCACGGACGCCACCACCGGCGCGGCGATCGAGAACTACGACGCCGAACGCGAGGCGACCGGCACCGGCCACTCCGAGTACACCGGGGACGTCGCCATCGACACCACCCAGCAGGCCGATGACACCTTCGCCCTGATCGATCCGGTCCGGGGTCACATCACCAAGGACGCCCACAACCTCTCGTCGTCGTCCGTGAAGAGCTCCTCCGGCACCCTGTTCACCGACTCCGACAACGTCTGGGGCGACGGCAGGAAGTTCTCCGCCGACCGCGCCACCGCCGCCGTCGACGCGCACGTCAACACGGCGGAGACGTTCGACTACTACAAGACGACCTTCGGCCGCAACGGCATCAAGAACGACGGCCGAGGCGCCACCGTCTTCGTCCACGTCGGCACCCACTGGGACAACGCCCAGTGGTCCGACTCCTGCTTCTGCATGATGACCGGCGACGGTGACGGCACCACCGACCCCGAGCAGGTCGACCTCGACACCATGGGCCACGAGATGACCCACGGCGTCACCTCCGCCACCGCCAACCTGCGCTACAGCGGTGAGTCCGGCGGCCTGAACGAGGCCACCAGCGACATCCTCGGCACCATGGTCGAGTGGTACGCCGACAATCCGGTCGACACCCCCGACTACCTCTTCAGCGACCAGTCCACCCCGCCGTGGCTGCGCCGCTTCGACAAGCCGTCCCTGGACGGCCGCTCCGCGGACTGCTGGTCGAAGTCGGTCGGCCGGCTCGACGTGCACTACTCCTCGGGCGTCGGCAACCACTGGTTCTACCTCGCCAGCGAGGGCAGCGGCGCCAAGACCATCAACGGCGTCTCCTACAACAGCCCCACCTGCAACGGCGCCACCGTCACCGGCATCGGCAACCAGAAGGCCTCCGCCATCTGGTACCGGGCGCTGACGGTCTACATGACCTCCACCACGGACTACAAGGGCGCCCGCACCGCGACGCTGAACGCGGCGAAGGACCTCTACGGCGCCGGCAGCCCCGAGTACGCCACCGTGGCCGCGGCCTGGAGCGCGGTCACGGTCTCCTGACCGCACGCGACGGTGCGAAGGAGGCGGTTCGCCCTGCCGGAAGGGATGTCCGGGAGGGCGAGCCGTGGGGTTCAGGGAGCGAGGACACGGGCGCGGCAGGCCGACGGCGTACCCCAGGAGGAGCGCAGGGCGCGGGCCTTGCGGATCCACAGGGACAGGTCCAGTTCCTCGGTGTAGCCGAGCGCGCCGTGGACCTGGAGGGCCGTGCGCGCCGCGGCGCAGGCCGCCTCGCAAGAGGCCACCTTCGCCGCGGCGACCTCCCGGCCGGCGTCCGGGTCGTGCGAGGCGAGGGCCAGGGCGGCGGCGTGGACCAGCGGCTGGGCGAACTCCAGGGCGACGAGCGTGTCGGCCAGCCGGTGCTTCACCGCCTGGAAGGAGCCGATGGGCACCCCGAACTGGACGCGTCGCCGGGCGTAGCCGACGGTCCGGTCCAAGAGGGTGCGGCCCAGCCCGAGGGCCTGGGCCGCGGTGGCCAGCCGGGCGACCTCGTCGGCGTACGCGGCCGCGGCGCGCACCTCGAGCCCCTGCGCCAGGACGGTTCCGCCGCCGGGGCGGGCCAGCCGGCGGGCGGGGTCGTGTGAATGCTGGAGGGCGCCGTGGTCCTGGGCCAGGCGTACGGTGTCGCGGTCGACGACGAACACCGCGTCGGCGGCGTCGGCGTCCAGGGCGTAGGGGCGGTCGGGGGAGAGCAGGCACAGGGAGGCGACCGTCTTGCCGGAGGCGATCCCGGGCAGCCAGACGGCGGCCGCCCTCTCGTCGCCCAGGCGGTCCAGCAGTGCGGCCGCGGCCACCGTCTCCACCAGCGGGCCCGGCACCGCGTGGCGGCCCAACTCGGCGAAGGAGACGGCCAGTTCCACCGGCAGCACGCCGAGGCCCCCCTGCTCCTCGGGCACCGCGAGGCCGAAGACCCCCGTCTCCGCCAGCCGGGTCCACAGGGCGCGTCCGGGACCGTGGTCGCCCCTCGCCCACGCCCGGACGACCGCGGGGGTGCCGGCCGCCGCCAGCATGCCGTCCAGCGAACGGGCGAACTCCCGCTGCTCGTCGTCGAGGAGGAACCGCATCACCGGCGTCCCTTCGGCAGGCCGAGCAGCCGCTCGGCGATGATGTCGCGCTGGATCTCGTTGGTGCCGGCATAGATGGGACCCGCGAGGGAGAAGGTGTAGCCCTCGGCCCAGCCGCCGTGCGCGGGCGCCTCCCCGGCCCCGTCGGCGAGTTCGCCGAACGGGCCGAGCAGGTCGAGGGCGGTCTCGTGCAGGGCGATGTCCAGCTCGGACCAGAACACCTTGTTGAGGCTCGACTCGGCGCCGATCCGTTCCCCCGCCGCCAGGCGCGAGGCGTTGGCGTAGGTGAACAGCTGGTACGCGCGGGCGCCGATCACCGCGTCGGCGACCCGGTCGCGCAGCGCGGTGTCGGCGGGGTCCGCCGCGGAGCGCCACAGCGCGGTGAGGCGCTCGGCCGCGGCCGTGAAACGCCCGGGGCTGCGCAGGGTGAGCCCGCGCTCGTTGCCCGCGGTGCTCATCGCGACCCGCCAGCCCTGCCCGGGCTCGCCGATGACGTCCTCGTCCGGGACGAAGACGTCGTCCAGGAAGATTTCGGCGAAGGCCGGTTTGCCGTCGAGCCGCCCGATGGGCCGTACGGTCACCCCCTCGGCGTCCAGCGGGAACATCAGGTAGGTCAGCCCCCGGTGCGGTTTGGCCGTGTCCGCGCCGTCCCGGTCGCTTCGGAACAGGCCGAAGGCGCGGTCCGCGAACGCGGCCCGCGACGACCAGGTCTTCTGGCCGCGGAGCAGCCAGCCGCCGTCGGTGCGCCGGGCCGTCGAGCGCAGCGAGGCGAGGTCCGAACCGGCCTCCGGTTCGGACCAGGCCTGGGCCCAGATCACCTCACCGCTCGCCATGGACGGCAGGAGGCGGGCGCGCTGCTCGGCCGTCCCGTGCTCGAACAGGGTCGGGGCCAGCAGGTTGATGCCGTTCTGGCTGACCCGGCCGGGCGCGCCGGCCGCGTAGTACTCCTCCTCGAAGATCAGCCACTGGACGACGGAGGCGCCCCGGCCCCCGTACTCCTCGGGCCAGGAGACCACCGACCAGCGGTCGGCGGACAGCGTGCGCTCCCACTCCCGGTGGGCCGCGAAACCCTCCGCCGTCTCCAGCGAGGGCAGCGGGTGCACGGGCACATGGGCGGCCAGCCAGGTTCGCACCTCGGCCCGGAAGGCGTCCTCGGCGGCGGTGAAGGCGAGATCCATCAGGCTCCCGCCTCCGCCCCGCCGACCGCCTTCGTCGCGCGGACGTCCGTACCGCCGAGCGCGTCGTGGGCGGTCTCGGCGTCGTGCGCGTGGGCGAGGTGGTGCAGCCCGAAGACCGAGTCCCTGCCGGCGTGCATCCCCTGCATCAGCCCGGCGGTGACGCACGCCCCCCGCACCGACGGGATCGCGGGCCCGGGCAGCTCGCGTCGACGGCACATGCCCAGGTGGACCTCCGACTCGCGGGCGAAGCGGCTCTCCGCGCCCTGCTCGCCGGAGTGGTCCCACCGCAGTCCGGCCGTGCGGTCGACGGGCAGACGGGCGTCCCGCTCGGGGGTGCCGGTGTCGTGCCCGGCGGAGAAGTGCTTCCCCGCTCCGGCGAGGACGACGACCTCGACCTCGTCGTCGGCCGCGCGGTGGCAGGCCCGGTCCAGGGCGCAGGTCATCGCGGAGTTCCGGGCGCTGCGGTACACGGGCCGGTCCATCGTGAGCACGGCGACGGGGCCGTGGCGTTCGTAGCGGACGGGCTGCGGGGTCGCGGTGCGGGCGGCGGGCATCCACCCCTCCTTTTCTAACAAGTGTTTGGTAGGTTAACGTGCGAGCCGTCAGCCGTCGAGCGCCTGGAGCCGTCCATGAACAGCGTCGAGGAGTTCCGCACCGAGGTCCGCGCCTGGCTGCGGGCCGACCTCACCGGTGGGTTCGCGGACCTGCGCGGACGCGGCGGTCCGGGCCGTGAGCACGGCATCGCCGAACGCGTCCTCGGCCTGCCCGAGGAGGCCCGACCGTGAACCCCGCCACTCCGAACCCGTCCGCCCCGCACGCCTCCGGCCCGCCGCCGTACGTCCCCGGTCACTCCCTCCTGCGCGACCGCAGCGCCGTCATCACCGCCGCCGCCGGCGCCGGCATCGGCGGCGCCACCGCCCGGCGGCTGCTGGAAGAGGGCGCCCGCGTCGTCCTCTCCGATGCCCACGCCCGCAGGCTCAAGGAGTCCACGGCCGAACTGACCGCGGAGTTCGGCGCGGACCGGGTCGCCGCGCTGCCCTGCGACGTCACCGACGAGACCCAGGTCGCCGCGCTGTTCGATCTCGCCGAGGAACGGCACGGCCGCCTCGACATCGTCGTCAACAACGCCGGGCTCGGCGGAACCGCCGACCTCGTCGAGATGACCGACGAACAGTGGGGAAGGGTTCTCGACGTCACCCTGAACGGCACCTTCCGCTGCACCCGCGCCGCGCTGCGCCGGATGAGGACGACCGGCGGCGGGGGCGTCGTCGTCAACAACGCCTCGGTGATCGGCTGGCGGGCGCAGAAGGGCCAGGCGCACTACGCCGCCGCCAAGGCCGGCGTCATGGCGCTCACCCGCTGCGCGGCTCTCGAAGCCGCCGAGTACGGGGTACGGGTCAACGCGGTGGCGCCCAGCCTCGCCCTGCACCCGCACCTGGTGAAGGTCACCACGCCGGAACTGCTCGAGGACCTGACCTCCCGCGAGGCGTTCGGCCGCCATGCCGAGCCGTGGGAGGTGGCCAACGTCATCGTTTTCCTGGCGTCCGGCTACTCCTCGTACATGACCGGGGAGATCGTGTCGGTCAGCAGCCAGCACGCGTGAGGCGACAATGACCGCGTGCCGAAGAACAGCAGCAAGAAGACCATGGTGAGCCCGTCGCCCGAGCGGCGGGAGGAACTCCTCGCAACCGCCGCCGAGGTGTTCGCCGAGCAGGGCTACAAGGCCACCACCGTCCGCAAGATCGCGGATGCCGCAGGCATGCTCGCGGGCAGCCTCTACTACCACTTCGACTCCAAGGAATCGATGCTGGAGGAGATCCTGCGGACCTTCCTCGACGAACTGTGGGGCGGCTACGACAGCGTCCTGGCGTCGGAACTCGGGCCGCGCGAGACGCTGGAGGCCCTGGTCACCGAGTCGTTCCGGGAGATCGACCGGCACCGTGCGGCCGTCGCGATCTACCAGAAGGAGCACAGGCAACTCGTGGCGCAGGAGCGGTTCGCGTTCCTCGCCGAGTCCCAGCGCAGGTTCGAGAAGGCGTGGCTGTCCACCCTGGAACGCGGCGTCGGCGAACGCGTCTTCCGGGCCGACCTCGACGTCCGGCTCACCTACCGCTTCGTGCGCGACACCGTGTGGGTCGCCGCGTCCTGGTACCAGCCGGGCGGACAGCACAGCCCGGAGGAGATCGCCCGCCAGTACCTGTCGATGGTGCTGGAGGGCATCGCCCTGCGCACCTGACATCACGTCGCAGACGCCGAACGAGTCGAATGAGGAGCGGCCATGGCCGAGGCATACATCGTCGAAGCGGTCCGCACGCCCGTCGGGCGGCGCGGCGGGGGACTCGGCGCGGTCCACCCCGCCGATCTCGGCGCACACGTGCTGAGGGCGCTGATGACGCGCACGGGCGTCGACCCGGCCGCCGTCGAGGACGTCGTCCTCGGCTGCCTCGACACCGTCGGCCCGCAGGCCGGTGACATAGCCCGTACCTGCTGGCTGGCGGCCGGACTGCCCGAGGAGGTGCCGGGCGTCACGGTGGACCGCCAGTGCGGCTCCTCGCAGCAGGCCCTGCACTTCGCCGCACAAGGCGTCCTCTCCGGCACCCAGGACCTGGTGGTGGCGGGCGGCGTACAGAACATGTCGCAGATCCCCATCGCCTTCGCCGGCCGTCAGGCCGCCGAGCCGCTCGGACTGACCGAGGGCCCGTACGCCGGCTCCCGGGGCTGGCGGGCCCGTTACGGCACCCAGCCGGTCAACCAGTTCCACGGCGCCGAACTCATCGCCGAGCGGTGGGGCATCTCCCGCCGCGCCATGGAGGAGTTCGCGCTGCGCTCCCACCGGCGCGCGATCCGGGCCGTCGACGAGGGCCGCTTCGCGCGCGAAATCGTCCCCTACGGGGACGTGACGATCGACGAGGGCCCGCGCCGCGACACCAGCCTGGAGAAGATGGCGGGCCTCAAGCCGCTGGTCGAGGGCGGCCGGCTCACCGCCGCCGTCTCCTCCCAGGTCTCCGACGGCGCCTCGGCGATGCTGCTGGCGAGCGAACGGGCCGTCAGGGAACACGGTCTGACGCCCCGGGCCCGCATCCACCACCTGTCGGTGCGCGGCGAGGACCCGATCCGGATGCTGTCCGCGCCGATCCCCGCCACGGCGTACGCGCTGAAGAAGGCCCAGATGACGCTCGGCGACATCGACCTGGTCGAGATCAACGAGGCGTTCGCGTCCGTCGTGCTGGCATGGCTGAAGGAGACCGGTGCCGACCCGGAGAAGGTCAACGTCAACGGCGGCGCCATCGCTCTCGGACACCCCCTGGGCGCCACCGGCACCAAGCTCATGACCACCCTGCTGCACGAACTGGAACGCACCGGTGGCCGCTACGGCCTGCAGACGATGTGCGAGGGCGGCGGCCAGGCCAACGTCACCATCATCGAACGACTCTGAACATCGACGCCCGCCCGCGCCCGGTCCACCGGGCCGGCCACGGGCGGGCCCTCGTCCACGCCCCGGGGGGGCGGGGGATTCCTCACCTCGGCAGAGCGCCGCGGAGCCTCGCCAGGGTCCGGGAGTCCAGGCCCGGACCCCGTGTCGGACAGCCGTGCAGGGCCGGCCGCGGCATGAGCGGGGACACAGCCGACGAACACGGCCGAGATCGCCACTGCGGTCGCACGACGGAAACGCAGGGCACGCATGAGATCGACTCCAAGGGTGGGGAAGCACCCGCAGGGAGCGCGCGGCCCGTCAGCCCGCGTGGGGCAGGGCGCGGAGGGTGGCCCGTGCCTCGGCCATGATCCGGTCGACGAGTTCGGCACAGCTCGGCAGGTCGTCGATGACCCCGGCGACCTGACCGGATGCCATCACCCCGAGATCGGTGCGGCCCTCGACCATCGATGCCTTCAGCAGCATGGGTGTGTTGGCGGCCAGCAGCACCTGGCTCCAGGACAGCTCCTTGCCGTGCTTCATCGCCAGGCCGTCGCGCACCATCCGCACCCACCCCGTGCCGGTGTGCTTCTTGAAGGCCGTCGCGTGGCGGACCGCCCGCAGCAGCGCGACGGCCCGGCCCGAACGCTCCAGCGCGTCCACCAGGTCGGTGCGCAGCATCCGGTGCGGGAGACCGTCCACCTTGGTGGTGACGGTGACGTCCTTGACGGCCGCCGCCAGGTACGCGGCCTTGACCGCGTCGGGGACGGTGCTGTCGGAGGTCAGGAGGAAACGGGTGCCCATGGCGATCCCGGCGGCGCCGTAGGCGAGCGCCGCCACCAGCCCGCGGCCGTCGTGGAAGCCGCCGGCCGCGATCACCGGGATGTCCACCGCGCGCACCACCTGGGGGAGCAGGACGCTGGTCGCGACGTTCCCGGTGTGGCCGCCGCCCTCGCCGCCCTGCACCAGAACCGCGTCGGCGCCCCACGCGGCGACCTTCTCGGCGTGCCGCTCGGCACCGACGGACGGGATGACGACCACCCCGGCGTCCTTCAGCCGCGCGATCAGGTCCCGCGAGGGCGCGAGCGCGAACGAGGCGACCTTCACTCCCTCCTCGACGATGACGCGGACACGTTCGGCCGCGTCCCCGGCATCCGCCCGCAGATTGACGCCGAAGGGCGCGTCCGTACGGGACTTGACCTCGCGGACGGCGGCGCGGAGCCCGTCCGTGGTCATGGTGGCGGAGGCGAGGATGCCCAGTGCTCCGGCACCGGCGGCGGCGGACACCAGGCGGGGCCCGGCGACCCACCCCATGCCGGTCTGCACCACGGGGTGCCGCACGCCGACGAGCTCGGTCAGCGGGGTGTCGATCGTGAAGCTCACGCGGGCACCTCGCGCTCACGCAGCCGCTTCGGGTCGACGACCTCCCGGATCAGCCGCAGCTCCTCGGCGGTGGGCTCGCGCGTGCGGGGCACCTCGTCGGGGATCGCCAGCGGGAAACCGGTGGCTTCGACGACCTGCCGGACCGTGACCCCCGGATGCACCGAGCACACGCGCATCGTGCGGTCCGGGGTGTCGAAGTCGAAGACGCCGAGATCGCTGACGACGCGCGCGATGCGGTGGTGCCGGGTCGCCGACGGGCCGGCCGCGGCGGCACGGTCGTAGCCGACACCGCTGACCATGTCGACCCGCTCGACGAACACGCGCGGGGAGTGCCTGGGGATCCAGTAACTCGTCGGATTGTTGAGGGTGTTGATCGGAGCGCCGCGCACGCCGAGCAGTTGCCGCGTGGGCCTGGCCCAGTCGCCGATGCAGGAGATGTTCTGGTTGCCGTACCGGTCGAGCTGGCTCGCGCCCATCATCACGTGCCGCCGCCCGGTGGCCACCAGCGCCAGGTGCCCGCGGTACGGCAGCCAGCCCTCGACCGTCCCGGCCTCGGCGCCGAGCGCCGGGGCATCGCCGACGATCAGCGCCTCGCCGTCGGTGAGCAGCAGCTCGGGGGAGAAGGTGAGCTTCGCCAGCCGCGCCCCGATCGCGGGGACCGTGCCCATGGGGCTCGCCAGCACCTCGCCCGCGCCCCGCCACGCCTCGGCGCAGGCCACCACGCAGTACTCGGCCCGCGTCGTCGTCGTATCCGTGCTCATGCCGCTGTCCCCTCCTCGTGGAACGCCGTCACCGCGGCCTGGTAGGCGTCCTCGTCGCCGGAGAGGAACCGCTCGGCGAAGGGCGGCCAGGCGCCGGGGTCGCGGGCGGCCCGGGCGTAGGCGCGCTGGAACGCCTCGTCGCGGTCGTAGTCCGGTGCGCAGGAGGTGAAGTGTGCGCCGTTCGGGGTCTCCACGACACCGCTGACGAACGCCCGCTTGACGAGCAGGGTCTGCGGCGCGGCGTCCTTGAGCAGGTCGGCCGTGTCCACGATCCGCTCGCAGGAGACGAACGCGGTGTCGGCGGCCTCGCAGAACAGGTCGTCGAAGTACGGGTCCGGGCCGAGGTACTGGCCGTTCCCGTGCACGTCTGCCCGGTTGAGGTGGACGAGCGCGGCGTCCAGGCGCAGAGCGGGGACGGCGACCAGCTCCTCGCCGTCCTCGTACGGCGAAGTGACGGTCCGCAGCCGGGGGTTGACCCGCATCACGTCGGAGCCGAGGCCGGCCCGGACCGGCAGGAACGGAAGACGCTGTGCGGCGGCGGTCAGCCCCCACATGAACATCGCCTCGTCCAGCTCCTCCATCTCGAACGCGCCGCGCTGGCGCGCCGCGGTGAAGTGGGGCTCCAGCGGGACGGAGTCGAGGGTCGCGAAGGCCGCGACCAGCTTGCGGACCTTCCCTGCGGCGGCGAGCAGACCGACGTCCGGGCCGCCGTAGGACACGACGGTCAGACCGGTGAGGTCCGAGCGCAGCAGCGCACGCACCAGCGCCATCGGCTTGCGGCGTGAGCCCCAGCCGCCGATGCCGATCGTCATGCCGCTGCGCAGGCGGCCGACGACCTGCTCGGCGGTCATCGTCTTGTTCCTCAACGCCTCTCCTCCTCGGCCGATACGAACGCGTCGCGGTGCTTGTCGGCGATGCCGCTGAGGTTGGCCTCGAAGGTGAAGCCCTGCTCGAAGCGGTAGCTGCGGCGGACGTCGACCGGGTCGATGCCGTTGATCGCCGCCTTGGCGAGCCGGACGAGCGAGCCGTCCTTGGCGGCGATGTCCCGGGCCAACTCCATCGCTGCTTCGATGAGTTGATCACGGGGAACCACCCGCCACACCGCCCCGTGGCGGAGCAGCTCCTCGGCGGTGACGGTGCGCGAGGTGTAGTACAGGACCCGCATCAGGTGCTGGGGGACCAGCCGCGCGAGGTGGGTGGCCGCGCCGAGGGCGCCGCGGTCCAGCTCGGGCAGCCCGAAGGTCGCGTCCTCGCTCGCCACGATCGCGTCGGCGTTCCCCACCAGGCCGATACCGCCGCCCAGACAGAAGCCGTGCACGGCGGCGACCACCGGGACCTCGCAGTCGTACACCGCCGAGAACGCCTCGAAGCAGCCACGGTTGGCGCCGATGAGGGCATCGTGCCCGGCCGTGCGCTGCATCTCCTTGATGTCCACACCGGCGTTGAATCCCCGGCCCGCGGCCGTGAGGACGACGCAGCGCACCTTCGGGTCGGCCCCGGCCGCGCCCACGGCGGCGGCCAGGTCGTACCAGCCCTGCACGGGAAGGGCGTTGACCGGAGGGAAGTCCACGGTGACGACGGCGACGCCCGCTTCCGGGACGGAGGTGGAGACACCCATGAGCAGATCAGCTACCTTTCCACCAAACGTTTGTTAGGTCGCAAGGTAGCAGCGGTCCGCTCGCCGCGGGAGGTGCCCATTGGCAGCGATCATCGATCTGTCCGGTTCCGTCGCCGTCGTCACCGGTGGGACGCGAGGCGTCGGCGCGGGAATCACCCGGGCCCTGCTCGCCGCGGGCGCGCAGGTCGTGGCCTGCGCGCGGCGCCCCCCGGACCACCCCGTCGAGGCGGCCGGGCGCACGGCCCGCTTCCTCCCCGTCGACCTGCGCGACCCGGCTGCGGTCGGCGCCCTGTTCGAGCGGGTCCGCGGCGACCACGGCCGGCTGGACACGCTGGTCAACAACGCCGGGGGCACCCCGTTCCGGCTGCTCGGCGAGGGCGGAGCCGAACGGCACGCCCGCGTCGTCGAACTGAACCTCCTCACCCCCCTGAACGCCTCGCTCGCCGCGTACGAGGTCATGCGCCGGCAGGACGGCGGCGGGTCGATCGTGATGATCGGCAGCGTCAGCGGGACCCGCCCCTCACCGGGCACCGCGGCCTACGGAGCGGCCAAGGCGGGCCTGGAGAACCTCGCCCGCTCCATGGCCGTCGAATGGGCCCCGGCCGTCCGCGTCAACACCGTGACCCTCGGCATGGTCCGCACCGAGCTGTCCCAGCTGCACTACGGCGACGAGGCCGGTGTCGCCGCCGTCGGCCGCACCGTGCCGCTCGGCCGGCTCGCCGAGCCCTCCGAGGTCGGCGACGCCTGCGTCTTCCTCGCCTCCGACCGTGCCGCGTACATCAGCGGCGCCAGCCTGCTCGTCCACGGCGCGGGAGAGCGCCCCGCCTTCCTCGACGCCGCCACCGTCAACAGGTGACCGCCTCCGCCGGCCTCATCGAAAGGACCAGAGAGCCATGACCACGGGAATCTGCACGGGACGCGTCGCCGTCGTCACCGGCGCGGGCCGCGGGCTCGGCCGCGCGCACGCCCTCGCCCTCGCCGCCGAGGGCGCCAAGGTCGTCGTCAACGACCTCGGCGTCGGCCTCGACGGCACGGGCGGCGCCCCCGGACCGGCCCGGCAGGTCGTCGACGAGATCCGCGCGCGCGGCGGCGAGGCGGTCGGTCACGGCGGTGACGTCGCCACCCCCGAGGGCGCCGCCTCGCTCATCGCCACCGCACTGCAGACCTTCGGCCGCCTGGACACCCTCGTCAACAACGCCGGGTTCCTGCGCGACCGCATGCTCGTCAACCTCGACGAGGACGACTGGGACGCCGTGATGCGCGTCCACCTCAAGGGACACTTCCTGCCGCTCAAGCATGCCTGCGCGCACTGGCGCGCCGAGGCCGAGGCCGGCCGCACCCCCGAGGCCCGCGTGATCAACACGAGCTCCGGCGCCGGACTCCTCGGCAGCGTCGGCCAGGGCAACTACGCCGCCGCCAAGGCAGGGATCGTCGCCCTGACCCTCGTCGCCGCCGCCGAGACGAGCCGGTACGGCGTCCAGGTCAACGCCATCGCCCCGGCCGCCCGCACCCGGATGACCGAGCAGACCTTCGCCGACGCCATGGCAGCCCCCGAGGGCGGCTTCGACGCCATGGCCCCGGAGAACGTCTCCCCCCTCGTGGTCTGGCTGGGGTCCGCCGCCAGTGCCGGGGTGACGGGGCGGGTCTTCGAGGCCGAGGGCGGCCGGATCACCGTCATGGAGGGCTGGCGCCCGGGCCCGAGCGCCGACAAGGGCGCCCGCTGGACCCCGGCCGAGGCGGGCGAGGCGACGCTGAAGCTGCTTGCCGAGGCGGAGGTGCCGCAGCCGGTGTACGGGGCACGGTAGGGCGGGGAGGACGTGACGCGCTGTGGCGCATCGGTCACTGCCGCCGTCACCTTCCCCTCGGGCGTCGACCACATGCTGCGCTACCCTGTGAAAAAGGTGCCTTCGCCCGACCGGCCCCTCCCGGCGCAGTGACCCGGAACGGTGTGGCCCGGCGGCCACATCCGCTCGGTCAACGGGTTGTCAACCTCGTTCTCCCGCAGGTCGGTTCTCATGGACCTCAACACCATCACCGAAGTGATACGGCGACCGTCCGAGCGGCCGGGCACGGACTGGCGCGAGGGCGACGCCTGGCTCGCAGGCGGAACCTGGCTCTATTCCGTGGAGCAGCCGCACCTGCGAAGGCTGATCGACCTGACGGCACTGCCCTGGGAGCCGCTCGTCCCGACGGGCGAGGGCCTGGAGATCAGTGCCACCTGCACCATCCGCGACCTGTACGGCTACCCGTGGCCCAAGGGCTGGACCGCCGGAATCCTCTTCCGCAAGAGCTGCGAGGCGTTCCTGTCCTCGTTCAAGGTCTGGAACGCGGCGACCGTGGGCGGAAACATCTGCATGTCCCTGCCCGCCGGCCCGATGATCACGCTGACGGTCGCGCTCGAGGCGCGGTACGAGCTCTGGGCGCCCGACGGTGCCGTGCGCTTCGTCGACGCCCTCGATTTCGTCACGGGCGACCACCGCAACGTTCTCCTCCCCGGAGAGGTCCTTCGGCGCGTCATCGTTCCGGGGAACGCCCTGCGCAAACGCACCGCGCACCGCCGCTTCACGCTGACCCGGCTCGGCCGGTCGACGGTGTTCCTCGTCGGCACGCAACGGCTGGGAGGCAACGACCTGCTGCTCACCGTCACCGCGGGCACCACACGGCCGGTCCGCCTCGCCTTCGACTCCCTGCCCGACGCCCGGACCCTGCGGCAGAGCATCGACGCCGTACCCGCCGACGTCTGGTTCGCCGATCCCAACGGGACGCCTGACCACCGTCGGCACCTGACCCGGCACTTCGCCGAAGAGATTCGCCGCGAACTCACGGCTGGGGACCTGCCATGACCTACCTCGTGAACGGCCGGACGTTCGACCGGGAACCGGCCCCCGGCCAGTGCCTGCGCACCTTCCTGCGCGAACTCGGCCACTTCGGTGTCAAGAAGGGGTGCGACGCGGGCGACTGCGGTGCCTGCACGGTGTGGCTCGAGGGCGTACCGGTACACAGCTGCATCACGCCCGCCTTCCGCGCGGACGGCCGTGAGGTGACCACGATCGAGGGCCTCGGCCGGCCCGGCGCCCTGCATCCCGTGCAGCGGCAGTTCGAGGAGGCCCCGGGGTTCCAGTGCGGTTTCTGCACGGCTGGGATGATCATGACGTCGGCGACCTTCACCGAGGACCAGAAGGCGGATCTGCCGAGGGCGCTGAAGGGCAACCTCTGCCGCTGCACCGGATACCGGGCGATCGAGGACGCCGTGAAGGGTGTCGGCGCGGTGGAGACGGCAGCACCGGGCCGGGCCGTGGGCACCAGCGTCGGCGCGCCCGCGGGGCACGACGTGGTGACGGGTCACGCCGAGTTCACCATGGACACGCACATCGACGGCATGCTGCACCTCAAGGTGCTGCACTCACCCCACGCGCACGCCCGGATCGCCTCGATCGACAAGAGCGCCGCACTCGCGGTGCCGGGCGTGCACCGGGTCTACACCTGGCAGGACGTGCCCCGCCGCCGCTTCACCACGGCGATCCACACCGACCACCTGGTCGACCCCGACGACACGTACATCCTGGACGACACGGTTCGATTCGCCGGCCAGCGCGTCGCCGCCGTCCTGGCCGACACGGTGGGAGCGGCGGAGGAGGGCCGCCGACGGCTGGCGGTCGAGTACGAGGTGCTGCCGGCGGTGTTCGACCCCGAGGAGGCGATGGCCGAGGGCGCACCCCAACTGCACGGCTCGCACGATCCGTTCGTGCGCGACCCCGTCCACAACATCCTGATCGAACTCCACTCGCACATCGGCGACGTCGACGCCGGATTCGCCGCGGCCGACGTGATCCACGAAGGCACGTACGTCTCACCGCGGGTGCAGCACGCCCACCTGGAGACCCATGGCTCGATCGCCTGGATGGAGGACGGCCGGCTGAACGTCCGTACGAGCTCGCAGTCCCCGTCGATCGCGAAGGTCAAGCTCGAGTACCTGTTCGCGCTGCGCCCGGACCAGCTGAGGGTGTTCTGCAAACGGGTCGGCGGCGGGTTCGGCGGCAAGCAGGAGGTGATCACGGAGGACCTGGTCGCGCTCGCCGCCCTGGACACCGGGCGGCCCGCCTGTCTCGAGTACACCCGTGAGGAGGAGTTCACCACGGCCTCGCCGCGGCATCCGATGACCCTGACGGTCAAGCTCGGCGCGAAGGCCGACGGAACGCTCACCGCGCTCCAGGTACGCAACGTGTCCAACACGGGCGCCTACGGCAACCACGGCGGCGAGACGCTGTACGCGGGCGGAGCCGCCGTCATGATCTACCGCTGTCCCCACAAGAAGTACGACGCGTACTCCGTCTACACGAACACCGTGCCGAGCGGGGCGCTGCGCGGCTACGGGATGACGCAGCCGGCGTTCGCCGTGGAGTCGGCGATGGACGAACTGGCCCGCGCCCTGCACATCGACCCGCTCGAACTGCGCCGGCGCAACATCGTGCGGCCGGGGGAGCCGCTGGTCGCCCTGCACGACGGCCCCGACGACGTGGTCTTCACCGAGGACGGACTCGCCCGGTGCATCGACCTGGTGGGCGACGCCCTGGCCCGTACGGCAGGGCAGCCGCCCCCCGGCCCCGAGTGGCTCGTCGGAGCCGGGGTGGCGAGTTCCCTGCACGAGACCGCGCCCCCGACGGAGCACCTCTCCGAGGCCTGGGTCACGCTGGGCGACGACATCGTGTACGAACTGGCCGTCGGAACGGTCGAGTTCGGTGAGGGCACATCCACGGCCCACGTCCAGATCGCGGCCGACCAGCTGGGCACGACACCGTCGCGGATCCGTCTGGTGCAGTCCGACACCGACCGCACGGGGTTCGACACCGGTGCCTTCGCCAGCGCGGGCCTCTTCGTGGCCGGCAATGCGGTCCTGCGGGCGGCGGGCGCCGTACGCGACCGCATCCTGGAGTTCGCCGCGGCGCACACGGGGGTGCACGTCGTGATGTGCACGATGGACGACGACGGTGTGGTCTGCGGGGACCGCCGGGTGTCGCTGGCCGAACTCGTCGCCCTGGCCAGGGCGCGCGGCATCCGGTTCACCGCTGCCCGCAAGGCCTACGGATCGCCCCGGAGCGTCACCTCCAACACGCAGGGGTTCCGGGTCGCCGTGCACCGTGTGACGGGTGAGATACGGATCCTGTACAGCGTGCAGGCGGCGGACGCCGGAGTGATCATCAACCCGGCGCAGGTCCGGGGCCAGATCGAGGGCGGTGTCGCCCAGGGCATCGGCTTCGCGCTGACCGAGAACCATCACGTCGACGACAACGGCGTCATGGTCAACCCGAACCTCAGGAACTACCGCATCCCCGCCTACGCCGACATCCCCCGTACCGAGATCCTCCTGGTGGGCTCGGCGGACTCGGTGGGGCCCGTGCGGGCGAAGGGGATGGCGGAGTGCTGCATCAATCCGGTGGCCCCGGCGCTCGCCAACGCGGTCCATGACGCCACGGGCGTCCGCTACCGTGCGCTGCCGCTGACTCCGGAACGCATCTACGGCCGACTCCCCGCGGAGCACCCGGTGTCGACAGGCTGATCCACCATGAGCACCCGGAAGAACGTAGCCGCCGCGGCGACGGCGATCATCGGCCAGAAGGTCCTGCCCGGCATGGAGCAGGAGTTCCGGACATGGCAGGAGGACCTCAACGCCGCGGCCGCCTACTACCCCGGTTTCCTCGGCGCCGAGGTCTCCCCGCCGACACCGCTGCAACCCGACTGGGTCGTGGTGTACCGCTTCGACTCGGTGGCGCATCTGCAGGCGTGGACCAACAGCGCGACCAGGCAGACGTATCTCGACGTCGGCGCCAAGTACTTCGACGGTCCGGCGACCCAGCAGGTGGTCAGCAGCGGCACCCGGTCACTGGATCCACTGGTCACCGTGGTGGTCACCCACCGCGTGCACCCGAGCCAGGTCGACGACTTCCTCGCCTGGCAGCGCCACATGGTCGAGGAGGAGAGGAAGTTCGAGGGGTTCCGCGGGACCGAGCTGTTCCGCCCCATCGAGGGCCTGCAGGAGGAATGGACCACCCTGTACCGCTACGACAGCGCCGAGCACCTCGACGCCTGGCTGACATCGCGCCGACGGCACGAGATCCTGGCCGAGGGCGAGAAGTTCAGCGACTTCGCACTGCGGACGATCGACAACTCGTTCGGCAGCTGGTTCGCCTTCGAGGGCAACGGCAAGGAGGCACCGCCGCCGCCCTCCGAGACCAGGACCTCCCTCGCGGTCTGGGTCGGCCTGTACCCGACCGTCGTACTGCTGACGCTCGCACTGTCCCCGCTGCACCTGCGGCTCTGGATCGGCCTGCTCGTCGGCAACCTGCTGTCGAGCTTCATCATGAGCTTCCTCACCATGCCCTACTACGTGAACCCGCTGCTCGGCCGATGGCTGCGGCCACCACCGGACGAACCGGCGGCCAGGACCAGCCTCCGCGGCCTCGGCATCGTCGCGGTGGCGATGGCCTTGTGGGCCGCCCTCTTCTACCTCGTCACCGTCCGGTTCTGGACACTGCCCTGACCGGCGAGCGCCCGGAGGACGGGCGCAGCGCACACTCTTGCCCCCACTCACCGCCGGGAACGCCGGGTCAGGAGCGGGCCGTTCGCCTGCGGCCGGGGATCAGCCACACCGCGGCGGCACCCAGAGCGGCGGCTCCGGCGCCCGCGGCCGCCCACACCGCGGCCGGGAGTCCGTGCCTGGGGCCCTGGGTGACGACGAGGTAGCCGGTCCTCCTCACTCGCCCGCGGTGGCTGACGACGGTGACGGGATACGTGCCGGGGTCCAGGTCGGGCCTGATCCTCGCCGGCCCCCAGAAGACCGGGTCGTCCGCCTCATGTCCCTTGACGAGATCGGACTTCAGCCTGGCCGGGGCCTGGAACGCCGGGGACGTCGCGGTCATCCGCTCCTCCTCCCCGGGGTCCGGGTGGGCGTCCTGCCAGCTGACGTACACCTTCCTGCCCGCCACGATCGTGAAGCCCTCGGTCCGGGCCTCGAACGGATGGCCCCCCTCGCCGGTGAACGCCGGGCCCTTCGCCCTGCCGAGGTAGTCGTCGTCGCCGGGGCGGGCCGAGCGGATCCGCAGCCGGGTCTCGGCCCTGCGCCTGCCGTCCCCGTCGGTCACCCACACCGGGTACGCCCCGTCCTTCAGGGTCTGCCGCAGCGGCACCTCGAAGGCGTTGAACGTGCGGACGTTGTTCCAGCCCTTGTCGTGCGCGAGGCGGACCGGCGAGCTGAACGCCGTGGAACGGGCCGTGAAGGAACGGCCGGTCTCCCCGGGATACAGGTCGTCGAAGAACACGTTCACCTTGATGCCAGGCCGCCCCGCGCCCCCGGTGTCCACTTCGACGGACGGACGTCTCGGCGGCTCGACGACGATGGTGTCACGGGCCAGGACCTTCCCCCGGGCCTTGACGACGAGCGGATACGATCCGGGCTCGGCGGACGCCGGGATGGGCGCCTTGTAACCGAACCCGCCGGTGTCCCCGGCAGGGCCGTCCATCCGGATCGGGGCCGCGAAGACCGGTGATTCGGCCACCAGACGCACGCCCGGTTTCCGCTCGTAGCCGACCAGATCGATCCCGATGGCCTCACCGGGCCGGGGGTCGGCATAGGCCTGGCTGATCGACGGAGGGTCCTCGCCGGCCACGGCCGGCCCCGCCAGGCCTCCGCAGCTCAGCACTCCGCCCACTGTCCCCACGGCCACCACCCGCTGCCATCGCGTCCTCATGACTCCCCCTCTCGCTCACGGAGGAAGAGGGACGCACCGACGCGGCGGTTGGCCGAGGGACCCAGGGCGGCCCGGTGAAAACGATTGTCAGTCGGTCGCCCCGGGGCGCCGGTCCAGGTGTGTGGTGCCCCGGTCCGGTACGACGATGGAGGAAGGCAATCCCCGCCGGACCCGCACGAGCCGGGACACCCGGGCGGGAGGGAAGATGAGGCATGGGCACGACTGACTCCTCCCGAGCAGGCGACGGCCGGCCGGGGGCGGCGCCCAGCGCGCCGCCCAGTGGCCTGCTCGACCTGCTCAGCGTCGCCGCGGTGGTCCTGAACGCCCGGGGACAGGTGGTCTTCTGGAGCCGGAAGGCCGAGGAGCTGTTCGGCTACACCGCGGCGGAGGCGCTGGGCCAGTACGCGGCTCCGCTGACGGTCCACGAGGAGCACCAGGACGAGGTGATCAGGCTGTTCGCCGAGGTCATGGAGTCCGGCACCGACTGGGCCGGAGCCTTCCCGATCCGGCACAAGGACGGCAGCACCCGCCTGGTGGAGTTCCGCAACATGCGGCTGCTGGACGACCTCGGTGACGTCTACGTCCTCGGCCTCGCCGCGGACCAGGCCACGGTGGAGCGGGTCGAGCGCAACGCCGCCCTGGCCATGCGGCTGGTGTCCCAGTCCCCGGTCGGGCTGGCGATCCTCGACGCGGACCTGCGGTACGTGGCCGTGAATCCCGCTCTCGAACGCATCACCGGCCAGTCCGCCGCCGAGCGTCTCGGCCGGTCGGCCGGGGACATCCTGACCTTCCTGGACACGGACCCCGAGGCACGTCTGCGCCGGGTCCTGGAGACCGGCGAGTCGGTCGTGGACCGGGACATCGTCTGCCGTCCCCCCGGTGACCCGGACCACGACCACGCCTGGTCCGTCTCGTACTACCGGCTGGAGGACTCCGGCGGGAGGGTGCTGGGCCTGGCCTACTCCGTCATCGACGTCACCGAGCGTCATCGAGCGGCCGCGGAGGCCACACGGGCCCGGCAACGGCTGGCGCTGATCGCCGAGACCTCCGCCTGCGTGGGCACCACCCTCGATCTGGAGACGACGGCACGCGAGCTCGCCGACGTCGTCGTGCCGGTCCTGGCCGACGTGGCGGCCGTGGACGTACTGGACAGCGTCCTGGAGGGCCGGACCGCGCCGGAGGAGGGCCCGGCCTTCTTCCGCGCCCTCGCCGTCACCGCGGCCCCCACCACCGAGGCAGTCCACGCGGCCGACCCGCCAGGATCACTCGTCACCTACGGCAGCGACCGCCTGATCACCCGGTGCGTGCGGACCCGCCGACCGGTCCTGGTGCCCCACACCACTCGCCGGGATCTGGAACGCATCGCCCGCCACGGCGAGGCCGCCTCCCTCCTCGACGCCGCGGGCGTGCACTCCTACCTGGCCGTACCGCTCATGGCCCGGGGCGAGGTCCTCGGCGCCCTCGACCTCACACGCACCCGGAACCCCGCCCCCTTCGACGACGACGACGCGGTGCTCGCCTGGGAGTTGGCCGCCCGCGCCGCGGTCTGCATCGACAACGCCCGCGGGTACCAGGCACAGCGCCATGCGGCCCTCACCCTCCAGCGCAGTCTGCTCCCCGAACTCCAGTCGCGTCTGCCGGGCTTGGAGGTGGCCTGCCGCTACCAGCCGGCCGGGGCCACGAGCGAGATCGGCGGCGACTGGTACGACGCCATACCGCTCCGGGGGGACAAGACCGCCCTGGTCGTCGGGGACGTCATGGGCAGCGGCATCAACGCCGCCGCCACCATGGGGCAACTGCGCAGCGCCGCCCGGGCCTTCGCGGAACTCGACCTCGCCCCGGCCGAGGCCCTGCACCACCTGGATCACCTGACCGAAGGCGTCGAGCAGACCATCACCACCTGCATCTACTGCGTCTACGACCCGCACCGCGGCCAGTGCGAGATCTGCCTCGCCGGCCACCTCCCACCGGCTCTGATGCGGGCCGGCCAGGCAGCACAGCTGCTCGAGCTGCCCGCCGGCGCACCGCTGGGCGTCGGCGGGGTCCCTTTCGAGGCCGCCACCATCGCCCTGCGTCCCGGCGACGCGCTGGCCCTCTACACCGACGGCCTGGTCGAGACCCGGAGCGAACCGATCGACGCCCGACTGAACACCCTCCTCGACGCCTTCACCGCGAGCTGCGGCCAGGAGCTGGAGGAGATCTGCGACCGCGTCCTGGACCTGCTGCGGTCGCCCGGCGGCGAGGACGACGTCGCGCTGCTCGTCGTCCGAGCCGGGCCCTGAGCGGACAGGCCCTAGGGGAGGGCCAGCTCGGCCCAGATGGTCTTGCCGGACGCGGTGTAGCGCGTGCCCCAGCGCTGGGACACCTGCGCGACGAGGAACAGGCCGCGGCCTCCCTCGTCGTCCCGCCGCGCCCGCCGCAGGTGGGGTGCGGTGTGCGCGCTGTCGGAGACCTCGCAGAGCAGGCAGCGGTCCCTGATGAGTCTCAGCATGACGGGTCCGGTGGCGTACCGGATGCCGTTGGTGACCAGCTCGCTCACCACGAGGGCGGCGGTGAACGACAGGTCGGACAGCCCCCACGCCTCCAGCTGGCGCTCCGTGAGCGTGCGGGCCTCAGCCACCATGGCCGGGTCGGGCGGCAGCTCCAGGTCCACCACATGGTCGGTGCCCAGCCGCCGGGTGCGGACGAGCAGCAGCGTGGCGTCGTCCGCCTGCGCCCCGGGCGGCAACGTCGACAACGCCCGGTCGCACAGCTCCTCGACGGGGCACCGCTGCCAGCTGAGTACATGGGCCAGGCGGTCGATCCCGCTGTCGATGTCGGTGCGCCGGTCCTCCACGACACCGTCGGTGAAGAACGCCACCACGCTGCCGCTGGACAGGCTCATCTCGACGTTCTCGTAGGGCAGCCCCCCCAGCCCCAGCGGCGGCCCCGGCGCCAGCGCGGACAGGGCCACCGAGCCGTTCGCATCGGCCACGATCGGCGAGGGATGCCCCGCGCTCGCCCAGACGCACCGGCCGCTGACCGGGTCGTAGATCGCGTACAGGCAGGTCACCCCGAGCGCCTCGTCGCTCAGCCCGTCGTCCGCGTCGGACCCGGAGTCCTGCGCGACCAGGTCGTCCAGCCGGGTGAGCAGCTCGGCCGGATCCAGGTCCAGCAGGGCCAGGGTCCGTACCGTGGCGCGCAACCGGCCCATGGTCGCGGCCGCGTGCACGCCGTGGCCGACCACGTCGCCGACGGTCAGGCCCACCCGGGCACCGGACAGCGGGATCACGTCGAACCAGTCGCCGCCCACGCCCACCCGGCTGTCGGCGGGCAGGTAGCGGTACGCCACGTCGACCGCGCTCTGCTCGGGCAGGTGCTGGGGCAGCAGGCTTCGCTGCAGCACCAGGGCCGCCGCGTGCTGGCTCGTGTAGCGGCGGGCGTTGTCGATGCCGACGGCGGCCCGCTCGGCCAGTTCCACGGCGAGTGCCTGCTCCTCGGCGCCGAAGGGGTCGGGGTTGGTGCTGCGCCGGAAGGTGGCCAGGCCCAGGACCGCCTCGCGGGTGAGCAGGGGGACGAAGAGACAGGACTGCGCGGGAGCCGATCCCGCACCGTCGGGCGCCTCGTTCCGGGAGGCGTCGACGACGGGGCGGCTGGTGACCAGGCTCAGGGCCTGCGGTGACGAGGGCGGGTACGAGACGGGGCTGGTCCGGAACTCCTCCGGGGTCCGCCCGTGCATCCGCAGCAGACTGTGCCCCGGCGCCGACCCCGTCGGCGGCTGCCGTCCCTCGATGACCGCCGGCGGCAGGTCCACCAGCACCTCGTCGGCCAGCTGCGGTACCGCCACGTCGGCCAGCTCCGCGGCCGTACGGCGCACGTCCAGCGAGGCTCCGATGCGCTTTCCCGCCCGCACCAGCAGCGACAGGCGTTCCTGGGCGCGGTAGCGGTCGGTGATGTCCAAGGACTCCTCGAACAGCCCCAGCGGTTCGCCGCGGGCGTCCACCAGCCGGTGGTACGAGCAGGACCAGACGTGCTCGCGCACCGGGTCGGCGGGGGCGCGCCCCCGATAGTGCATGCCGAGGATCGGTTCTCCCGTCGCCAGCACGTGCTCCATGATCTGGTCCTCGTCCGGGGGATGGTGGCGGGAGATGAATTCGCCCTCGGGGAAGAGATCCGCGGCCGGCCGGCCGATGTACTGGGCGATTCCCGCGAGCTCCAGATCGGTGGATACGTTCCCCCAGACCACGCGCCCCTCGGTGTCGAAGATCGTCAGGCCCACGGAGGACTCGGTCGCCAGTCCCTGCAGCAGCGCCAGCTGCGCCTCCCAGCAGCGCTGCGCCTCCAGCTCGGCCGCGACCACGACGGTCGCGGCGACGCCCCGGTGCGCGAGCGGGCTGAGCGTCACGGCCGCGCGCAGGGTACGTCCTTCCCGGCAGCACAGGTCCAGGACGGCGCCGCGCGGCCGGTGTGCCCTGCAGAGGGCGGACAGCCGCTGTCCCGGGGTCGCTGCCACCAGCCCGGCGGCCGGCCGGCCCAGCACGTCCTCGGGTGCGTGTCCGAGCAGACGCTGCGCCGAGGATGCCCATCCGGAGATGCGGCCTTCGTCGTCCAGCACTGCGGCGGCGGCCTTGGAGAGGTCCAGGGGACTGTGGAAATCGACATTGGCCGCCTTCGGAAAACGATCCATGGCACCGCTTCCCTTCCTGCCCCCTCAGCATCCCGTGCCACACGACGGACGACAACCTGGATGCCGGGCGGGAAGCTGCGCGACGGGTACGACGCCCTCACCCTGGAAGAGCAGTCCCGTCCGGAAGAAACAGGCTCGTCGTCCGTGAAGGAGCGTGGCGTATGGCGAGAAGCCGTGACGAGGGCAGGAAGCTGCGGAAGGGCGACAAGGTGGCCTGGCAGAGCCATGGCGGTCGGGCAGAGGGCGAGGTGACGAAGAAGATCACCGAGCGCACCGAGGCGGCGGGCCGCCCGGTGGACGCGTCACCCGACGAGCCGCAGTACGAGGTCCGAAGCGAGAAGTCCGGCAGGTCCGCGGTGCACAAGCCGTCCGCGCTGAAGAAGAAGTGAGGCGGCGTGGACGACGAGGAGCGCGAGGAGACCTGGGACGACTTTTGCGAGCTGGTGAACATGACACCGGCCGAACTGGGCACGTGGCTGGACACCGACGAGTCGCACAGTGCCGGACAGCACGAGGACGGAGGCGAGTCCACCGGGCACGCGTCCGGCCGTCGGATCACGGAGATCCTGCGGGTGAAGAAGGACGAGCTCTCGGACGACGACTACCAGCACATGCGCAAGGTGGTCGGGTACATCCGGCGCCATCTGGCCCAGCGCCCCCCGGGAGACGTGCGGGACACCCGGTGGCGGTACTCACTGATGAACTGGGGCCATGACCCGCTGGCCTGACGGGGAGGCGCCTACGAGAGGAGGTCACCGTCGCCCATGCGCCACCGGCTGACGAGAGGTGGCCGGGGCCCGGGCTGGAGCATGGCCGTCGGCGCGCTGTGCGTGTCCGCCTCGGCCGTCCTGCTCGACCTGGCGCACACCACACCGGGAACGGCCTCGTTCCACCGGTGCCTCCTGGCGCTGCCCGCCCTGTTGGTCCTCGCGGGGGCGGAGCGCCGACGTGAGGGAGGGCCACCGCGGCGGCTGTACGGGCTCGCGCTCATGGCGGGAGCGCTGTTCGCCGGCGACATGCTGTTGTGGACACAGGCGATCGCGGAGGTGGGCGCCGGGCTGTCGACGGTACTGGTGAACGTGCAGGTGGTGCTGGTGCCCCTGATCGCCTGGGCGATCGACCGGGAGCCCGTGCCCGCGCGCTTCCTGGGGTGGCTGCCGCCGCTGCTTCTGGGCGTCGTGCTGACCGGCGGCGTCCTCGAACACGGTACGGCGGTCGGCACCGACCCGCGCTCGGGCACCGTGCACGCCGTTCTCGCGGCGGTGTGCTACTCCGGGTTCCTGTACCTGCTGCGCCGGGGCGGCCGCGGTGGGCACGTACGGCAGTTGTACACGGTGGTCGTCGCGTCGGCCGCCGTGGTGTCGATGCTCGCCGGCCTGGCGTGGTACGGGTTCGACCTCGCACCCGGTTGGCGGGTCCTGGGCCGGCTGCTGGCCGTGGCGGTCTCCAGCCAGGTCGTGGGCTGGCTGCTGGTCGCCACCGCCTCGCCGCACCTGGCCAGCCACGTCGGCGCGATCCTGCTCCTGCTCACGCCGGTGGGAGCGGTGGCACTGGGCGCCGTGGTCCTGGGCGAACGGCCCGGTCCGCTGCAACTCGCCGGATGCCTGCTGATCCTCGTCAGCGCGTACTTCATCACCGCCCGCAGACCCGGGGCGGACAGGGGCCCGGCCAGTGGCCTCCGCCGGAAAGAGGCACCCGCCTCCCCGCTTCCGGGGCGGCGCGAGGACGCCGGGGACTGAATCGTCCGCCGGGCGGCGCAGGGGCCCGTCAGGGCGGCAACGGCGGCTGGTACGACCAGAACCCTGCCCGTCTCACGCCCGCCCCCCGAAGCCGAGCCCGCGGCGGAAGGGCCACGGCATGCTGGGCAGAGCGCACCGGACCCGGGGCCGGGGGCCCCGGGTCCGACGAGGGGCGGGCGGTCCCGCCCGGCGTCACCAGGTGACCGGCAGGCGCACGGGGAAGCGGCGGATGGTCCCGGTGTCCCAGCGGATGTCGTCGGGGGCGACGTCCAGCCGCAGGCGCGGGAAGCGGGTCAGCAGCCCGCTGATCGCGCTCTCCAGCTCCGCCCGCGCGAGCGGCGCGGCGAGGCAGTGGTGGCCGCCCCAGCCGAACGTCATGTTCGGACGCACCGACCGTTCCAGGTCGAGCGTGTGCGGGTCGGGGAAGACGGCCGGGTCGCGGTTGGCGGTCAGGTAGGACACGTGCACGTAGTCTCCGGCGCTGATGACGGTTCCCTCGACCTCCACGTCCTCCAGCGCGAGCCGGGGGATGCCCACGCCCTTGCGGAACGGGATGAACCGCAGCAGCTCCTCCAGCGCGCCCGGGAGCCGGTCGGGGTCGCCGACGAGCTTGGCCCGTTCGTCGGGCCGGGTCAGCAACGTGTAGGCGATGTTGCTGATCTGGCAGGTCGCGGTGTCGTTGCCGCTGAGGATGAGCGTGACGGCCAGCACCGCCAACTCGTCGTCGCTCAGCGGCTGCTCGCCCTCCGGCACCGGGGCGGCGGCCATCGCGCTGAGCAGGTCCTCGCCCGGTGTGCCGCGCCGGTCCGGGACCAGCGCGGCGAAGTACGCCCGCAGCGAGGCCTTGGCGTCGGCCGCGTCCTGCTGGGCGTCCGGAGAGGTGGCCAGGAGCCGCATGGTGCACGCGCGCAGCGGCTCGCGGTCGGCCTCGGGGACGCCGAGCAGCTCGCAGATGGTGAGGTGCGGCAGCGGGACCGACAGATGCGTCACCAGATCCGTGGGCGGCCCCACCTCGGCCATCTCGGCGAGCAGCCCGGCCGTCACCCGGTCGACGGCCGGCCGCATGCGGGCCACCCGCTCCCGGGTGAACGCCTGGGCCGCCACGTGCCGCAACCGGGTGCCGTGCGGCGGGTCCGCCACGTTGATCGATTCCGGCGACACGATGGGCTCGGGCGTCATCCTCGGGTAGTCGCGCCCGACGATCGCCGCCCGGCTGAACCTCGGGTCGCACGTCACCTGACGCACTCCGGCGAAGCTGGTCACCAGCCACGCCTCCGCCTCGCCGTAGGGCAGGCGGATCCGGCTGACCGGACCGTCCTGCGCCAGCGCGGCCAGTGACGGGTCGAACTCCAGGGCGTGGGCGAAGTCGAAGGGGCAGTCGAGCACTGCCGTGTCGTCGAACGACATGCATCCTCCTCTGTGCGCCGCGGGGCGCATCACTTCCGAGAATGTCGGCCTTCCCCGTGTCGGCCCTTCAGCGTCGTCGCGGTGGCCGCGTGGGCTGAAGGCGCTGATCAGGCAGTCGCGGAAGCCTGGGCTCCGGTCTGTCTGGAAGAGGCCACATGCACCCAATATGCGGCAGCTCGACCGGTCTCGCAGAACAAGCGCTCCGGGAAACGAATCGCTTCGCACCGCGCCGGTGCCGTGCCTGCGAGGGTGTCACCGGCGAGGACAGCGCCGTCGGGCGTCCGCGAGGGCTCCGCCGTCGGGCCTCAGATGACCCCGCGGATCGCCGCCGCGAAACCCTCGACGTGGCTCGCGGCGAGAGCCCTGGCCTTCTCCACGTCGCGGTCGACGACGGCGCGCAGCAGCGGCCCGTGTTCGTGGACGTGACCCGCCAGCCCCGGAAGACGGTCGAGGAACAGGCACCAGATCCGCGTGGCCAGGTTGTCGTACCTGATCAGCGTGTCCTCGAGGTAGGGATTGCGGGTGGCCGCGTAGATGGCGCGGTGCACGGTCATGTCGAGCCGGATCAGGTCCGTCCCGCCCTCGGACGTGTCCGACAGCCGGTCCAGCAGCCGGCTGAGGACGGCGCGGTCGTCCTCGCCGGCGCGTTCGGCGGCCAGGGCGGCGGCGAGCGGTTCCAGCTGCTGACGGACCTCCGAGATGTGTCCGAGATCGGCGATGTGGACCTCGGTGGCGAAGGTGCCGCGCCGCGGGTAGGAGACGATCAGGCGCTCGTGCTCCAGCCGCTTGAGGGCCTCCCGCACCGGCGTGCGCCCGAAACCCAGTTCCGCGGCGATCCGCTCGTCGTTGATCGGCTCCCCGGGGCGGATCCGGAGCGTGACGAGGCGGTCCGAGATGCTGCGATAGGCCTGGTCGGCCAGCGTCTCACCGCCGTGACCGGCGACGGTGGAAGAAGTCACCGCGCATCCCTCCCTTGACGTTCCCGAGTCGCCTGCCTACTGTACCGCACACAACAGGTTGATATATCAGTCGTCTTTTAGTCGCTCCCGTTGGAGTTCGCATGACTGACCCCGCCCCCGCGCAGGCCCGAGCCCGCCGCTCCGCCGTCCTCGACGCTCGGCTCCACGACTTCGATCCCGAGATCGCCATGGCCGTCGAGGCGGAGCTGGCCCGGCAGCGCGGCACGCTGGAGATGATCGCGAGCGAGAACTTCGCGCCGCTCGCGGTCATGCAGGCCCAGGGCTCGGTGCTGACCAACAAGTACGCCGAGGGCTACCCGGGGCGCCGCTACTACGGCGGCTGCGAGCACGTCGACGCCATCGAGCAGCTCGCCATCGAGCGCGTGAAGGAACTGTTCGGGGCCGAAGCCGCCAACGTGCAGCCCCACTCCGGCGCGCAGGCCAACGCCGCCGCCATGGCCGCCCTGCTGCAGCCGGGCGACACGATCCTGGGCCTGGAGCTGGCCCACGGCGGACACCTCACCCACGGCATGCGGCTCAACTTCTCCGGGCGCCTGTACAAGGCGGCCGCCTACCAGGTCGACGAGCACGACCACCGCATCCACATGGAGCAGGTCCGCACGCTCGCCCACGAGCACCGGCCGAAGCTGATCGTGGCCGGCTGGTCGGCCTACCCGCGCCGGCTCGACTTCGCCGAGTTCCGCCGCATCGCGGACGAGGTCGACGCCTACCTGATGGTCGACATGGCCCATTTCGCGGGCCTGGTCGCCGCCGGGCTGCACCCCTCTCCCGTACCGCACGCGCACGTGGTGACCACCACCACCCACAAGACACTCGGCGGCCCCCGCGGCGGTGTCGTCCTGTCCACCGCCGACCTCGCCAAGAAGATCAACTCGGCGGTCTTCCCCGGCCAGCAGGGCGGCCCCCTGGAACACGTCGTCGCGGCGAAGGCCGTGGCCTTCAGGATGGCCGCCCAGCCGGAGTTCGCCGACCGTCAGCGCCGCACCCTGGAAGGGGCCGCGATCCTGGCCGAGCGGCTGCTGGCCGAGGACACCCGGTCCGCCGGTGTGAGCGTGCTGACCGGAGGCACGGACGTGCACCTGGTGCTGGTGGACCTGCGCCACTGCGAACTCGACGGCCGGCAGGCCGAGGACCGGCTGCACCGGATCGGCATCACCGTCAACCGCAACGCCGTCCCCTTCGACCCGCGCCCGCCGATGATCAGCTCCGGCGTCCGCATCGGCACCCCCGCCCTCGCCGCCCGCGGCTTCGGGGCCGAGGAGTTCACGGAGGTCGCCGACATCGTCGCGACGGCCTTCCTGCCCGGCTTCGACGATCAGGCTGCTGCCGCGCTGCGCCGACGCGTCCGGGTCCTGACCGACCGCTTCCCGCTGTACCCCGCCGATCCGCAGTCTGCGGCCCAGGAGGCTCGTCAGTGATGCACCCGTCCGACCACGCGCCCACCACGCCCGGCGACGTCCTGCCCGACCACCCCGACTTCCTGTGGCGCAACCCCGACCCCAAGCCGTCGTACGACGTCGTCGTCGTCGGCGCCGGCGGACACGGCCTGGCCACCGCCTACTACCTGGCCAAGAACCACGGCATCACCGACATCGCGGTCCTGGAGAAGGGCTGGCTCGCGGGCGGCAACATGGCCCGCAACACCACCATCATCCGGTCCAACTACCTCTGGGACGAGAGCTCCGGCATCTACGAGCACGCGCTGAAGCTGTGGGAGACCCTCGAGGAAGACCTGGACTACCCCATCCTCTTCAGCCAGCGCGGCGTCCTCAACCTCGCCCACAGCCTTCAGGACGTCCGCGACAGCAAGCGCCGCGTCTTTGCCAACCGGCTCAACGGCATCGACGCCGAGTGGCTGGAGCCGGACGAGGTCGCCAAGGTCTGTCCCATCGTCAACGTCTCTCCCGACGTGCGCCATCCGGTGCTCGGCGCCACCTACCAGCCCCGCGCGGGCATCGCCAAGCACGACTACGTCGCCTGGGGCTTCGCGCGCAGGGCCGACGACTACGGCATCGACCTCATCCAGGACTGCGAAGTCACCGGCCTGGACATCCAGCACGGCCGCGTGACAGGGGTACGGACCAGCCGGGGCCCCATCGCCGCCGGAAAGGTCGCCCTCGCCGCCGCGGGCCACTCCTCGGTACTGGCCGCCATGGCGGGCCTGCGGCTGCCGCTGCAGAGCCACCCGCTGCAGGCGCTGGTCTCCGAGCTCCTCGAACCGGTGCACCCGACCGTCGTGATGTCGAACGCCGTGCACGTGTACGTCTCCCAGGCCCACAAGGGCGAACTCGTCATGGGCGCCGGCATCGACAGCTACAACGGCTACGGACAGCGCGGCTCCTTCCACATCCTGGAACGCCAGATGGCCGCCGCGCTGGAGCTCTTCCCGGTCTTCGCCCGCGCCCACCTGCTGCGCACCTGGGCCGGCATCGTCGACGTCACCCCGGACGCCTCACCCATCGTGGGACTCACCCCCGTCGAGAACCTGTACCTCAACTGCGGCTGGGGCACCGGCGGCTTCAAGGCCACACCGGGCGTCGGCTGGGCCTACGCGCACACCATCGCCACCGGCGAACCCCACCCCTACAACGCGCCCTTCACCCTCGACCGCTTCACCACCGGCGCGCTGGTCGACGAGCACGGCGCAGCCGCCGTCGCCCACTGACGACCTCGCGAGCCAAGGAGGTTCCCATGCAGCTCATCACCTGCCCCTGGTGCGGCGAGCGCGAAGAGATCGAATTCCACTACGGCGGGCAGGCACACGTCGCCTACCCCGACGACCCGTACGCGCTCGACGACGAGCAGTGGGCCCGGTACGTCTTCTTCCGCGACAACCCCAAGGGTCCGTTCGCCGAGAGGTGGGTGCACGCGGCCGGCTGCCGGCGCTGGTTCAACGCCCTGCGCGACACCGCCACCCATGAGTTCCTCGCGGTCCACGACATCCGTGACCGGCACCCCCGCACCACGGGCACCGCGCCCGGTGCCGAGCGGCACACAGGACAGGAGGCCGGCCGATGAACAACCCGTTCCGCCCCCGCGGCCACGGTCACCTCGACCGCGACACCACGCTCACCTTCATCTTCGACGGCACCACCTACACCGGGCACCCCGGCGACACCCTCGCCTCGGCGCTGCTCGCCCACGGCGTGCACCACGTGGCCGACAGCATCAAGTACGGACGGCCGCGCGGCATCCTGGCCGCCGGCGCCGAGGAGCCCAACGCGCTCGTGCAGATCGAGGCGCCCTTCCCCGAGCCCATGCTCACGGCCACCACCGTGGAGCTGTACGACGGCCTCGTCGCACGGGGGCTGTCCGGCCGGGGACGGCTCAGCAGCCGGCCCGACCCGGCCCGCTACGACACCATGCACGCCCACTGCGACCTGCTGGTCGTCGGCGCCGGCCCGGCGGGACTGGCCGCCACGCTGGCCGGCGCCCGGTCCGGCGCCCGCGTGATCCTCGTCGACGAACTACCGCGTCCCGGAGGGTCGTTGCTCGGCACCCAGGAGCTGCTCGACGACGCACCGGCGACCGAGTGGGTCAGCGGTGTCGTCACCGAACTCGCCGCCTGCGCCGATGTGAGGATGCTGCAGCGCACCACCGCGTTCGGCCACTACGACGACGGACTCGTCCTGGCCCTGGAGAAGCGCACGGACCACCTCGGCGCCGCGGCACCCGCGCACCTCTCGCGGCAGCGGATCTGGCGCATCCGCGCCCGGCAGGTCGTCTACGCCACCGGCGCCCACGAGCGTCCGGTCGCCTTCGACAACAACGACCGCCCGGGCATCATGCTGGCCGGCTCGGCGCGCACGTACCTCAACCGCTTCGGCGTCCTGCCCGGGCAGCGGGCCGTCGTGTTCACCACGAACGACAGCGCCTACCCGGCAGTGCTCGAACTGGCCGACGCGGGCCTGCGGATCGCCGCGGTGATCGACGCCCGCGAGGAGGTGCCGGAACACTGGCGCACCGCCTGTGCCGAACGGGGCATCGGCCTCCGGGCCGGCCACGTCGTCACCGGCACCAGCGGCGTCGCACACGTCTCCCGCGCCCACGTCGCCCCCTTCCGCCAGGCACGCCTCGGTGACCGGCAGGGCATCGACTGCGACCTGCTGCTGGTCTCCGGCGGCTGGAACCCGGCGGTGGCTCTGTTCAGCCAGGCCCGCGGCACGCTGCGCCACGACGCCGCGACCGGAGCCTTCGTGCCCGCGCAGGCGCCGGACACGGTGCGTACGGCGGGAGCGGCCGGCGGCACCTTCACCCTGGCCGGCTGTCTCGCCGACGGCGTGGACGCCGCCCGGCGGGCCCTGTCCACCCTCGGCAGGACCGGCGGGACGGTCGCCCTGCCGACCGCCGGCCCGCTGCCGGAGGGAGCACCGGGCCGGGTGCTGTGGCGGGTCCCGAGCCCCCAGGACGGCCACGGCCAGGACGGCTCCCGGCAGTTCGTCGACCTGCAGCGCGACGCCGTCGTCGCCGACGTGTTGCGGGCGACCGGGGCGGGCCTGCGGTCGGTGGAACACGTCAAGCGCTACACCACGATCGGCACCGCCCACGACCAGGGCCGCACCTCCGGCGTGATGACCTCGGGCATCGTCGCCGAGGCGCTCGGGGTGGACGTCGCCGACCTCGGCACCACCCGCTTCCGCCCGCCCGCCGTACCCGTGCCGTTCGCCGCCCTCGCGGGCCGCAACCGCGGGGACCTGTTCGACCCGGTCCGGGTGACCGCGCTGCACCCGTGGCACGTCGAGCACGGCGCCCTGTTCGAGAACGTCGGCCAGTGGAAGCGCCCCTGGTACTACCCCCGGGCGGGCGAGATGATGGAGGAGGCGGTGCTGCGCGAGTGCCGGGCCGCCCGCACGGGCGTCGCGATGATGGACGGCTCCACGCTCGGCAAGATCGACGTGCAGGGCCCGGACGCCGGTGTGCTGCTCGACCGGCTCTACACGAACCTGATGAGCACGCTCGAGGTGGGCCGGATCCGCTACGGCGTGATGTGCGGCGTCGACGGCATGGCACTCGACGACGGCACGGTGATCCGTGTCGCCGAGCAGGAATTCCTGCTGACCACGACCACCGGCAACGCGGCCAGGATCCTGGAGTGGATGGAGGAGTGGCTGCAGACGGAGTGGCCGGACCTGCGCGTGCACCTCACGTCGGTCACCGAGCACTGGGCGACCATCCCGCTGGTGGGGCCCCGCTCCCGCGCGGTGCTGGCCCTGGTGGCTCCCGAACTGGACGTCGACAACGACGCGTTCCCGTTCATGTCGTGGCGCGACACCACCGTCGCCGGCATCCCGGCCCGGGTGTGCCGGATCAGCTTCTCCGGTGAACTCGCCTACGAGATCAACGTCCCCGCCTGGGACGGCATCACCGTGTGGGAGGCCCTGTACGCGGCAGGCGGTCCGTTCGGCATTACCCCGTACGGCACCGAGACGATGCACGTGCTGCGCGCCGAGAAGGCGTACCCGATCATCGGGCAGGACACAGACGGCACCGTCACCCCGCAGGACCTGGGCATGTCGTGGGTCGTGTCCAAGAAGAAGCCGGACTTCATCGGCAAGCGGTCCTTCTCGCGCGAGGAGAACCGGCGCGGCGACCGCAAGCAACTGGTGGGCCTGCTGCCGGCCGACGAACGGGTGCTGTTGCCCGAAGGCGCCCAGATCATCGCCACGAGCACGGTTCCGGAGCCACCGGTGCCCATGCTCGGGCACGTCACCTCCAGCTACCGCAGCGACGCGCTGCAGCGCACGTTCGCCCTGGCCCTGGTGCGCTCCGGAACCGAGCGCATCGGCGACACCCTCTACGTCCCGCTGGACGGCCGTACCGTCCCGGTGACCGTGACCGACCCTGTGCTCTTCGACAAGGAGGGAACCCGCCGTGACGGTTGAGACGCCCACTCGCTGCAGCCCGCTCGCCGCGTGGCAGGACCGCCTGGCCCGGCTGCCCACCGGAGTGCGGGCGAGGGAACTGCCCTTCCTGACCCAGCTCAGCCTGCGAGTGCGGCCCGGCAGCCCCGCCGCGAGGGCCGTCGAGGCCGCCTTGGGCATCACGCTGCCGGGCCCCGTGAGCGCCGAGTTGTCGGGCGACGTCGAGGCGCTGTGGATGGGCCCGGACGAATGGCTGCTCGTGGCCCCCGACGGCCGGCGGCACGACCTCGTCGCCCGGCTGCGGTCGGCCGTCGGGGACGAGTTCGCCACCGTCACCGACGTCTCGGCACAGCGCACGACACTGGCTCTGTCCGGGCACCTGGTCCGCACGGTGCTGGCCCAGGGCTGCGCCGTCGACCTGGACCCGCGGGTGACCCCCGTCGGCGCGTGCCCGACCACGCTGCTGGCCCAGGCCCCGGTCACCCTGGTGGTGCGGGGCGAGGCAGCCTCCGATGTGTGGTTGCTGGTCCGATCGTCGTTCGCGTCCTACCTGGCCGCCTGGCTCGTCGACGCCTGCACCGAGTACGGCGGAGGCACCGGATGGCCATCACCGTCTTCGACCTGCTGAGGAGCCGTCCGTGAACAGCGAGTTCGTTCTCACCCTCAGCTGCCCCGAGCGCCCCGGCGTCCTGCACGCCGTGACGTCGTTCCTCCTCCGGCACGGGTGCGACATCACCGAGCACCAGCAGTTCGACGACACCGACGGGGGCAGCGTCTTCCTCCGTACGAGCTTCACCTCCGCCGGGAGCGACCTGCGCGGACTGCGGGACTCCTTCGGCCCCACAGCCGCCGAGTTCGGCATGGAATGGCAGCTCAGGGACGCCGCGGCGAAGCCGCGCGTGCTGGTGATGGTGTCGAAGTTCGACCACTGCCTCGCCGACCTGCTCTACCGGTGGCGCAGCGACGAACTGGACGCCGAGATCGTCCTGGTGGTTTCCAACCACCCCGGCCTCCGGCCGCTGGCCGCGGCGCAGGGCGTGCGTTACGAGCACGTCCCGGTCACGCCCGACACCAAGCCGCAGGCGGAGGCGCGGCTGCTGGCGCTCGTCGAGGAGCACCGCGTCGACCTCGTCGTCCTCGCCCGCTACATGCAGGTGCTCTCCGACGACCTGTGCAAGCGGCTGGAAGGCCGCGCCATCAACATCCACCACTCCTTCCTGCCGAGCTTCGCCGGAGCCAAGCCCTACCACCAGGCCCACCGCCGCGGGGTGAAGTTCGTCGGGGCCACCGCCCATTACGTCACCGCCGACCTGGACGAGGGCCCGATCATCGAGCAGGAGATCATCCGCGTCGATCACCGCGCGAGCCCCGGCCGACTCGTCACCGTCGGCCGTGACGCCGAACGCCTGGCGCTGGCCCGCGCCGTCAACTGGCACTGCCAGGGCCGCGTCCTGCTCCACGGCAACCGGACCGTGGTCTTCGACTGACGGGCTCCGGTGGGGACGCGAACACCCGGCGCCGAACGGGTCGGTGAGCGCAAGCCGCTGCAGGCGCAGCCGCCCGCCGTCCGACGCCACGTGGCTCTTCGTAGGGGCTCCGGAGACCGGCTGGTCTCCGGAGCCCTGGTCTCCGGTCCGGCGCGGACGCCTGCGTGGCCCGCGTCACCGAGCCGGGGTCAGCTGCCGGTCAGCAGTCGTCGGACGACGTACCCGGCGGAGTCCACACCGGACGTGCCTCCTTCGACCAGGCTCGCGACCGCCATGCGGGAGTTGTACGCGGTGAGCCAGCCGTTGGTGTGGTCCCCTTCCTCGGCCGTGCCCGTCTTGCCGCCGACTCCCGGCAGTCCGCCGAGACGGGGTGCGGCGGTGCCGCTGGTGGCCACGCTGCGCATCATCGACCGGAGGTAGCCCGCGGTGCGGGCGGCGATCGGCCGGGGGGCGGTCTGCTGGTGCTGCCCCGGCAGAACGACGGGCTGCTCGAACCTGCCGCCTCGTACGGTGGCCGCCACGGACGCCATGAACAGCGGTGTGGCCGTGACTCTGCCCTGGCCGATGAACTGGGCCGCCTGGTCGCCGCCTTGAGCATCCGTGGGGATGCTCGGATCGGTCGTGGCCACACCGCCGCCGATCGACCAGCTGCCCATGCCGAACACATCGACGGCCTCGTCGTGCAGGGCGGAGGCGTCACCGTCGTGCACGAGGTAGTGGAAGCCGTCCTTGATGAAGGAGGTGTTGCAGGACACCGTGAACGCCTGGGCGAGAGTGGAGCCCGGGTCGGCCTTCACGCCCGGGTCGTTGTGGAACAGCTGGCTGTTGGCCGTCAGTGAGTCCGTGCAGGGCGCGGGGCTGTTCGGCGTGAGGCCTGCACGGTCGAACAGGGCCGCCGAGGAGATGATCTTCATGGTGGAGCCCGGCGACTTGATGCCGTTGATGGCGATGTCCCCGTCCGAGCCCGAGTGCGCGAGCGCAAGGATGTGACCGTTCCGCCAGTCCAGTGCGACGGTGCCGGCGGGCTTCTCCTGGAGGTGGGGGTCGGTGACCGCCCGTTCGGCCACGGCCTGGAGCCGGGCGTCGATGGTCGTCCTGACGACCGGGGTCCGGCCCTGGGAGAAGACCTTCAGCGTCTTGACCCCGGCACCGCCGTCGTCGACCACGGCCACCCCCGTCCCGGTACTGCCGCCCGTGGGCTTGGCGTTCCGTCGGACGGTCGCCGCGATCTCGCGCAGCGAGGAGAACGTGGACAGGTCCGTCCGGCCGTCGCTCGCCACCACCTTCGCCGAAGTGGCGCCGGCGGGCAGCTTGCCCGCGCTGAGGGACTGCTCCGCACCGAGCCCCGGGTACAGCACCGAGTTGTTCCAGTGCACCGCCGGTACGCCGTTCGTGCTGTGCACGACGGCCACGGCACTGGAATACGTCCAGGTGCCGCCCGCCACCTGGGCCCGCACGTCGAACGTGACCTTGGTGGCGCCGGGCGTCACCGACGACGGACCGGCCGAGAGCACGTGGTCGAACGTCAGCCCTTTCAGCCGCAGTCCGTCCTTGTACCGCCGCAAGGCCTGAGCAGCCGCGCCGGGCGTGTCGGTGTCGCCGGCCGCGCCGTCGAGGTGCTGCGCGGACCAGTCGTCGAGGAACGTCCGGGCCCATCGGACCGCGTCGGAGTTCGACGGTGGCGTGCTCGACAGGGCGGACGGATCGAAACCGCGGGCCGCGTCGGGCCGGCCGTCCCGCGATGACCCGGCGGTCGAGCCGTGGACGATGTTGTACGTGCCGATGGCCCCGACCACGAGCAGCGCGGCGCATGTCCCGGCCAAGCCGAGCTTCACAGGTCTGTTCACGACAGGGATTCTCGCCGCCCGCAGACGGTGGGGCCTGAGTACGCGTACTCAGGCCCCACCGCGACGTCGAGCCGTGCGCAGACCCACGACGGTGTTCGGTGCCACCACTCGGCTCGCGCGCCGGTATGCGTTCGGGGAAACATGTGCACATGTAGCATGCGTGAACGTCATGGACTTCACCGATGTGTCACTGACCGCGCTGCGGGTCTTGCGTGCGGTGGCCGAACACGGCACCTTCACCGCCGCCGCGGTGTCGCTGGGCTACACCCAGTCGGCGGTGTCACGGCAGATCGCTGCGGCCGAGCGCGTGGCCGGCGCGGAACTGCTGGAGCGGCGCCGGGACGGGGTGCGGCTCACCCCGGCGGGCCGCGTCGTCATGCGCCGCGCGACGATCGTGCTCGACGAGATCGACGCGACCGCGAGGGAACTCTCGGGACTGCCCGGGCAGACGGGGACGGTCCGTCTGGGCTGGTTCCCCAGCGCCGGTGCCGTCCTGGTTCCACGGGCCCTGGCCGCACTGCGCCGCACGGACCCGGACCTGCATGTCGTCGGCCGGGAGAGTGGCAGCACCCCGGCGCTGGTACGCGCCCTGCGGGCCGGCAGCCTGGACCTGGCCCTGCTCTCGTCGGCTCCTCCGTTCCGGCCACCGGACGCCGAGTCGCCCCCGCTCGTGCTGCAGACGCTCACCGAACGCGCGCTGCGTCTGGCGGTGCCCGCCGCCCACCCGCTGGCCCGCGGCGAGTTCGTCGACGTGGCCGACCTGCGCGGGCAGCGCTGGATCTCCGGCTCCTCCTCGGGAGACGACCGCGCGATGGGCGTGTGGCCGGGCCTGGACGAGCGGCCCGAGATCGCTCACACCGCCCGCGACTGGCTGGCCAAGCTCCAACTGGTCGCCGCCGGCTGCGGGCTGACCACCGTGCCGGCCGTCTTCACCGCCCTGGCACCGGCGGGTGTGCGCATCCTCCCGGTGCGCGGCGGCCCCCAGGAACAGCGGCGCCTGCTCCTGGCCCGGCTTCCGCAGCCGCCGAGCGAGGCGGTCACCCGCCTGGCGGCCGTCCTCCGGGAAGCGGCCCTGAACGACGCCGGCCCGAACCCGGACACGCCTGCGCCGCAGCAGTCCTTCTGAGGCCGTCCCCCTCACCCTCACCGAACCGGACGGCACCGGCCGCCTGTTCCCGCTGGAGGTACCGCACCGGATCGCCGCCCTCACGTGAGGCCCGCGCCGGCGCGGGCCTCACGTGACGGTGCCGCCGGTGATCCGGGCGGCGATGTGACGCTGGGCGACGATGAGCGGGGCCGCCCCCGGGACGGAGGCGAGGACCGCGGTCGCCATGACGGCGTTCCACTGGTTCGTGTGGGCGCCGAGGTACCGGTGAAGGCCAGGCGCGGCGTCGTGGAAGCCGAACCCGCGGCCCGGCGAGCATCTCGACCGCCAGTAAGGGGTTCCCGCCGGCTCCTTCGAGCACGGCACGCATCCGCTCGTCGACGGCTTCGCCCAGTGCGTCACCGGCGAGCCGGCCGATCGCCGTGCCGGGCAGTGGGCCCAAGGGGACCGTGTGCGCCGGGAGTTCGTCCCGCACGGCGGCGACGATCTCCTCCGCCCTTCCGCCGTCGCCCTGGCGCGCGGGCGGGTGAATCCGTGGGATCCGACGGTGGCGCCGCTCATGTGAAATCAGCGGGCGGTGGCGAACGAGCGATGCGCCCAGTCGGCGAAGGAGGTCCAGCCGATGTCCGGGCGAGCGGCGTGGAGCGCGGGGATGTCGACGCGGTAGCCGGGGCCGTTCAGGAACGTCCACATCGCGTGCATGTCCGGATTGCCGATCGACGTCAGCGGCACCCGCTCGCAGCGGACCTCCCGGCCGAGTGCCGCGCCGAGCGCGGCCGCCATCTGGGCGGGAGTGGGTGCGTCCCCGGCCAGTTCGATGCGCCGCCCGGCGTGGCGGGCGGGGGAGAGCAGCACCTCGGCCGCGAACGCGCCGAGGTCGGGGCGGGCGAGCTGCTGCAACGGCCGGTCGGGGGGCAGCGGCAGCTCGAGCACACCGGCGAGGATGCGCTCCGCCCCGCCCAGCGCGTTGTCGAAGAAGTACGTCGGGCCCAGGATCGTGTACGGCACGTCGCCGGAGGCCAGCGCTGCTTCGATGCGTGCCTTGCTGTCGAAATGCGGTACGCCGCTGTGCTGGTCGGCGCCCGCCACGGAGCTGAACACGAGATGCGGTACGCGTCGTCGCGTCGCGGCGTCCAGGATGGCGCGGCCCTGGGCCACCTCCGCCTCCAGCCCGGCCTCGAAGGGGGTCGTGAACGCGAAGACGCCCGACACCCCGTCCATCGCCGCGGCCAGCGACCCCGCATCGCTCAGGGAACCCGCCACCACCTCGACGCCCTGGCCGGCCAGTTCCCGCGCGGCGGGGCGGCCGGGGTCCCGCACCAGCGCCCGGACCCGGGCCCGGCGGCCCAGCAGCGCATCGGTCACGGCCCTGCCCTGTCCGCCGGTCGCGGCAAGCACCAGGATCGGCTCGTCGGTCATCGAAGACCTCCCTTCCTCGCGGTCCGGCGGCACGGGATCGCCGGCCGGTCCCCACGGTAACGAGCGGTCACCGACGACACGCTCGGCCACGCCGCGCCCCTGACGGGGCGTCGGGCATGCGGGGCGTCGCTCGGGCGCGCACCGGTGGGGTGTCCCCCAGGTGCTCGGCCAGGGACCAGGACTGCAGCTCACCGGTGCGGATGGGATCGAGGTGATCTCGGCGACGTGCCGGGGATCGGCCACCGCGGCCCCGCCCGGGGTCTGGACGCCCTCGGCGAGGTGCCGACGAGCACGGGCTGCTCCCCGGCGTACACGCCTGTCGGCGGTGGAAGATCGTCCTCCCCTGCCGCATGATGGTTGAATATAGAACAATGAACGGCTGAGAGGTGGCCAGGATGAGCAACGTCGAGACGCGGCCCGTCGAAGTGCGGTGCGGCACATCGGCAGACGCCGAGCGGCCCGCCGGCACCGCGCAGGTCGAGGTGCTGACCCCGCGCGACGTGCCCCTGGGCGGCCCGCGGGCCATGACCGTGCGGCGCACCCTGCCGCAGCGCGGCCGCAGCTTGATCGGTGCCTGGTGCTTCGCCGATCACTACGGCCCCGACGACGTGTCCGAGACGGGCGGCATGGACGTCGCGCCGCACCCCCACACCGGGCTGCAGACGGTGAGCTGGCTGTTCAGCGGGGAGATCGAGCACCGGGACAGCCTGGGCAGCCACGCCTTGGTGCGGCCGGGCGAGCTGAACCTCATGACCGGCGGATACGGCATCTGCCATTCCGAGGTCTCCACCCCGCGGACCACCGTCCTGCACGGCGTGCAGCTGTGGGTGGCACTGCCCGAGGCGGACCGGGACACCGTGCGGAACTTCCAGCACCATGTCCCCGAGCCGGTGCGGGTCGACGGGGCGCGGGTCAGCGTCTTCCTGGGCGCGCTCGCCGGCGTCACCTCGCCCGTGCCGACCTTCACGCCCCTGCTCGGTGCCGAGATCACACTCCAGCCGCACACAGCCGTGACGCTGTCCGTCGACCCCCGCTTCGAGCACGGTCTCCTGGTCGACCGGGGAGACGTCCGGCTCGCCGACACCCTCCTGCGCCCCGCCGAACTGGGCTACGTCCCTGCGGGCCCCGGCACCCTGACGCTGACGAACGAGTCGGACGGCCCGGCCCGGACGGTTCTGCTCGGCGGTACGCCGTTCGAGGAGGAGATCGTGATGTGGTGGAACTTCATCGGCCGGAGCCACGAGGACATCGTCAGGGCCCGTGAGGACTGGCAGAACGCCTCCGACCGGTTCGGTGCCGTCCAGGGATACCCCGGAGACCGTCTCCCCGCGCCCGCCCTGCCCCACGCCCACATCAAGCCGCGCGGGAACCGGCCGCGTCACTGACCCGCGTCGGGCCGGCACCACCGACGACGCCGTCGGCCTCGTCTTCGTCGCCGCCCACGTCCTCGAAGAGGGCGAGATCGGGCGAGCTGCAGGGACGCTTCCCCGCCTCGCCGCCGGCGAGCGCCCTCGAGGAGTGGACGTACCGCGTCGCCGGCGGTGACCCCGCCGTCGAGGCCGAGGGCGCGTCGCACGCGGTCGCCGTCTCCGGGCCGAAGGAGGTCGCCGACCTCATCCGCGAAGCCGTACGCGCGACGAGCTGACCCGACGGTCCGGACCGCGCCGAGTGCGCCGTGCCCCCGCGTCGGCCGGCACGGCGCGCGCACCTGGCCGAGGGTGCAGTCGTCGGCGTGCACGGCGGACTGGCCGTACCAGCCGTGGCCGGTGCCGGATCCGCCGGTGGTGACGGTGACCGTTCACCTCAGCCGCAAGGGCTGCCCGGCAGCTGCAGCTCCGCCCAGATGGTCTTGCCCGTGGCGGTGTACCGGGTGCCCCAGCGCTGGGCGACCTGCGCGACCAGGAAGAGCCCCCGTCCTCCCTCGTCGGTGCTGTGGGCACGGCGCAGATGCGGCGAGGTGTTGCTGGCGTCCGACACCTCGCAGATGAGGGCCCGCTCGTGGATCAGCCGCAGACCGATCGGCCCGCAGGCGTGTTTGATGGCGTTCGTGATCAGTTCGCTCACGATCAGCTCGGTGGTGAAGGCGGCGTCCTCCAGCCCCCACGTGGCCAGCTGGCAGGCAGCTTTCTCGCGCGCCTCGTGCACGGCCCGCGGGTCGGCGGGCACCTCCCAGGTGGCCACGCGGTCGCAGGAGAGGGCACGGGTCCGGGCGATGAGGAAGGCCACGTCGTCGTGCGGATGCTCCGGCAGGAGGATGCGGACCATCGTGTCGCAGATCTCCTCCAGCGGCCGGTCGGGATGGGCCAGGGCGAAGCAGAGCCGCTCGAAGCCGATGTCCACGTCGCGGTCCGAGGCCTCGATGAGGCCGTCGGTGTAGAGGGCGACCACGCTGCCCTCCTCCAGTTCGATCTCGGCCGACTCGAAGGGCAGCCCCCCGAGTCCCAGCGGGGGGCCGGCGGGAATGTCGGGGAGCTCCACCGGTTCGCTGAGGTGCGCGATGGCCGGTGTGGGGTGTCCGGCGCGGGCCACGCTGAGCTTCCGCGAGATCGGGTCGTACACGGCGTAGACACAGGTCGCGCCGATCACCACCGGCCCGCAGGCGGCCGCCTCCGCCTCGTCCGCCAGCCGCAGCACGAGATCGTCGACGTGCGCGAGCAGCTCGTCGGGCGGCAGATCCATGTCGGCGAGGGTCTGCACGGCCGCGCGCAGCCGGCCCATGCTGGCGGCGGCGTGGATGCCGTGGCCGACGACGTCCCCCACCACCAGGGCGACGCGCGCGCCGGACAACGGGATGACGTCGAACCAGTCGCCGCCGACGCCCGCCTCGGCGTCGGCCGGCATATAGCGGTAGGCGACCTCGACGGCGCAGTGAGAGGGCAGGTCGGGCGGAAGGAGACTGGTCTGCAGTGCGAGGGCCGAGTGGTGCTCCCGGACGAACCGACGGGCGTTGTCGACGCACACCGCGGCACGGGCGACCAGCTCCTCCACCAGCAGCAGGTCGTCCTCGTCGAACGGGTTCGGGTTCTCCCAGCGGAGCAGCGTGACCACGCCCATGGTCACACCCCGTGCCCGCAGCGGGACCACCATGTGCGAGTGCACCCCGAGGCGGATGAGCCGGGACAGGCGCTGCGCGTCGCCCGCCAGCCACCAGGTCGCCGGTGACACGACCGGGTCACGGACCGGCCGGCCCGTGTTCAGGCAGCGCTGCTGCGGAGACTTCGGTGAATATCCGCTGGGCGCCCCGACGGCGACGATCGCCTCGGGCAGCTCCTTGCGGATCGACAGGTGCGCCGCCCGCTGCAGCGTGCCGCCGGTGACCGGTCCGGGGGCGAGGTCCCTGGCCGCGAGGACGCCCTGGAAGAGGTCGATCGCCACGAAGTCGGCGAGCTGCGGCACCAGCACCTCGGCGAGCTCCTGCACCGTGCGGTCGAGGTCCAGGGTGGTGCCTATCCGCTGCGCCGCCTCGTTGACCAGGGCCAGCCGCTCGCGCGCCCGGTCCTGGGCGGTGAAGTCCACCGCGGTGTGGCACACCCCGAGCGTCTTGCCCTCGAAGTCCCGCAGCGGGAACGACGAGCGGAGCCTGAGGTGCCCCTGCGAGTTCCGGCGGGACATGCCCTGTGCGGGCGTCACGTGCTCCACGGCGGGCGTCACCCGGCCCGACAGCAGCGCCTGGCGCGCCTGCCAGTCCACGGCCGGCGGCACCTGGCCCGGTCCGGAGGGCGCGGTGATGCGGTCGGCACCGTGGTGGGGCGGCAGGCCCTCCATCCCGGCCAGCACCTGGTTCACCCACTGCAGGCGCAGCTCGCTGTCCAGCACGGCGATGCCGATCGGCGACTCCTCCAGGAGGCCGCGCAGCACCGCCTGGTCGAGCTCCCACCGGCGCGAGTCGGAGGCGTCGCAGGCCACGGCGAGCCAGGCGGAGCCGTGCTCCGTGTGCAGTGGACACGCCCGCACGGCCAGCTCGACCGGACGGCCCGCACGGTGACGCGCGGTGACGAGGCCCTCCCAGCCGTCCCCGGCCCGCTGCGCCGCGGAGAACGTGGACGCCGGTGCGTCGCCGGCCAGGAGCAGCGAGGTCGCCGGGTGCCCCAGGACATCCGCCGCGGGATAGCCGAGAAGGGCTTCCGCCCTGCCGTTCCAGTAGCGGATCAGGCCGTGCGCGTCCATGAGGGCGACGGCGGCAGACGTGATGCCGAACGGATCCCCCTGGTGCTGCGCGGCCAGATCCTTCAGACCCATGGTGTCGGCCCCATCCGCGGGCGGGCTTCCTCAGACCACGGTCTCACATGGCATCCGGCGTGTCCTCGCATCCCTGACCGGTGTCGCACCGCCTCCCGCGCCTCACAGCATGACGTGCTTGGGCTGGGTGTAGTCGAGCAGCCCGGAGAGCGAGAGGTCGCTGCCGTAGCCGGAGTGGCGTACTCCGCCGTGCGGCATCTCCGAGACCGTCGTGCCGTGGGTGTTGACCCAGACGATGCCGGTGCGCAGCGCGCGACAGGCGCGCATGGCGCGGTCGTGGTCGCGGGTCCAGACGCTCGCGGCCAGCCCTTGGGGGACGCCGTTCGCCATCCGCAGGGCCTCGGACTCCTCCGTGAACCGCTGGACGGTGACGACGGGCCCGAACACCTCGCTCTGCACGATCTCGTCCCCCTGCCGGACCCCGGCGATCACCGTGGCGGGGTGGAAGTAGCCGGGGCGGTCCAGGGGAGCGCCGCCGGTGATCAGTTCGGCGTGTTCCGGGAGTCTCCCCAACAGTGCGCTGACGGTGCCGAGTTGAGCCGCGTTGGCGAGGGGGCCGAAGTCGGCGTGCGCGTCGTCCGGGGCTCCGGGCGTGCGCCGTGCGGCCTGTTCGGCGAAGGCGGTCAGGAAGCGGTCGTGGAGCCGGTCGTGGACGAGGATCCTGGTGGCGGCCGTGCAGTCCTGGCCCGCGTTGTAGTAGGCAAGCGTCGCCAACTGCTCGACCGCGTCGTCGACATCGGCGTCCTCATGCACCAGCACGGGCGCGTTCCCGCCGAGTTCGAGATGGAGCCGCTTGAGGTCGGCGGCCGCCGCGGCGGCGATCTCCTGCCCGGCGCGGACGCTGCCGGTGACGGCCACCAGCCGGACGTCCGGCTGGGCGACCAGCGAGCGCCCGGTGTCACGGTCGCCGCACACGACGTTGAGCACACCGGGCGGCAGGTGCTCGGCGGCCAGCCGGGCCAGGAGCACGGCGGAGGACGGCGTCGTGTCGGACGGCTTGAGCACGACGGTGTTGCCGGCCGCGAGCGCGGGAGCGACCTTCCACACGGCCATCATCAGCGGGTAGTTCCACGGCGTGATCTGGGCGCAGACGCCGACCGGGTCGCGGCGCAGGACGGAGGTGCGGCCCGGGGTGTACTCGGCGGCCGCGGCACCCGGCAGGTTCCGGGCGGCCCCGGCGAAGTACCGCAGCACGTCCACGATCGCGGGCAGTTCGTCCGCCAGGAAGAGGGCGCGCGGCTTGCCCGTGTCGGCGACCTCCGCGCGCGTCACCGCGCCGGCCCGCCGCTCCAGGGCGTCGGCGATCCGCAGCAGCGCGGTCTGCCGCTCGGCCGGGGTCGTGGCGGACCAGCCCCCGAACGCCTCCTGTGCCGCCCGGCAGGCCTCGTCCACGTCCTCGGGACCGGAGAGCGGGGCCGTCCCGTGGGGGAGCGCGGTGGCAGGGTCGGTCAGCCGCAGGGTGGCTCCGGAGGCGGCCGGTACGTCCTTGCCGCCGACGTGGTTCAGGACGGTGGTGAGGCCGGCGGTGTCAGCCACGGCGCAGCGCCTCCTCGGCGGCGGCCCGGCCGGTGCGGACGGCGCCTTCCATGTAACCGGCGACCCACTGGTCGGAGCCGCAGACGTAGAACGGCGGTTCGTGGCGGCCGTGCAGCGGTCCGACCGCCATCACCTCGCCCGGGGGCCACTGGGTGACGTAGCCCCGGGTCCACGGATCGGTGCCCCACAACCGCAGGTGGCAGGCGGCCGGCCGCAGCGCCTCGGTGCCGAACATGGCGGCGATCTCGGCGAGCAGCTCGGGGGTGCGTTGCTGCGGCGGGGTGCCCAGCAGGACGCCGTACCGCTCGGGCGGGACCAACGCCGACAGCACTCCCTCGTTCTGCGGCCAGGTGCTGCCCAGCACTCCCTCCGTCTCGGACAGGCCGTTCAGGCCGTCGGCACGCCAGAAGGGACGGTCGTAGACGGCGGCGAACTTCGCGGCCACCGCCTGCCGTTGCCGGTGCAGGGAGGCCAGGCGGGCCTCGCTCACCCCCGTGACGGCGACCGACCGCAGGGGCCCCACCGGCAGGGCGCTCACCACGGCCCCCGCGGTGACGGTCTCGCCGGTGACCAGGCGTACGGTGCACCGGCCGGGCCGTACGTCGACCGCGGCGACGGGCGAGCCGAGGCGGATCCGCGGGCCCAGCTCGCGGCCCATGACCTCGGCGAGCGTGGCCGACCCCGCCGCCAGCCGCAGTCCCTCCCAGTTGTCGTAGTCGTAGTCGCCGGTACCGGGCACCGCCGCGCTCTTGCGCAGCGCGGCCAGCAGCGAGATCCGCTCGTACGACCCTCCCGCCAGTCCCAGCTGGCCGATCTCCCACAGCCGGACCACGGCGGGCGTGGCCTGGCAGGAGCGCAGCCAGTCGGCGACGGACAGCCGGTCCAGGGTGTCCGCCCGCGGATGCGACCAGGGGTCGTCGGGGTCGACGGTGGCGGCGAGGTCGCCGAACTCGCGGCTGAGCCGCTCGTGCCGGGCCGCGTCGCCCGGGCCGAACCAGTGCGGTGGATCGCCGGCCGAGCGGCCTTCGGGGGTGGCGCGGGTGATCCGGCCGGGCTCGGCGACATAGCTGGGCACCAGCTCCAGGCCGAGTTCCTCGGCGAGCTGCAGATAGGCGGTGTGGGCGTGGCCGACGACCTCGCCGCCCAGCTGGACGGTGCGGCCGTCGGGGGTTCGGGTCTGCTCGACCCGGCCGCCGACGCGGTCCCGGGCCTCCAGGACGAGCACGTCGGTGCCGGCGGCCGACAGGTCCCGGGCGGCGGCGAGTCCGGCCAGCCCGGCGCCGAGCACGATCACGTCGTGATGCATCGGTTTCGCTTTCGTCATCTCGTCAGGCGGCGGGTCAGGCCAGGACCAGGCAGTGTTCGGGCCGCCAGCCGAACTCCACCGTCTCGCCGCCGCTCCAGCGGTCCTCCATGCGTGCGCGGGCCGTGTTCTGCTCCAGCACGGACAGCGTGACGCCGGGGGCGAGTTCGATGAGGTAGGTGGTCGTCGGGCCGCTGTAGACGGTCTCGCGGATCACCCCGGACAGCTTCGACATGCCCGGTTCGAAGTCGGACAGCCAGATCTTCTCGGGGCGCACGGAGACGCTGACGGCGGTGCCGTCCGTGATGCCGCCGCGATGGCCGACCGGCAGGGCGGGGCCCGCGTCGAGGGCGACCGCACCGTCCCGGTAGGTGCCGGTCATCAGGTTGGAGGTGCCCATGAAGGAGGCCACGAACCGGCTGGCGGGGTGCTCGTACACGTCCTCGGGAGTGCCGCACTGCTCGATGCGGCCCTCGTTCATCACGGCGATCCGGTCGGACATGGTGAGGGCCTCGTCCTGGTCGTGGGTGACGAAGACGAAGGTGATGCCGACCTCGCGCTGGATCTGCTTGAGCTCCACCTGCATCTGCCGGCGCAGCTTCAGGTCGAGGGCGGCCAGCGGCTCGTCCAGGAGCAGCACGGCCGGGCGGTTGACGAGGGCGCGGGCCAGCGCGACGCGCTGCCGCTGGCCGCCCGAGAGGGTGCGGGGCCTGCGCTCGGCCAGCCCTGCGAGCTGGACCAGTTCCAGCATCTCGCCGACCCGCTGACGCATCTCGGACTTGCCGACGCCCTTGCGCTTGAGGCCGAAGGCCACGTTGTCGGCGACGCTGAGGTGGTCGAAGAGCGCGTAGCTCTGGAAGACCGTGTTGACGTTGCGCCGGTTCGGCGGCAGCGCGGTCACGTTCTCGCCGGCAAGGAGCACCGAGCCCTCGGTCGGGTCGCTGAACCCGCCGATCATGCGCAGCGTGGTGGTCTTGCCGCAGCCGGAGGGGCCCAGCATCGAGAAGAAGTGGCCGGCCTCGATGTCGAGGTCGAGGCGGTGGACGGCGTAGGAGTCCTGGAACTGCTTGGAGACACCGTCGAGCCGGACGGCCGGGGTCGCTTCGGTCGCGTCCATAGGAGTCACTCCCCGGAGAGGATGTCGAGGCCGCCGCGGCGGCCGAAGAGGCGCGGGATGAACAGGGCCACGGCGATCAGGACGATGGAGCCCGCGAGCATGAGCGTGCCGACGGCGTTGATGGTGGGCTGCACGCCGAAACGGATCGCCGAGTAGATCCGCACCGACAGCGGCTGCGGGTCGACGCCGGTGGTGAAGTAGGCGAGGACGAAGTCGTCGAAGACGAGCGCGAAGATCAGGACGGCGGAGGCGAGCACCGCGGGCAGCAGGGCGGGCAGGGTGACCAGGCGGACCGCCTGCCAACGGGTGGCGCCGAGGTCCATGGCGGCCTCCTCCACCTCCGGGTTCAGCGCGGCGACCCGGGAGCGCAGGATGACGGTGACGTAGGAGATGGAGAAGGTGATCTCGGCGAGCATCACCGTGCCGGTCGACAGGGCCACGCCCAGCCCCTTGAACAGGAGCATCGAGGCGACCCCGGTGACGATCTCCGGCGTGATCAGCGGCACCAGCATGATCAGGCCGGCCAGCGAGCCGAGCCGGGTGCGGCAGCGGACCAGGCCGAGCGCGAGCGCCACCCCGAGGACGACCGAACCGGCCATCGCCACCAGGGAGATCCGCAGGCTGGTGCCGAGGGAGGAGAGCAGCACGTCGTCGTGGACGAAGGCGCGGTACCAGCGCAGACTGAACCCGCCGAAGACGGTCAGCGACTTCTTGGAGTTGAAGGAGAACAGGGCGACGACGCCGATGGGCAGGTACAGCAGCGCGAAGAAGACCGCGGTGACGGCGATGAGGACGCGGGGCCCGCGGTCGGCACGCCCCCGTCGCGCGCGGGTGCGGACGCGGCCCGTCGGCCGGGTCGGGTCGGTGGCGGAGGGCAGGCGCAGCAGGGTCATCGGCGGGCCTCCGCCTCGTCCTTGCGGGTGCGCCGCAGGTAGCCGAACATCCCGATCAGCAGCACCAGCATCAGCAGCATGGTGAGCGCGGAGCCCAGCGGCCAGTTCTGGCCCTGGAAGAACTTGTCCTGGATGAGGTTTCCGATCATGATCTGGTCCGGGCCTCCCATGAGCTGTGCGCTGACGAAGTCGCCCATGGCGGGCAGGAAGACCAGGACGAGCCCGGCCGCCGCGCCCTGCCGGGTGGCGGGCAGGGTGACGAAGAAGAAGGTGCGGACCGGGCCGCCGTACAGATCGCGGCCGGCCTCGATGAGGGAGACGTCCAGCCGTTCCAGGGCCGCGTACAGCGGGATGATCATGAAGACGACGAAGCCGTAGACGAGTCCCGCGACCACGCCGACGCCGGTGTTGAGGATCTTCGTGTCGCCGTCGGCGAGGCCCACCGCGCGCAGGGCGCGCAGCAGGGGCCCGTCGTCGGAGAGGACCACCGACCAGCCGTACATGCGGACCAGGTAGTTGGCGAAGAACGGCACCACGATCGCGGCGATCAGGGCGTGCTTGTACCGTCCGCCGTGCAGCGCGATGGTGTACGCCACCGGGTAGGCGACCAGCAGGCAGATCACGCAGGTCAGCACCGCGTAGCCGAGGGAGCGGAGCATGACCTCGGTGTAGGCGGGGTCGGCGAGGGCGCGCACGCCGGACAGGTCGAAGCCGAAGCGCGGGTTGCCCAGTTCGTCGGTGGTGCCGACGGCGAGGACGGCGACCAGGACCAGGGAGGCGATCAGGAACCCGGTCATCCACAGGGTGCCGGGCAGCATGAACCAGGTCCACATTCGGTCGCCGTCGGGGCCGCGCCGGCGGGTGCGCGAGGAGGGGCGGAGCAGTGCCATGTCAGCCCGCCTTCACGTGGGTCCAGGCGGTGTCGCGGGCGTCCTCCGCCGCGCGGCTGCCGTTGCGGAAGAACAGGTCCGCCTTGAGGTCGTCCTGGGTGACGAGGCACTGGGGGAAGGGCTTGACCAGCTCGGCGTAGGTCTTCTCGGTGCCGGCCACCGGCATCGGGTAGCCGATGTACTCGATGTTCTTCTTCGCGTTCTCCGGCCTCAGCATGTAGTCGATGAACAGCATCGCGGTGCCGGGGTGGGGGGCGTTCCAGGGGATGGCGTAGCAGTCGGAGTTGATCGGCGTGCCCTCCTCGGGGGCCTCGAAGCCGAACACGGAGGGGTCCTTGGCCTGGCTGAGCATGGCGGCCATGTCGCCGCTCCAGGCCTGTGTCATGAGGGCGTTGCCGTTGAGGAGGTTGTTGTAGCTGTCGCTGGAGAAGCCGCGCAGCCGGGGCCGCAGGGTGCCCAGGAGCGAGGTGATGCGGTCGAGGTCGTGGCGGTCGCCGGTGCTGACGTCCACGCCGAGGGCGAGGGCGCCCATGCCGAGGACCTCGTCGCGGTCGTCCAGCAGGAAGACCTTCCCCCTGACCTCGTCGCTCCACAGGTCCCGCCAGGACCCGGTCAGCTCGCCGATCCTGTCGCGCCGCCAGCCGATGCCGGTCTTGTACGCGGTGAAGGGGACGGTGTGTGCGGAGCCGGGGTCGTACCAGGGGTCGGCGAAGTAGTCGTAGGCGCCGAACACGGCGTGGGCGTGGGGGAGCTGCGCGTGGTCGATACGGCGCAGCCGGCCGGCGCGGACGAGGCGCTGGGCCCATTTGGCGGAGGGGAAGACGACGTCGTAGCGGTTGCCGGCGTTGAGCTTGGCGACCATGCCCTCCATCGAGTCGAAGTTCGACTGGACGACCTTGACGCCGTACTCCTTCTCGAAGCCCTCGAGCACGGACGGGTCGACGTAGTCGGCCCAGTTGAAGTAGACGAGATCGCCGTCGACGCGTGCCTTCACGGGCGCGAGCGCCTGCGCGTCGGGCGTTTTGGCGGGCATGAACCCGCAGCCGCCGACCGCGGCGCCGAACAGGCCGCAGGTGCCTGCCCGCAGCACGGCGCGTCGGGTCGGTGGGAGTACCTCGGGGGACACGGAACGTCCTCTTTCGTCGAGGAACGGCACGACTCCAGGGCTGGACCGGCGGTGCGGCTCACGGAGGCCCTGACTCCGTGGGAGTGACCGGTCTGGGGAGGGTGCGAGCGTGCGTCAGCGGGAGAGGGGTAAGCCCGTCCGGAGGCATGCGGTGTACGGCGCGCGGCAGGACGTCACTGCGTCGCCCCCTCCAGGTCGTCCCGGACCCGGCGGGCGAACCAGCCGACGGCGGCCTCGCGCTGCGACAGCGGACCCGGCTCGAAACCGGGCGTGCTCAGGCCGGCCTGGACGCGCTCCACCAGTTCGGCGTCCTCGTCGTTGGTGACCCAGCCGATGTGGATGTTCAGCCGGCGGGCCAGCCGGGTGCGGACGCTCTCCCCGTGCTTGGTGTAGAAGGCGCCGGGGATCGCCGCCCGGCCCTGGGCGGTGGGCAGGGCGGTCCACGCGAGCACGTGGTCAGGGTAGAAGTCGATGAGCGTGTTCGGATAGATCACGGCGTACCGCCATACGCGCCGGTCGGCCTCGCCGAGTCCCGGCATGGGGGTCGCGAGCCGCTGGTAGAGACGCTCGGTCCAGTTGGAGGAGGGCTTGTCGCGCAGGGGTGACTCGAACAGGACGTAGTTCTCCTGCACGTCGACGGTGTACGCCTGGTAGTCCAGCAGCCGCATGAGCGCGGGGTGGGCCACGGGGACGTGGTAGCCCTCCAGGTAGTTGTCGACGATCACCTTCCAGTTGGCGTTCTGTTCCTCGCCGCCGGCGAGATCGTGGATGCGGTGCCTGCCGACGGGTACGAGGTCCGCCCCGGCGTAGCGGCCGACGGCCTCGGCGAGCCCCTTGCAGGATTCGGCGAGGGGCGTCGCCTCCATGTCGAGGTTGACGAAGACGAAGCCCAGGAACGACTCCACGTTGACCGGGTGCAGCCCCAGCCCGGGCTTGTCCAGGCAGGGGATCCGGCGAGCCTCGGGGGCGCCGACCAGCCGTCCGTCCAGCTTGTAGGTCCAGCCGTGGTACGGGCAGCGGATCGCCTTGCCGGAGGGCTCCGGTTCCGTCACCAGGCGGGTGCCGCGGTGCCGGCAGACGTTGAGGTGGGCGGCGAGACCGCCGTCCTCGGTGCGCACGACCAGCACCTCCCGGCCGGCCGCGGTCGCGGTCAGCCGGGCGCCCGGGCCGGGCAGGTCGGACTCGTGGCAGACGAGCTGCCAGGACTTGGCGAAGACACGGGCGGTCTCGGCCTCGGCGACGGCCGGATCCGTGTAGTAGCGGGCGGGCAGTGCTTCCCCGGGATGCCCGGGGGGCGGCCCCGGTGGGGCAGGGGAGACGGCGGCCTGCCGTGTGGTCGAGGGGTTCATGGGGTCCTCCTCCGCGCCGCGGCGGCGGCGATGGGCGGTGAGGCTGTACCAGGAAGGGCCGGCGGGGTCGGCGGCGCGCCACCGCGCCGGGTCCGCCGCTTTCCGACTGACTAATTGGTTAGTCAGAGTGGAACCGCCGGGCGGGCAAGTCAAGACTTGTGGCCTGACTAATTAGTTAGTTAGTGTCGTTGCAGGCTGACGGCCAGGGCCTGCGTCCCGGCCGCGCCCCCTCGCACTGGTCCGGACACCTCGTGTCCCCTGCACGGCCCCGAGGCCTGCACCGCGCACCCGCTCCCCCGCCCCGTCCTGCCGTCCGGGCGCCGGAGCGCCTTCCACCCCCGCCATCGCCGCGCCACCCCGTTCCCGGTCGCCCGGGAACGGCGCGACCCCGGAGGCACGCATGAGCGCTCGCCGAAGTCTGGTATGGCTCGGCCTCACGCCGGAGCCCGAACAGGAGCTGCCCGCCGCGGTGGCCGCCCTGCGGGCCCCCGCGGCCGGCCGGCCCCCTGCGGCCCTGGTCACCGCCGAGCGGCGGCGCGTCGAGCGGCTGGTGCTGCGCGGCACCCAGCGCGGCTGGCTGCGCTACCTCCGCGAAGTCACCGACCTGGTCGTCGAGGCCGCGGCGACCTGCCCGACGGCCGACCCCGAGTCGGCACTGCTCGCCGGCGAGGTCGTCCTCGACCACCACCGCATGCTGATCGGCCTGCCCGGCGCCGCCTACGCCCGCACCGCCCCGCAGCGCCACGACCTGGAACGGGCGCTGGCGCGGCTGCGGGACCGCCGGCACGCCGCCCCCTCCGGCCACTCCGGCCACTCAGGCCACTCCGCGTTCAGGAGCACCGTATGACCGGCGTCTTCTCCCTCCTCCCCGAAGGCCGGCACGGTCTGCTCGTGTCGCCGGTGTTCGGTGCCGAGCCGCACCGCGGCGCCGAGGACCTCGCCCGCTACCTCGCGACCGGCGGCTACGCACCACTGAGCCCGCGCCACCGGCTGCTCGACCGGATCGCCGCCGTCGGACTGCGCGGCCGGGGCGGCGCCGGCTTCCCCGCCGCCGTGAAGCTGCGGGCCGTCCGCGACGCACCCGGCCGGCCCGTCGTCGTCGCCAACGGCGAGGAGGGCGAGCCGGGCTCCGTCAAGGACCGGTGGCTGCTGCGGCACCGGCCGCACGTGGTCCTGGACGGACTGCGGCTGGCCGCCGCCATGACCGGTGCCGCACGCGGATTCGTCTACCTCTCCGACGTCCCCGCCGAGCAGGCCGTCCGGCGGGCCCTCGCCGAGCGCCCCGCCGACCTGCCCGTCGAGGTCGTCCGCACCGAGCACACCTACGTGGCGGGGGAGGAGACCGCGGTCGTACGGCGCGTCGACGGCGGTCCGGCCCTGCCCACGGCCAAGCCCCCACGCCCCTTCGAGGCCGGGGTCGGCGGCGCGCCCACCCTGGTCGCCAACGTGGAGACACTGGCGCGTGTCGCGGTGATGCACATGTGCCCGGACGCCGCGGCCGCCGTCGCCGGTGCCCATCTGGTGACCGTCTCCGGGCCGGTCGGCTCCGTGGCCGTGCTGGCCGAGGTGCCCGCCGGCACCCGCCTGGAGGTCCTCGCCGACCTCGGCGGACACGGCGGGGCCGCGGCGGTCCTGCTGGGCGGACTGTTCGGCGGTCTGCACGGCCCGGGCTGGACGGACCTTCCGCTGGACCACGACCGGCTGAACGCGGCCGGCGGCGCACTCGGCTGCGGAGCCCTGCACTTCCTGCACCCGCGGGACTGCCCGGTCGCCCTGGCCACCGAGGCGGTCGCCTACCTGGCGGCGCAGAGCGCCCGGCAGTGCGGGGTGTGCGTCTCCGGCACCGGCGCGCTGGCCCGGACCCTCACCGCCGCCGCACGCGGCGGGGCGGCCCACGACACCACCGACCAGCTGCGCCGCTGGTCGAGGCAGCTGCCCGGCCGCGGGGCCTGCGGACTGCTCGACGCCGCCGCCCGCGTCGTCGCCACCCTGCTCGCCCACTTCCCCGACCGGATCGACGCCCACCGCGGCGCCGCCTGCCCGGCGTGCGCGCAAGCGGCACCCGAGGACGGGCGCCGCTTCACGGTGCCGGTGCCCTGACCCCGCCCCGCCCACGACGAACCCCGAGCACCGAAAGGACCGCACTGTGAAACTCCTGCTGGACTCCACCCGCTGCCAGGGCTACGGCCTCTGCCAGGAACCGGCGCCCGAACTGGTCGACCTCGACGAGTGGGGCTACGCCCAGGTGCGCACGGCCGACGTGCCGTCCGGCGCCGAAGCCGCCGCCGAGGCCGCCGTCGCCGCCTGCCCCAACTCCGCCCTGAGGTTGGTGAAGTGACATGGGACGCGACCTGTCCGCCCTGTTCGACCCCGTCTCCGTCGCCGTCGTCGGAGCCAGCGACGACCCCGCCAAGTACGGCCACGCCATCGCCGCCCAGGCCCTGCGGGCGAACGGCCGCCGCCCCGTCCACCTGGTCAACCGCCGCGGAGGCACGGTGCTCGGGCACACCGCCGCAGCGGGCCTGAGTGCGATCGGCGAACCCGTCGACCTCGCGGTGATCTCCGTGCCCGCCGCCGGCTTCGAGGACGCCGTGGAGGAGGCCCTGCACTGCGGAGCCCGGGCGATCGTCGCGATCACTGCCGGCTTCGCCGAGACCGGCGACGCCGGGCGCGCCCGCCAGCGCGCCGTCGCCGAACGCGTACGCGCCGCCGGCGCCGTGATGGTCGGGCCCAACTGCCTCGGCATCGCCGACAACACCACCGACCTCTTCCTGGCCTCCGACACCTTCGACCCCGGCGGTGTCGCCCTCCTCAGCCAGAGCGGCAACCTCGCCCTCGAACTCCAGCTCCGCTTCCGGCCGCACGGCCTCGGCTTCTCCCGCTTCGTCTCCCTCGGCAACCAGGCCGACGTCACCCTCGTCGACCTGCTCGCCGACTGCGCCCGGCACGAGGGCACCCGGGCCATCGCGGTCTACGCGGAGGACTTCGCCGACGGACGCGCCTTCGCCGAAGCGGCCGCCGACGCCGGCAAACCCGTGGTGCTGCTCACCGGCGGACGCGGCGACGCCTCCGCCCGCAGCGCCCAGTCGCACACCGGGGCCCTGACCACCTCGGCCGACGTGGTGACCGCGGCGTGCCGGGACGCCGGGGTGGAACTGGTCGCCACCCCCCGCGAACTCACCGTCGTCCTGGCCGCGTCGCAGGGCGCGCGGCGCGCCGCCGGCCGCCGGGTCGCCGTGCTCACGGACGGCGGCGGCCACGGGGTCGTCGCCGCCGACGCCGTCGAGGCGGCCGGCCTGACCGTGCCCGAACTGCGCCGGCCCACCCAGGACCACCTCCGCCGTGCGCTGTGGGAACAGTCGGCCGTGGCCAACCCGGTGGACCTCGCCGGGATGGGCGAGCAGAACCCGGGCTCGTACGCGGACACCGTCTCCGCGCTGCTGGCGGCCGAGGAGGTCGACGCCGTCCTGATGACGGGCTACTTCGGCGGCTACGCGGCGGCCGACGGCGGGCTCGGGGGAGGAGGCACCGCGCTCGCGGACGGGGAGCAGGAGGCCGCGCGCCTCATCGCCGCCCGGCACCAAGCCGGCGCGAAACCCCTCGTGGTGCAGTCGATGTACCCCGGGTCGCCCAGCTGCCGCACCCTCGCCGCGGCCGGCATCCCGGTGTTCGGCGCCACCGAGGACGCCGCCCGCGCCCTCGCCGCCACCGCCCCCGCCGCCTCTCCCGCCGCAGTGCACACCGGCGTCACCCCCCTGCCCCACCCGGACGCCCCGCTGCGCGAGGCCGGCTATCTCCCGACGCGCCGGGCCCTCGAAGCGGCCGGACTCGCCTTCCCCGCCGCCCGTGAGATCCACGGCGAGGCGGAACTGCTCGCGGTGACCGAGGAGTTCGGCGGTCCGTACGTCCTCAAGGCGCTCCACCTGCTGCACAAGTCCGACGCGGGCGGTGTGGCGCTCGGCCTGGCCGGACCCGGTGAACTGCGCGCCGCCTTCCGCGAGATGCACGCACGGCTCGGTGCCTCCTCCTACTCCGTGGAGGCCATGGCGGACCTGAGCGACGGCATCGAGCTGATCGTCGGCGTCCACCAGGACCCCCGCTTCGGCCCGGTCGCCATGGTGGGACTGGGCGGGGTGCTGGCCGAGGCCCTGCGCGACGTCGCCTTCGCCCTGGCCCCCGTGTCCGCCGAGCGCGCCCTGCGCCTGCTGCGCGGACTGCGCACCGCCGCCCTGCTCGACGGGGTGCGCGGCCGGCCGGCCGTCGACGTGTCCGCCGCCGCGGCGGCCGTCGAGACGATCACGGCGTTCGCCGCCGCCCACCCCGAGATCGCCGAGATCGAGGTCAACCCGCTGCTCGTCCGCCCGGACGGAGTCCTCGCCCTCGACTCCCGCGCCGTACTCGCCTGACCGACCCCCTCGCGCACCGAACCCGAAGAGGCCCCATGGACATGCGCTACACCCCCGAGCAGGCCGATCTCAAGCGCCGCGCCGCCGACTACGCGCGCCTGCTGATGCGGTACGAGGACCAGTCCGAGCAGGCCGGCGGCCCGCTGCCGCAGCAGCTCGTCACCGAACTGACCCGGGCCGCGATGGACGCCGGCGTCTACGCCATCAACATGCCCGCCGAGTGGGGCGGAGCCGGCCTCTGCCTCCTCGACCAGGTCATCGTCGAGGAGGAGTTCGGCAAGGTCACCAACTGCCTGTGGGACATCCCCTGGCGGCCCGCCAACGTCCTCGCGTACGGCGACGAACGGCAGCGCGAGAAGTACCTGCTGCCCGTGATCCGCGCCGAGAAGTTCGACGCGTTCGCCGTCACCGAGCCGGGTGCGGGATCCGATCCCTCCGCCGGGACCTCCACGGCCACCCGCACCGACGGCGGCTGGCTGCTCAACGGGGAGAAGTGGTTCGTCACCTGCGGCGACATCGCCGACTTCCTGCTGGTGCAGGCGGACGCAGGACCCGACCGGCTGCCCACCCTGTTCTTCGTCGACAAGGCCGCGCCCGGCGTGGAGATGACGCGCGTGCCGCACTTCATGCACTCCGCGGTCAACGGCCACCCCGAATTCACCTTCACCGACGTCTTCGTGGCCGACGAGGACGTGCTCGGCGGTGTCGGAAACGGCTACGAGCTGACCAAGGAGTGGTTCACCGACGAGCGCCTGATGATCGCCGCACGCACCGTCGGCGCCGCCGAGCGCGCCCTGGGACTGGCTCGTGACTGGGCGGTGGAGCGGGAGCAGTTCGGGGCGCCGATCGCCTCGTACCAGCTGATCCAGGGCATGCTCGCGGACTGCGCCGTCGACATCGCCGTCAACCGCGCCTACACCCACCAGGTGGCCTGGGAGGCCGACCAGCCGGGCACCGACCGCAAGACGCTGCACGCCAAGGCCTCCACCGCCAAGCTCGCCGCCAGCGAGGCCGCCGGCCGGGTCGCCGACCGCTGCCTGCAGATCTTCGGTGGACGCGGCTACGACCGCACCTACCCCGTCGAGCGCATGTACCGGGAGCTGCGCGTCGACCGGATCTGGGAGGGCACCTCCGAGATCCAGCGCCTGATCATCGCCAACGAGCTGATCAAGCGCGGCACCCGCGCACTGGCCCTGCCCACCCACTGAAACCGCCCCCGCACCACCCCTAAGCGAGGACTTCCATGGACTTCCGTATCACCCCGCGCCAGGCACAGCTCAAGGCCGACGCCCGCGCCCTCACCGACTTCATCGCCGCCTACGAGACCCGCTGCGAGGAGGACAACGGCCTGCCCGCCGACGTCCACGCCAAGATCCGTGACGCGGTGCTCGACTCCGGTCTCCAGGCCGTCAACATGCCGGCCGAGTGGGGCGGCGCCGGACTCACCGTCGCCGAGCAGGTCACCGTCCAGGAGGAGCTGGGCCGGCTCACCGGCGCCCTGTGGGACATGGTGTGGCGGCCCGCCAACGCCCTCCGCTTCTGCACCCCGGAGCAGCGCGAGCGCTTCCTCGTCCCGGTGATCAAGGGCGAGCGGCGCGACTGCTACGCCGTCACCGAGCGCGGCGCCGGCTCGGACCCGCAGAACATCGCCACCACGGCGACGAAGAACGACCGGGGCTGGGTGCTGAACGGCGAGAAGTGGTTCGTGACGGTCGGCGACCACGCCGACTTCATGATCGTGCTCGCGGCGGCGGGCCCCGAGCGGGCACCCACGCTGTTCCTCGTCGACAAGGACACCCCCGGCATCGAGATGACGCGCGTGCCGCGCTTCATGCACACCTTCGTCTACGAGCACCCGGAGTTCACCTTCACCGACGTCCAGGTCGGCGAGGACGCCGTGCTCGGCGGCATCGGCGAGGGCTACGACATCACCCGCTCCTGGTTCACCGAGGAGCGGCTGATGATCGCGGCCCGCACCACCGGCGCCGCCGAACGCGCCCTGGAGCTGGCCCGTGACTGGGCGGTGGAGCGGGAGCAGTTCGGGGCGCCGATCGCCTCGTACCAGCTGATCCAGGGCATGCTCGCGGACTGCGCCGTCGACATCGCCGTCAACCGCGCCTACACCCACCAGGTCGCCTGGGAGGCCGACCAGGCCTCCGCCGAGGACCGTAAGACGCTGCACGCCAAGGCGTCCATCGCCAAGCTCGCCGCGAGCGAGGCCTCGGGCCGGGTGATCGACCGGTGCCTGCAGATCCACGGCGGGCGCGGCTACGACCGCTCGTACGCCGTCGAGCGGCTCTACCGGGAGCTGCGCGTCGACCGGATCTGGGAGGGCACCTCCGAGATCCAGCGCCTCATCATCGCCAACGAGCTGATCAAGCGCGGCTCGGGCGTCCTGGACCTGCCCACCGCCTGACACCACCGCTCACACACAGATCGAAGGGAAGCTCGGATGACCGACATCGAACGCGTCGGAGTCGTCGGCTGCGGCCTGATGGGTGCGGGCATCGCCGAGGTCTGTGCGCGGGCCGGCCTGCCGGTGACCGTGGTGGAGCGCGACGCGCAGGCGGCCCGCGCGGGCCGCCTGCGCCTCACCCGCTCACTCGACCGGGCCGCCGCCCACGACAGGATCGGCGAAGACCAGCGCGAGGCCGCAGCCGCCCTGATCACCGTGGCCGACCAGATCGAAGCGCTGCACGACCGGGACCTGGTGGTGGAGGCCGTGGCGGAGGACGAGCGGCTCAAACTCGACGTGTTCACCCGCCTCGACTCCGTGGTCGGCGGCGACCACACCGTCCTCGCGACGAACACCTCCTCCATCCCGGTCATCCGGCTCGCCGCCGCGACCGCCCGCCCCGAGCGCGTCGTCGGCGTGCACTTCTTCAACCCGGTGCCGCGCCTCAGGCTCGTCGAACTCGTCCCGTCGCTGCTCACCTCGCCCGCCACCGCGGCACGGGCCGAGGCCTTCGTGACCGGCGCCCTGGGCAAGGAGGTGGTCCGGACCCGGGACCAGGCCGGGTTCGTCGTCAACGCGCTGCTCGTCCCCTATCTGCTGGCCGCCGTCCGCATGGTGGAGTCCGGCAGCGCGAGCGTCGAGGACATCGACCGCGGCATGGTCCTCGGCTGCGCGCACCCGCTCGGCCCGCTGGCCCTGACGGACCTCATCGGTCTGGACACCACCCGCGCCATCGCCGAGTCCCTGTACGCCGAGTTCCGCGAGCCGCAGTACGCACCGCCCCCGCTGCTGTCCCGGATGGTGGAGGCGGGACTGCTGGGGCGGAAGTCGGGAAGGGGCTTCCACGCCTACGCCGAACAGTGAGTCACAGGTGAGGGAAGATGGTCACGGCGTACGACCACCGAACGAGGGGAGCCGCAGGGTGTCCACCAAGGTGCGCACGGCAGACACGCGCGAGCGCATCCTGACCGCGGCGTGCGAGGCCATCGCCGAGATCGGTTTCGAGAAGATCCGGATGCGCATGGTCGCCGAGCGGGCCGGGGTGTCGACGGCGCTGCTGCACTACCACTTCGACACGCGCGAGAAGCTGTTCACCGAGGCGATGACCCACTCCTTCGCCAACACCGCCGTCGACGTGGAACGCGACGCGGAGACGGCCCCGGCCGCGGTCATCCTGGCCCGCATCGTGCGCAACCTGCTGCCGACCGACCCGGAACTGCACCAGGACTGGCGGCTGTGGCAGGAGCTGTGGGTCCGGGCGCTGCGCGACGAGGCCACCCGGACCTATGCCGTGGACCTGTACGCGCAACTGCACGCCTGGGTGGCGGGCGCCGTGCGCCGGGGCATCGAGTCCGGCGAGTTCACGCCGACCGACGTGGACGAGCTCTGCACCCTCGTCCTCTCCCTCAGCGACGGCTACGGCATCCGCCTCATGCTGCGCGATCCGGCGGTCACCCTGGAGACCGCCCTCGCGGCCGTCTGGCGCCATGTGGCCGGCCCGCTGGGCCTGCCGGACACCGTGCCCGAGGGCGGTTGACTCCGCGGGAGTTACCGGCGGGGACGCTCGAAGGTCAGCAGCAGGCCCTCGACCGCACCCGGGCCTATGCGGCCCTTGACGTCGGCGGAGGTGAGGGCCTTCAGGGCCCAGCCGTCCTCGGCGTGCTTGTTCAGCACCTTCTCCAGCTTGTCGCTGTCCAGGGCGTCGCCGATCAGCGACTCCCGGAAGGTGACGACCTTGTACTCGTACGTGTAGGCGCTGCTCATGCTGCGAAGTCCTCCTGCTCGCCGGGCCGGTGGCCGGGTGACGGCCGGGGCAAGCTAACCATCACCGGGGCACTCATGAGGAGGCCGGCCACGACGACGGCACCTCCTCGCCCTGTGCGAAAGCGTGCGGGACGGCGTTTCAGGGCGTGAGCATCCGGTCCTGCTCCACCAGCGGAGTGCCGTCGTGCCAGGGCAGCGCCTTGCCGAAACGGACCAGCTCGCCGTAGAGGGCGGGATCGACGTGCTCGGCGAGGATCAGGTCGAGGACGGCTTCGGCGGCCCGGGCCGGCGACCGGGCCGCGCCGTGGTCGCTGAACCAGGGGCGCGACGTGGCGGTGTCGACCATGCCGGGGCACACCGCCGCGATCAGGGTGCCGGTGGCGAGGTCGTGGGCCCGGCGTTCGGCGGCGACCGCGCGGACGGCGGCGACCTGGGCCACCTTCGAGGGCACGTTCAACCAGACCGGCCAGCCCGCCTCCTGCGCGGTCTTGTCGTGGACGGCGCTGCGCCAGGACTCGACGGCGTACTCGACCTGGTCGAGGCTCGCGCCGTCGAACAGGTGGTGCAGCCGCGGGGCGAGGTGACCGAGCGTTCCCAGGCTGCTGGCCACGACGAGCAGCCGGCCGCCCGGGCGCAGGACGGGCCCGAAGGAGCGCAGGACCGCGTGCGTGGCGCTGTTGGAGACGTCGATGAACTCGTCCGCCCGCTCGGCCTGGGACTCCTCGGGCAGCAGTCGGGCGACCGCGTTGGAGACGACGATGTCGACACCGCCGTACCGTGCCCGGAGTTCGTCGGCGAGGCGGGCCATGGCGTCGGTGTCCGTGACGTCCAGGACCCGTCCCGCGACGCGGGCGCGGGTGCCGGGCAGCAGGCCCGCCTCGCGGGCGGCGTCCGTGACGCGCTCAGGGTTGCGGCCGGTGAGCAGGACCAGGTCCTCCGGGTCCATACGGGCGGCCAGCCCCTCGACCAGAGCACGGCCGAGTCCTTGGTTGGCGCCCGTGACGAGGGCGATGCGGGAAGCGTTCATGCGTTCCACGCTAGGAACCCCGCCTCCATGAGTCCAACGAAAGTTCGGCACAGCTCGTATGCGTGAACGTCATGGGTGGACCACCGGTGGAGCAGCGGACGTGCCGACCGCTGCGCGGGGGCGTAGCGTCCGTCGTGGGGCCTGGTGCCGGGCTGGAGGTGCCTCGTGACCGGTGAGGGCGAGGGGGTGAGGGGCACGGACCCGCTGGATGCCGAGTTCGCGGAGACGGTGCGCCGGACGGGCGCCACCATCGGCGCCCTGTACCTCCTCGCACCGGACGAGCAGCGGTTGTTCCTGCACCTGCTCTACGGGGCCCCGTCGGACTTCGCGGAGCCGTGGACGACGATCCCGGTGACCGCCCCGGCGCCGGTGGCCGATGCGGTGCGTGAGGACCGCATGGTGTGGGTGGGCAGCCAGGAGGAGATGGCGCGCTCCTATCCGCGCACCGCGCTGGCGCTGCCGTATCCGCTGGCGCTGGCCACCGCACCGGTCACCGGCGTCCGCAGCTGGGGCTCCCTGCTGCTGATGTGGCCGGCCACCCGTCCGCCGTACATGACGCAGCGGGAGCGCGGACACATCACCGCCAGCTGCGGACGCCTGGCCCGGATGCTCGAGGAAGCCGTCGAGCGCGGAAGCTTCCCGGCCCCGGGTGACCCCCCGCACGTCCTCGCGACCGGAGTGGGCCGCCGCTCCGCCACCCCGGCGTTGGCGGCCGCCGACTTCGTCGAACGGCTGCCCGGCGGCAGCTGCGCCCTGGACCTGGAGGGACGTTTCACCTATCTCAGCTCGGGCGCCTGCGAGTTGCTGGACCGCGAGGCCGGTGAGCTCCTCGGCACCCGGCCCTGGCAGTCCCTGCGCTGGCTCGACGACCCCGTCTACGAGGACCGCTACCGCGCCGCGGTGATCAGCCGCGAGCCGGTCGTCTTCACGGCGTGCCGCCCGCCCGACCGCTGGCTGGACTTCCATCTCTACCCGGACGCCAGCGGCATCAGCGTCCGCGTCGTTCCCAGCGAGATGAAGGCCCCGCCCGCCCTGGTGCCACGGGTCCCGGGCGACCCGGCGCCGCCCCGCGCGGGCCGGCTGCACCAGCTGATGCACCTGGCCGCGGCGCTGACCGAGGTCGTCGGCGTCCAGGACGTCATCGACCTGGTGGCCGACCAGATCATGCCCGCCTTCGGCGCCGACTCCCTGGTCCTGTCCACCGCCGAGGCCGGGCGGCTGCGGATCACCGGACACCGCGGCTACGACCCGCGGACCATCGAGCGTCTCGACGGTCTGTCGCTCCACACCGCCTTCACGCCGGCCGGGCAGACCCTCGCCACCGGCATCCCCGCGTTCTTCGACGACCGGGAGGAGATGCGGCGCGTCTACCCCGAGGCCCTGACGGTCAGCGGCAAACAGGCCTGGGCCTTCCTGCCGCTGATCGTCTCCGGCCGGCCCGTCGGCTGCTGCATCCTGTCCTACGACCGGCCGCACCCGTTCCCGGCCGAGGAACGCGCCGTCATGACGTCACTCGCCGGCCTCATCGCCCAGGCCCTGGACCGCGCCCGCCTCTACGACGCCAAGCACGACCTCGCCCACAGCCTCCAGCAGGCGCTGCTGCCGCGCACCCTGCCCACGGTCCCCGGGCTCGGGGTCGCCGCCCGCTATCTGCCCGCCACCCGGGGCATGGACATCGGCGGCGACTTCTACGACCTCATCCCGCTCGGCGACACCGCCGTCGCCGCCGTCATCGGCGACGTCCAGGGGCATGACGCGGCCGCCGCCGCCCTCATGGGGCAGGTGCGCACCGCCGTCCACGCCCACTCGGCCCTCGGCATCGACCCGGGCCAGGTGCTCTCCCGGACCAACCGGCTGCTCACCGATCTGGAGCCGGACCTGTTCACCAGTTGCCTCTATGCCTGCATCGACCTCGTCGGCCGCCGGGTGACGATGGCCGACGCCGGTCATCCGCCACCGCTCGTACGGCTGCCCGACCGGGAGACCCGGCCCGTCGACGTGCTGCCCGGACCGCCCCTGGGCATCGACCCCGGCGCCGTCTTCCCCGTGACCGAGCTGACGCTCACCCCCGGCCTCCTGCTGGCCTTCTACACCGACGGTCTCGTCGAGACACCGGGGGTCGACCTGGACGACTCCATCGCCGACCTCGCCCACCGCCTCGCCTGGGCCGACGACCGGGACCTGGACCTGCTCATCGACGCACTCGTACGCACGGGGGGACCCAGCGCCCAGCGCACCGACGACATCGCGCTCCTCGTCCTCCACCACACGGCGCACGGGTGAGGGACGATCACGACCCGGGGCGGGTCTCGTCGCCCGAGGCCGTCCCGGGTCTGGTGTAGAGGATCTCGCGGGCCTGCTCCGCGGCGCGGACGAGGCTCTCGGAGACGAAGTCGAGGAAGCGGGCGACGTTCTCGAGGCGGGTGGCCGCGGGGGTGTCGGGGCCGAGGACGGCGACGCCCTGCCGGGCGGTCTCCACCAGCTCGTCGTTGGACCGGGCGCTGCGGAGCATCGACTGGTACCAGAGGTCGTCGTCGACGATGTAGCGCTCGCGACGGCGTTCGTCGCGTTCCCGGCGGACGAGGTCCATGTTCGCGAGGAACGTGATCGCTTTGGAGACGGACGCGGGGCTGACCTGGAGGCGCTGGGCGAGTTCGGAGGCGGTGAGGCTGCCCGAGTCGGTGACGTAGAGGCAGGCCAGCACCCGGGCCGTCATCTTGGGCAGACCCGACGTCATGAAGACGGTGGTCAGCCTCTCCTGGTACTCGGTCACGACCTCGGCGTCGCGTCCGTGGGACTGCGGGACCGACTCCGGCCCGCGGGCGGAGGCGGGCCTGCGTCGGTGAGCGCGGCGTTCGGTGGCGCGGTGGGCCAGGTCGGCCCGGTAGGCGGTGGGGCCGCCGTTGCGCATCACCTCGCGTGTGACCGTCGAGGTCGGACGGTCGAGGCGGCGGGCGATCTCGGCGTAGGCGAGGCCGTCGGCCAGTCCCAGCGCGATCTGCTGGCGTTCCTGCTGGGTGAGCCTGCCTCCCGGCATCGCGGTCTCCTCGGTGATCCCTCGTGGTGGGTCCTGCCCCGCCACTATAGCGTTCACTTCGGAACCATTGCAACGAGCGACCTTGGCGTCGTTGCGTTACTTGTATTGCTGTTGCAACACTTCAACGGTTCTGAGCTGGAATAATGCCCATTCTCTGCAACGAGCGTGTTGCCATGCAGTGGAAAGCAACGTAGCGTTTCCGGTGACAGGAAAAAGGTGCAAGCAAGGGAGAGCACGATGCAGAAGTTCGACACGCCCGCCACGATCTCCGCCGTCCTGGACATCCCCGCCGGACGCATCCAGCTCATCGCCGCCGACCGCTCCGACACCACCGTCGAGGTCCTGCCCGCCGACGCCGCCAAGAGGCGCGACGTCCAGACAGCCGAGCAGACCACCGTCAGCTGTGCCGACGGCGTCCTGCAGATCCGCACCGCCGAGCCCAGGAACCGGCTCCTCGGCCCCTCCGGCTCCCTGGAGATCACCGTCAAGCTGCCCGCCGGCTCCCGCGTCGAGGCCAGGACCGCCGGCTGTGAGCTGCGTGGCGTCGGCCGCCTCGGTGACGTCGCCTTCGAAGGCGCGTACCGCCGGATCAAGGTCGACGAGGCCGCGAGCCTGCGCCTCACCGCGCTCGACGGCGACGTCGAGGTCGGCCGGCTGGGCGGCCCGGCGGAGATCAGCACCACACGGGGCGACATCCGGATCGCCGAGGCCGTGCGCGGCACGGTCGTGCTCCGCACCCAGTCCGGCGACATCACGGTCGGCGCCGCCGTCGGCGTCTCCGCCGCCCTGGACGCCGACACCGCCTACGGCCGCATCAGCAACGCCCTCAAGAACGACGGCACCACCGGACTCGACATCCGCGCCACCACCTCCCACGGCGACATCACCGCCCGCAGCCTCTGAAGGGCGCGTGGAGGACCGGGCGTCTGCGGTGGGCCGGTCCCTCGCGGGCCGGCAGTCGAGGACTCAGGGGGAGTGCAGCTCCTTCAGGACGGCCTGCCCGGCCGTGCGGTGTCCGGCCGCCGCGGCCGGGTCCGTCGCGTCCAGGACGACCGCGATGCCGTCGTGGGCCCGCGCCTCCTCGTACCGGTTGCCCAGCCTCGGGGCCAGCTCCAGCGCCTGCCGGTGCAGCCGCAGCGCCTCCTCGGGCAGGCCGGCGAGCCGACAGGTCTCCGCATAGCCGTTGAGGAAATGGATCTTCCAGTGTTCCTCGAACAACTCGTCGAGCAGCGCGAACGCCTCCCGGTGGGCGGCCAGCGCCTCCTCGTACCGGCCCGTCTGCCGCAGCGCGACCCCCAGACAGTTCAGGCACCACGCCTGGTTGTGCAGGTGCCCGTCCTCCCGGGCCAGCGCCAGCGCCCGGTGCAGGTGCTCCACGGCCTCCCCGGGTTCCTCCGGGGCGATGGCCACGCCGAGCGTGATCCGGGCCGTCAGCGCGGGCGGCCACGCGGGATCGGAGTGCGGGACGTCCAGCACCTCCCGCGCCCGCTGCGCCGCCTCTTCACGGTGGCCCAGCTGGAGCATCGTCCAGGCCTCCGACGCGGCGGCGTCGGCCACGCCCGTCGGACAGCCCGCCCGCTCGTACAACGTGCCCGCCAGCCGGAACAGTGCGAGCGGCTCCTCGACATGCCCCTCGTCCCAGCTCAGACAGCCGCGGCGCATGGCCAGTTCGGCCTCCGCCCGGGCGTCGCCCGCCTGGGACACCCGGAGTCCGGCCGCCTCGTACGCGGCGGCGGCCTCCGCCATCCGGCCCGCGTTGTAGCGCGCGAAGCCCAGATCGCTGTGCGCCTCGGCCAGTCGGAGCGGATCGCCCAGGCGTTCGGCGGCGGCGAGCGACCGCTCGAAGAGGACGTTGAGATGCGTCGTGCCGCAGCGCCGCGCGAAGTACGCCCGCAGAAAACGGGGCAGCTCGCACACGTGCAGGTCGGCGCCGACGGCGGCGGCCGTCTCGAAGGCGGCCAGCAGGTTGCCGTACTCGGTGACGAGCCAGGCGAAGGCCGCGTTCTTGTCCTCGAACTGCGGCAGTTCGGCCGGGCGCCGGCCCGCGGAGACCGCCCGGCCGGACGACAGGAACGGCATCGCGGCGTCGGCGGCGGCCGCCGCGTGCACGTAGTAGTCGAGCACGCGGCCCAGCGCCCGCTCCCGCTCGGCGGCCGAATCCTGCTCCTCCGCGGCCCGCCGGGCGTGCTGGTGCACCAGGTCGTGCAGCCGGTAGTGGCCCGCCGTCGGCTGCTGGACGAGGTGGGCGTCGACCAGGTCCTCCAGCATCGCCCGGGCCGTGGACAACGGCACGTCCGCCAGCGCCGCCACCACGTACTCGTCGAAGGACGCCCCGGGCAGCAGGCCCAGCATCCGGAACAGGCGGGCCTGGGACCGGTTCAGCTGCCGGACCGACATGGCGAACGCGGTGTCGAACTCGCCGGCCCCCTGCGCCATCCGCTCGACCAGGATGCCCACGGTCCAGCCCGGCCGGTGCCGCAGCCGGGCCGCGGCCAGCCGCAGGGCCAGCGGCAGATGGCCGCACAGCCGCAGCACCTCGGCGGCGGACTCCGGGTCACGGCCCAGCCTGCCGTCGGGGCCGCCGGGGTCCCCGCTGGCACGGGCCAGCAGCTCCGCGCTCTCCCGCGGGCTCAGCACGTCGAGCGAGACCGGGGGCACCTCGTCCAGGCCGAGCAGCCGGTTACGGCTCGTGATCAGGGCGACGGACGCGCCTGCCCCGGGCAGCAGCGGGCGCACCTGGTCGGCGTCGGCGGCGTTGTCGAGGACCACGACGACCCGGCGGCGGGCCAGTTCCGACCGCCAGCAGGCGGCCAGCTGCTCGAGCCCCTCCTGCGGGACCCGCTCGGACGGGACGTCGAGCGCGGCCAGCAGCATCCGCAGCGCGGAGTCGGGATCGAGCGGGGGCCGGCCCTCGGTGAAGCCGTGCAGGTCCACGTAGAGCTGGGCGTCCGGGAAGCCGGCGGCGAGCCGGTGCGCGGCGTGCACCGCCAGACAGCTCTTGCCGACGCCCGCCATGCCGTCGACGGACACCGCCCGATGGCTGTCGAGCGCGGCGAACACGGCGGCCAGCTGCTCCTCGCGCCCCGTGAAGTCGGGCACGTCGCGCGGCAGGTCGTTGCGGGGCAGCGGGCGTACCTGACGGCTGCTCTTCGGAGGTGCCGGCAACGGGTTCGACGCCCGCTCCCACAGCGGACGCAGCGGACGGGGGTCGCGCTTGACGAGCCGGCACAGTGCGACCACCGCCGGCCAGGGCGGCACGGTCTGTCCGTTGAGGTAGCGGGACAGCGACGAGGAGCTGAGCCCGGCGTCCCGCGCCAGGGCCCGCACGCCGAGCCCGGAGAGTTCCTGCAGCAGACGCAGCCGGGCGGCCAGCTCCTCCTGCGGTCCGGCCTTCGCCGTCCGGTCCTGTACGTCCACCGTTCCCCGCTCTCCTGTCCCGCTCCGCGACGTCCCCGGCCGGCCGTCCCGCCCGGGAAGAACTCTCCTGGGCCAAGTCGCCGCTGGTCAAAGGCGTTTCAGCTGTCCCACGGTGTCCCATCGCCATGGTTCATGGCAAGTCGGTCCGGTGTCATCGAGTCATGCCCCGACGACAGCGGGGCGCCGACCCGGAAAGAGGAGCGAATCCCGTGCAGTCCCGCATGCAGAACCCCGCCGTCGTGCTGTCCGGCGCGATGCAGCCCATCCAGGAGATCCTCAAGACCGTGCACACCGGTGGCGTGGAAGGGCAGACGCTGGAACTGGTGCATCTGCGGGTCAGCCAGATCAACGGCTGCAGCGCCTGTGTCGACGGCGGCGCCAAGGCGGCCCGCAAGGCCGGCGTGAACGACGAGCGGCTGGCCGCGGTCGCCGCCTGGCGCGAGGCCCCGTACTTCACCGACGAGGAGCGCGCGGCCCTCGCCCTGGCCGAGGCGTCCACCCGGATGGCCGACCGTCCCGACGCGGTGAGCGACGAGATCTGGGACGCCGCCGCCACCTACTTCGACGAGAAGCAACTGGCCGCGATCGTCCTGATGATCGGCGTCACCAACCTGTTCAACCGGCTCAACGGCACGACCCGGCAGATCGCCGGCGCCTGGGGGTGAGCCCCGCCGCCGAGCTCGAGCCGTTCTCGAGCCGGATCCGATACTGATCGAGTCGTGCGGGGCCCGACCCCGTCACTGCCGAGCTTCGACGAAGCCGCCCCCGCGGCGACCCTCCACCACGAAGATGTACCTGCCGCACCGGCTACCGGGAAGGAACCCCCACTGATGTCCGACAAGAGCGTGACCGACACGTCGTCCGAGGCGTTCACCGACGAAGAGCGCGCCGCGATGAAGGAGCGCGCCAAGGAGCTGAAGTCGACCGCGCGCCGCGGCAGCTCCAAGGCCGCCAAGGCGGCGGAGGACGAGGCCGCCGTGGTCGCGAAGATCGCCGAGATGCAGGACTCGGACCGTGCCATGGCCGAGCGTATCCACGCCGTCGTCAAGGACGCCGCGCCGGAGCTCGCCCCGAAGCTCTGGTACGGCATGCCCGCGTACGCCCAGGACGGCAAGGTGGTCTGCTTCTTCCAGAGCGCGGAGAAGTTCAAGTCCCGGTACGCGACGTTCGGCTTCAGCGACAAGGCGAACCTCGACGACGGCAACGTGTGGCCGGCTTCCTACGCCCTGACGAAGCTGACCGCCGCCGACGAGGCCCGCATCGCCGAGCTGGTCAAGAAGGCGGTGAACTGAAGGCCGCGGAGCCACACACCACGACGCGGGGCTGCCTGACGCGTCCCGTCCCGCCCGGCCGTCCGCACGGACCGCCGGGCGGCTGCCGTGCGGCGGGTACCGCCCGGCGGGCAGCCGGCGGCCCGCGCCGGGACCGACGCGGTACGCGGCGGCGCGGTGAGGTGTTCGGGTGGAGCATGGAACCAGCTGCCGCCCGGGCCGGGCGCAGCCCGCTCGTACCCGAAGGAGGCCGAGATGCCCCTCACCGGCCGCAAGGAACTGCAGCACCCGCACTTCTCGCGCCAGTACCTGAAGATGGCCGCCCAGTCCGACCGCCGCGGCGGCGTCGGGCACCGGTACCGCCTGCTCGCCGGACTGCGCGGGCGGGTGCTGGAAGTGGGCGCCGGGCAGGGCCGTAACTTCCGGCACTACCCGGCCGCGGTGACCGAGCTGGTCGCCCTCGAACCCGACGACACCCTGCGCGCGGTCGCCGAGCAGGCCGCGGCCTCGACGCCGGTCCCCGTGACCCTCGTCGTCGGAGAAGCGGCCCGGCTGCCCGGGGAGGACGGCGCGTACGACGCCGTAGTCGCCTCACTCGTGCTGTGCTCGGTCGACGACCTGCCCGGAGCCCTGGCCGAAATACGCCGCGTGCTGCGGCCCGGCGGTCAGCTGCGGTTCTACGAGCATGTGCGCTCGCCGCACCGCTGGGCCGGCCGGCTGGAGGACGCGCTCACCCCGCTGTGGAGCCGGGCCGGCGGCGGCTGCCACCCCAACCGTGACACCGAGGCCGCCATCCGGGCCGCCGGGTTCACCGTCACCGACATCGAGCGGTTCGGCTACTCCTTCTCGCCGTACGTGCCGAACACCCTGCACATCATCGGCACCGCCGTACGGCCGTGACGCCGGCAGGGTCAGCCGGTGCTGCCCAGCGGATGGTCGAAGCCCTGCTCGCAGATGAGACGGGCGGCCTCGGCGAGTTCCGTGGCGAAGCGCTCGACGGCCTCGTACGGGAAGCGGTGGCTGGGGCCGCTCAGCGAGAGCGAGGCGACGACCCGGCCGGTGCCCCCGGTGACCGGTACCGCCACGGCGGTCAGCCCCTCGTCCCACTCGCTGGTGCTGACCGCGTAGCCGCGCTCGGCCGCCTCCGCCGCCCAGCCGAGCAACTGCCCGGTCAGGGCCTCGCCCTGCGGTGAGGACAGCGCGATGCGGCGCAGCCGGGACTCGGAGGCGTCGCGCAGCAGGACCTTGGAGGAGGCGCCGGCCCACAGCGGCTGCTCGTCGCCGACGTCCACGACGTGGCGCAACGGGTGGGGGCTCTCCTCATGGGCCACGCAGACGCGGTGCACGTCGCGGGCGACGAACAGGTTGACGGTCTCCCCGAGCCGGTCGGCGAGGTCCCGCATGACCTTGCGCGTCTCCCGGGGGACCTCCCACTGGCTGCGCGCGAGGTAGGCCCAGCGCCACAGCGCGGGCCCGGCCGTGTAGCCGGAGTGGTTCGACCACAGCAGGCCGCTCTCCTCCAGCGTCTGCACCAGCCGCAGTACGGTGGTCTTCGCCAGTCCGGTGGCGTCGGTGATCTCCCGCAGGCTGATGACGGGGCGGTCCTCGTCGAGCAGGTTCAGGATGTCGAACGCCCGGCGCACGCTCCGTACGCCGGTGGACTGCTGCTCCCGGTCGCCCCCCGGCCGCGTCCCTCTGTCGCTCACCTGCCGCCTCCCCGTCGTGTCGGTGCATCACCCCCGACCGGGCACCCATCCTAGGGCTGCGCGGGCCTTCCACCGTCGCCATCGGCGACCCGCACCCGTCGGCGAGCTGCTGACCGCGCTCGGCTTCACCCGCACCGCCCGCCACCGCGGCAAGCCCGTCGAGCTGGGGGAACAGGGTCACGCCCGCGTCCTGGTCGACGCCGCAGGCCGGGCCCGCCGCGCGCGCACCACTCCGGCGGGCGGGCATCGGCCTGGAGTCCCCCGACCCGGACGCCTCCGCCCGCCGCGCCGAGGCCCTCCTGGCCCCCGCCCTGCCGAAGCGCCGGTCCACCGAGGACGTCCCCCTGGAGTCGATCGCGGCGCCGGACGGCACCGAGATCCTCTTCTGCGCCACCGGCGTGCCGGATTCCCCGACTCGACGGACGACTTCGTACGCACCACCGGGAACCCGCCCACGGACGTCACCGGCTTCGACCATCTCGCGCTCACCCAGACCTGGCACCACTTCGACGAAGCCGTGCTCTTCCACCGCGCCGTGCTGGGCCTGAGCCCCCAGGACGCCGTCGAACTCGCCGACCCCTACGGCCTGTTCCGCAGCCGGGCGCTGTCCGCCCCGCACGGCGGCCCCCGGCTGGTCCTCAGCCTCGCCCCCGGCCCCGCGGACGAGGACGGCGTCCGGCCGCAGCACGTGGCCTTCGCCGTGACCGACCTGGTCGCGGCGGTGCGCCGCTTCCGCACGGCGGGCGCCCGCCCGCTGCCCGTAGCCGCGAACCACTACGACGACCTGGCGGCACGCCACGAGTTCCCCGACGGCGAGCTGGAGACGTACGGGATCTCGGCATCCTCCACGACCGCGACGAGCAGGGGGGCGAGTTCCGGCACTGCTGCACGCGGACCGTCGGGGACGTCTTCTTCGAGTTCGTGCAGCGCACCGGCGGCTACCGCGGCCACGGCGCCGCCGACGCCGGCGTACGGCTGGCCGCCCGGCGCAGGTAGGCCCCCCGGAACGGCACGGCGTCAGGACCGTTCGTCGGGCGCGCCGGGCGGCAGGGCGAGGTGAGCGAGGTCGCCCGGGCGTGGCGTCTTCACCGGCCACAGCGGAGCGGCCCGTCCGTCGGCGAGCGCGGCCGGTGCGTCGGTGAGGTTCATCCGCTCGCGCAGCCGGCCGTAGAAGTCCGTCGGCCCCAGCCGGACCGCCTTGAGCCGGCGCGGGGCGGCGTACACCCCGATCCAGTCCCCGGGGCCGAGCACGCCCCGAAGCTGCCCGTCGATGCTGACGGCGGCCTGGCCCGACCGTTCGAGCACCCGCAGGGCGATCGGCTCGTCGGGAGCGGCGACGACCGAGCGGTTGAACACCATGTGCGGGGCGACCGGCGTGAAGACGAGTCCCTCCGCCCGGGGCGAGACCACCGGACCGCCGGCGGCGAAGCTGTACGCGGTGGAGCCGGTGGGCGTGGCCACGAGCAGGGCGTCGGCGGAATAGGAGGCGAGCAGCCGGCCGGCCAGATAGACCGCGACCGACACCTGCCGGTCCCTGGCCAGCTTCTCCACCACGATGTCGTTGAGCGCGGTGACGTCCAGGGCGACGCCCCAGTCGTCCCCCACCACACAGTCCGCGCGCACCCGGGGCGGCGGCAGCATCGGCCCGCGGCCGCACTGCAGCAGTGCCTCCATCTGCGTGGGCACCTCCAGCCGGCACGACGCCCGCATGGTGAGCAGCATCCGGCTCTCGACGTCGATCCGCTCCTGCCGCACCGCGTCCAGCGCCGTGCGCACCGCCGTGGCCGGGACCTCCGTCAGGAAGCCCACCCGCCCGAGGTCGACGCCGAGGACCAGGGCGTCGTTCTCGGCCGCCAGCCGGGCCCCGCGCAGAAAAGTGCCGTCACCGCCGAGCGTGACGATCAGATCCGGATCTCCCGCGGAGTCGACCTCCTCGCGGGCGCTGTGCCGCGCGCCCTCCTGCCACACGTCGATGTCCGTGCATCCCACCGCGTGCTCGTCGCACCACTCGCGCACCGTCCGCGCGGCCGCCACGGCCTCGGGCCGGCCGCCGTGCACGACCAGACCGATCCGGCTCACCGTCATGGGCACCTCCACGTCGGCTGCTCTCGAGCGCCATCCCCATGCTGCACCGCCCGGCACCGCACTCGCCACGCCGCAGGCACCCCGTCTCCCGGGCCGCTTCGGCTCTCACCGCCGGGCCGGCGGCTTCCGCCGAGCTGTCGCGGGCCGACGGCCTGTCGTCAGGAGGTCGCGACGGCCTACCTGTGCGTGGCGCTGACCTCGGCCGGTCTGTACGTTCCGTTCCCGCCGCAGGGTCACGCTGGGCCAGGACCACCTGCCCTCGCGGGTCGGCACGGCCGGCGGGGTCCCCCTCGGGCCGGCGGTCGGCGTCGGTGGCCTGGTGAGCCCTCTCGTGGGCCGTCTCGCGGAAGCGACCTCCCTGCGGACGGCCCTGGCACCGCTGATCGTGGTGCCGCTGCTGAGCCGGCTCGTCCTCCGCACCCTGTCCGAGCCGGCCGCCCCGGCCGGCCGGTAGGCCCGCGTCGGGCCGGCCGGGAGGCCCGACGGCGCAGCGCGTCCGCCGTCGTGAGACGGCACGGTGTCAGCGGCCCTTCGTCACGGTACGGCCGCCGGAAGCGGCTGCCGTACCGGCCTTCCGCGTGGGGGTGGCAGGGGTGACACGCCCCCTTCTTTTCCGCGCGGGTGCACGCGGGGCACGCGACGCGGCGGCCCGGCCTCGGGGGCCGGGACCGCCGTGCCCGGTCCGGATGCTCGGTCACTCGTTCCGGAAGACGGCCTTGCTCACCTCGGCCGGGTTCTGGAACTCCTTCTTCCCGAGGTGGGATATCCGCTCGGTGACCTCCCGGGGCGCATGGTTCTTCTCGGCGACCTTCCGGAGCTGTTCCGAGTCGGCCGGGTACTCCGCGCCGGAGAGGGCTTTCTGCAGATCGGGAGGGCTGATACCCGCCATGGTTCCTCCAGGCGGTGAGGTGGTTCTCGGTCTGTTCCACCGGCGCCGCATGCTGCGCCGGACCGGTCAGGTACCCACGCGGCGGAAGCGGATTCACGCCTTCGGCCCGGTCGTGGGAGTCCGGCCGGACGGGTACCCGAAAACTTCAGAACAGGCACGGCAGGCGCGCGGGAGGCCCTGATGAGCGAGTACACCCCGTCCCAGGCGGAGGGCGAGCCGGAGCCCGACGGGGCGGAGGGGCAGCCGCCGCGGACCACTCCGTCCCAGGCGGAGGGGGAGGACACCGCGAGCCCGGACGCCGACGAGAGTGCCGGGCAGGGCGACGAGTGAAAAGGGAGGCGGCATGACCACGGCACACACCAGCGTCCCCGAGGTGCTGGCCGCGCTGAAGGACGTCACCTATCCGGCCGGGAAGGACGATCTGGTCGCGGCGGCGCGCGGTGCGGGCGCGTCGGAGGAGGTGGTCAGGGCCCTGCGGGGCATTCCGGCCGAGCAGTACAGCGGGCGGGACGACGTGGCGCGGTCGGTTCGGGTGGATCCGGACCCGGACCCCGGCCACAGTGCCGCGCAGCGGGCGGAAGAGGCCCGGAAGGGCGGCAAACCCGGCATCTCCCAGCACCTGCGGGAGGAGCCGCGTACGCCGATCCAGGAGGAGTTCGACCGCTGAGCGCGAGAGCGGCCCGTCCGCACCACCCCCCATCGGGCGTGCCGGACCGGGCCGCCTTGACGCTCTGCGCGCACCTTCCTAGCGTGACGTGAACACGTCTAGACAGGCAGGTCGCGATGACACTCCCGCAGGACTCTCCCGACAGCGGATCCGCCGGCCGTCCCCTGCGGGTCGAGACGCACGGCCTCGACGTGATCGGCGACGCAGAGCGCAAGGGCACCCCGCGTGCGCTGTTCTGGCCCTGGTTCGGCGCGAACGTCTCCGTCCTCGGGATCGGCTACGGCGCCTTCGCGTTCGGCTTCGGCATCTCTTTCTGGCAGGCCCTCGCCGCGGGCGTGCTCGGCATCGTCGCCTCCTTCCTGCTGTGCGGGTTCGTCGCGGTCGCGGGGAAGCGCGGATCGGCCCCGACGATGGTGCTCAGCAGGGCCGCGTACGGGGTGCGCGGAAACCGGCTGCCTTCGCTGGTCTCCTGGATGCTCACCGTCGGCTGGGAGACCGTCCTCACCGCCCTCGCCACGCTGGCGACGGCGACCGTCTTCACCCGCCTCGGCTGGGGCGGCGGCACCGGGACGAAGGTGGTCGCGCTGCTGGTGGTGGCCGCGCTGACCGTGGTCGGCGGCGTCATGGGATTCGATCTGATCATGCGCCTGCAGACCCTGATCACCGTCGTCACCGGGGTGCTCACGCTCGTCTACGTCGCACTCGTCGCCGACCATGTCCACTGGGGCACGGTCAGCGCCGTCCCGGCCGGTTCCGCCCAGCAGTTCATGGGCGCGCTGGTGTTCATGATGACCGGCTTCGGCCTCGGCTGGGTCAACGCCGCCGCCGACTACTCCCGCTATCTGCCCCGGACCTCGTCGAACCGCGGCGTCATCGGATGGACCGCGTTCGGCGCCTCGGTGGCCCCGCTGCTCCTGCTGGTCTTCGGGCTGTTGCTGGCCGGCTCCTCGCCGAAGCTGAGCACGGCCGTCGCGGCCGACCCGATCGGCGCGCTGACGACGATCCTGCCCACCTGGTTCCTGGTGCCGTTCGCCGTCGTCGCCGTCCTCGGCCTGGTCGGCGGCGCCGTCCTCGACATCTACTCCTCCGGTCTGGCCCTGCTCTCCGCCGGTCTGCCGGTGCCCCGCCCTCTGGCCGCCCTCCTCGACGGTGTCCTGATGATCGCCGGCTCCGTCTACATCGTGTTCTTCGCCGGAGACTTCCTCGGCCCGTTCATGGGCTTCCTCACCACGCTCGGCGTGCCCATCGCCGCCTGGTGCGGCGTCCTGCTCGCCGACATCGCCCTGCGCCGCCGCGACTACGACGACGCGGACCTGTACCGGCCGCACGGCCGCTACGGCGACGTCCCGCTGCGGCCCCTGCTCCTCACCCTCGCCGCGACGGCCGTCGGCTGGGGCCTGGTCACCAACACCACGGCGCACTGGCTGACCTGGCAGGGCTATCTGCTGGGGCCGCTCGGCCTCGGCGGCAGGACGGGCGCCTGGGCATACGCCAACCTGGGCGTGCTGGCCGCCCTGGCACTGGGCTTCGCCGGCACCCTGCTGCTGGGCCGGGCCCCCGTACGGGACCAGGAGGCCCAGGTGCCGAGCCCGTCCCCGAACGAAGGGGTGTACCGCACATGACCGGTGTACCCGGACATCTCGCCGTCATCGACATGCAGCGTGTCTTCGCCGACCCGGCGAGCCCGTGGGCCACCCCGCGCTACGCCGACGCCGCGGAAGGAGTACGACGCCTGCTGCCGGCCTTCGCCGGCCGCGTCACCTTCACCCGCTTCCTCGCCCCCGAGCGGCCGGCCGGAGCCTGGCGCGCCTACTACGACCAGTGGCCCTTCGCCCTGCAGCCGCCGGACGCCGCGCTCTGGGACCTGTCGGACGAGTTCGCGGGCCTGGCCGGCCACGTCGTGGACGCGCCCTCGTTCGGCAAGTGGACGCCGGACCTCGCGGGCCGCGTCGGCCCGGGCGGCCGGCTGGTCCTGGCCGGCGTCAGCACCGAGTGCTGCGTCCTGTCCACCGCCCTGGCCGCCGCCGACGCCGGCGCAGAGGTACTGGTCGTGGCCGACGCCTGCGCGGGCGTGGACGACGACTCCCACCTGAAGGCGCTGCAGATCATGGAGCTGTACCGGCCGCTGATCAGGGTCACCGTCCTCACCGACCTGCTCGCGCGGCCCGATCCGTGACCGTCGATCCGCCGTGGGCTCAGCAGGCCGGTCCATCCTCCCCGGGACGTTCCGCACCGGCCGGGGGAGCGGCCGCCGGGCGAACGCGCCCTCGCCCGGCGGATCGGCGCAGGCCGTACGACCGGCTCGGCCCGGTCCGCGCCCTGGTCCCGCGAGGGCGCGCCCGCCCGGGTGCGCTCGCCGTACGGGGGGCGTGAGAAAGCGCCCCCGCCGCCGGACGTCCCCCGAGAAGGACGCGGAGCGGGCCGGGGAACCGGACGCGGATGAGGGCGCCCGGCTCGGCGCCGGGGGGGCGAGGCCGCAGCGGCGTGCGGCCCTGCCCTGAGGTCACCGGGCGGGTGCGTGTCGGCCACGGTCGCCCTCGCGTCCCCTTCCCACCATGGGCCCGCCACCGGACCTCCCGCCGATCCTCACGCATGGTCCCGCAGCCCCCCGGGTACGCGAGGCGGAGCACACCCGGGCGCGGAGCCGCCCGGGAGGCCCGTACGACCGCCGCTACCAGGGGATCTGCCATGGAAACACCCGCACACGACGACCTGCCCACGCCGGCCCAGCAGGCGCTGGACGCGCTGGCCGTGAACGCCGAGGACCAGAGCGCCCTGGACACCCTCGCCCACAGCGACGTGCTCGTCCCGGTGCCGGACGACGCGATCGACGGGGAGGGCGCCGACGCGACGACGGTGGCCCTGCCCATCCTGGAACAGCCCGGAGGCGACCCCGTCGTCCCCGTGTTCACCTCGGAGGGCGAGATGGCCGAACTGCTGCCGTTCGTCTCGCGCTACCGCCTCATCCCGCTCGGCGCACTGGCCTCGCAGTGGCCCGAGGAGGACCTCTCCCTCGCCATCGACGGCAGCTCCTCACACGGGCTGACGCTCACTTCGCAGGGGGTGCGTACGCTGCTCGCGCGCTGAGCCGACGGCCCGGGCCGGGGGTGAGCGGCGCCGACCTCCGCTCACCCCCAGGGCGGCCTTTTCGGACACCGAAAGGCACACGATAGGTGGGCCCACCCCGGTTCGGCACTCCGCAGGACGCGGTCCTTGTCCGCTTCGCGCGGCGAACGCGGGGGAGGCGGCGAACTCGGCGCAGGTGCCGCAGGGGTGAAGGAGGGCGAAGGGGCGAAGGCGGCGTGCACGGCCCGGTCGGGTCGGTTCTCGGCCGCGGACGGCCGAGGACGGCCGGAACTGCCCCCCCGCTCCGGGGTGGGCGTCCGGCTCCCGCAGGGAAGATCCCAGCGGGAGACAGTCCGGGCGAGTGCGAAGGAGCCGATGGTCGTGAGGGTCGTCCTGCTGGGCACCGCCGCCGGGGGCGGCTTCCCGCAGTGGAACTGCGCCTGTGCGCTGTGCGCCGCCGCCCGGGCCGGCGAGCTGCCTTCGCGCACCCAGGAGTGCGCCGCGGTCACCGGCAACGGCCGCGACTGGTGGCTGCTCAACGCCTCGCCCGACCTGCGCACCCAGCTCATCGCCACCCCGGCCCTGTGGCCCGGCCCTGCGCCGCGGGTCACCCCACTGCGCGGGGTGCTGCTCACCGACGCCGAGGCCGACCACGTCGCGGGCCTCACCGAGCTGCGCGGAGCGGCGGACCTGAAGGTCTACGCGGCGCCGACGGTCCGTGCCGTCCTGGCCCCGGTACGCGCCGCCCTGGACCGCTACACGACCTGGGAGTGGGCGGACAGCCTGGCCGACGGCGGTTTCGTGCTGGCCGGCGGGCTGGTCGTCACCGCCCACCCGGTCGGCGTGAAGATCCCGAAGTACGTGCCGGCGCAGGTCCCGGGGCCTGCCGCCCCCTGGGTGACGGCGTACCGCATCGAGGACCTGGCCAGCGGCGGAGTGCTGGTGTACGCGCCGTGCGTCGGCGCCTGGAGCCCCGCCCTGGAGGAGCTGTGCGCCGAGGCCGACTGCGTACTGCTGGACGGCACTTTCTACGCGGACGACGAGATGGGCACGGCGCTGCGCTCCGGCGCCGGGCAGGCCGCCACCGGACATCTGCCGGTCACCGGCCCGGACGGCACCCTGGCCGCGATCGCCCGCCACCTCGGCGTGCGCCGGATCTACACCCACCTCAACAACACGAACCCGCTGCTCGACCCCGCCTCACCGGCACGCGCGCGTGTCGCCGAGGAGGGCGTCGAGGTACTGCCGGACGGGGCCGAGCTGGTGCTCTAGCGCTCCTGCCCGGCCAGCATCCGTTCCAGTACCGCCCGCTGCAGCGGCAGCACCTCGGTGTGCAGTTCGCGGCCCCTGGGGGTGAGCGCCACCCACACCCCGCGCCGGTCCTCGGCGCACACCGAGCGCTCCACCAGACCGTCCTTCTCCAGCCGGCCGATCAGCCGGGACAACGCGCTCTGGCTGAGATGGACCCGTCCGACCAGGTTCTGCACCCGGCACTGGTCACCGTGCCCGGGCGGCTCGGAGACCAGGATGTCCAGCACCTCGAAGTCGCTGGCGCCCAGCCCGTACGGGTGCAGGGCCCGGTCGATCTCGCACATCGTGCGCGCGTGGACCGCGAGGATGCCCCGCCACCGCTCCTCGAGCCGGGCGTCGGCCGTCTTGACTGCCATACCGGCACCGTAGCACCGATCCCGCCAATTGTTGAGTATGCAACTAGTGGCCTGTGCAGTCGGTTCCGCTGAGCCGTCAGGCGGCGCCGTCCTGGAGCAGGCCCACCAGGTTGCCGTCGGGGTCCTTCACGGAGGCGATCAAACGGCCGCCGCCGACGTCCTGGGCGTCCTGGAGCAGCTCCGCCCCGGCCTCGAGCAGGGCGGCGAGACGCTCCCGCAGGTCCGTCACGTGCCAGTACGGCACCGGCCCGGTCATGCCCTTGGCGTGCCCGCTCGGGTCGAGGCCGATGTCCTGACCGGCGGCCTTGTAGCCGACGTAGTACGGCTCGTCGACGTACGGCTCGACGCCCAGCAGCACGGTGAACAGGGCCTTGCTGCGGTCCTTGTCCTTGACGGGGTAGATGATCGTCTGCTGGCCGGCGGTCATGGCATTCACTCCTGTTGTCGCGGGGGCCGACGGGTTCCTCGTCGGTGCCACCACGCTAGGGCCGGCGGGCCCGCCACGGCTTCTCGGATCCTGACCGGTCGCGACGGACTGCCCGGCGGCGCGGTCACCGGCTGCGCAGCACTTCCGCGACGGTCGGGCGCGCTGCACGCCGGGCGGGGACGAGCGCGCCGAGCACGGAGATCACGAGGCCCGTCACCGCCAGTTCCGCCAGCCGTGACGCGTGCCAGACGTCCGTCACGAAGGACGGGAGGGTGATGTCGACCCTCGCGGCCATCCGTGGGACGACGGCCTCGTGGGCGGCGATGCCCAGCGGGACACCGAGCACCGATCCGATCGCGCCGAGCACCGTCATCGACGGCACCGTCATCACCGTCACCTGGCGCGGGGTCATGCCGATCGACTTCAGCATGCCGAGGTCGCGGCGCCGGTCGTGGGTGTTGAGGACGGCCGTGTTCGCCGTCCGCACCCTCGCCGCACCCCTCGCCGCCACGCGATCCGGTCGCACTGCCGTTCGGTATCGGACAACGCTCGGGGAGTTCCGGACGCGGCGGAGTCACCGGCCCGACAGTGGGCAAAACGCTCCATGAGCGGGCAGGACGGAGGGGGGCGGAGGGGACGCATGCTGAGGACTCCCTCGGGGCGCACACGGCGGGACATCCTGTACTGGCTCAAGGACCCGGCGGCCCACTTCCCGGCACACGGCCACGGCGACCCCGTCGAGACCGGCGTCACCGCCCGGGCCGTGGCCGCCAAACTCGGCGTGCCGCGCCGGACCGCCGCCGCCCACCTCGACTTCCTCGCCCGCCTCGGCGTGCTGCGCACCCGGCGGATCCGCTGCCGCACGCATTACCGGCGCGACGAGGTCCGTATCGCCGAGGTGGCCCGGATGTTCGAGAAGGGCTGGTGAGGGGGGGACCGCCGTGCCGCGGGGCGGACCCGCGCGACAGCGCCGCAGCCTCGCGGGGCGCCCGCGTCCGACGAACCTCGCTCGGCGGGACACCCGCCCGAGGCGCCCGATCGTCCGGAAGGGCTCGGTCGGCGGACGGCGACCTGTCAGGATGGGCCGACCGACGGCGAAGGGCACCGCACATGGACCGACGCACGGACCTCGTTCCGCTCCACTACGTCTCCCTGGGCGCCCGTGGCCCCGAGGACGTGGTCGCCGACCCGCACGGGCGTGTGCTGACCGGCACGGAGGACGGCCGCATCCTGCGCGTCCATCACCTCGGCGACCCGCTCACCGCTCGGGTCGAGGTGCTGGCCGAGCCGGGCGGACGCCCGCTGGGCCTCGAACTCCTCCCGGACGGCGCCCTGTTGGTGTGCGACGCGGAACGCGGCCTGCTGCGCGTCGAGACCGGGGACGGCACCGTCCGCGTCCTCGCCGACTCGGTGGCGGGGGAGCGGCTCCGCTTCTGCAGCAACGCCGTCGTCCTGCCGGACGGCACCGTGTACGTCACCGTCTCCAGCCGCCGGTACCCGCTCCACCAGTGGATCGGCGACATAGTCGAACACACCGGCACCGGGCGGCTGCTCCGGATCCCCGCCGAGGGCGGTGCCCCCGAAGTCGTCCTGGAGGGGCTGCAGTTCGCCAACGGCCTCGCCTCGAGCGCCGACGGATCGTTCTTGGTGATCGCCGAGACCGGCGCCTGCCGCCTCACCCGCTACCACCTCACCGGCCCCCGCGCCGGCCGCACCGACCTCTTCGCCGCCGTCCCCGGCATGCCGGACAACCTCTGGCGCGAGGGTTCCGACGGGCCGATCTGGGTCGCCCTGGCGGCCCCGCGGGTCCCTCCGCTGGACCTCCTGCACCGCACCCCGCCCGCCGTCCGGGCCGCCGCCGCCCGGGCCGCCGTCCACGCACCGTTCCGTCCGGGCCGGACGATCGGAGTACTGGCCCTGGACGACGAGGGCCGGACCCTGCACCACCTCACCCGCCGCGGCTCGGGCTTCCGCATGGTCACCAGCGTCTGCGCGACCGGCCGCCATCTGGTGCTCGGCAGCCTGTGGGAGCCGGGGGTCGCGGTCTGTGCCCGGCCCGCCGCCGGGTGAAAGCCGATCAAGGCCCGGCGGTACCCTGGTGCCCGGCCGAGATCACCCGTCGGGGCAGGGCCGAACAGGAGACGTACCAGCATGACAGCCCCGGAAGCCGAGAGCATCCGTGCCCGCCCCACGCCACGGCGGCGGTCCCAGTGGCGTACCCAGGCACCCGTCGTCGCGGTGGTCGCGATCGGCGGCGCCCTCGGTGCCTGCGCCCGCTACGGTCTCGCGCTCGCCTGGCCCACCCCACCCGGCCACTTCCCCTGGGCGACGTTCTGGACCAACGTCATCGGCTGCGCGGTGATCGGTGTGTTCATGGTGGTGATCACCGAGGTGTGGGCCGCGCACCGCCTCGTACGCCCCTTCTTCGGCACCGGTGTCCTCGGTGGCTTCACCACCTTCTCCACCTATGCCGTCGACATCCGCAGGCTGGTCGACGGCGACCGCCCCGGGATCGGGCCGGTGTACCTCGCCGCGACGCCGGCCGCGGCCCTGGCCGCGGTGTGGCTGGCCTCGCTCGCCGCCCGCCGGGTGCTGACCGGGAGGCGGCCGTGACCCGGCACCGCGCTCGCGGCGCGGACGGCACGGACGGAGCGGAACCGAAGGGTGAGAAGTCGTGGTGAACTGGCTGCTGGTCATCGCGGGGGCCGCGGTCGGGGCACCCCTGCGCTATCTCACCGACCGTGCCGTGCAGTCCCGCCATGACTCCGTCTTCCCCTGGGGCACCTTCGTGGTGAATGTCACCGGCTCGCTGGTCCTCGGGCTGCTCACCGGCGCGGTCTCCGCCGGGACCGCGGGCCCTCACCTGCAGCTCCTGCTGGGCACCGGGCTGTGCGGCGCGCTCACGACGTACTCGACCTTCTCCTACGAGACCCTGCGGCTGACCGAAGCCGGCTCCGGCCTCTACGCTGCCGTGAACGTCGTCGCGAGCCTGGCGGCGGGGCTGGCCGCGGCCTTCGCCGGCGTTTCACTCGCCGGCCTTCTGTGGGCCTAGGCGCTTGCCATAGGGCCGGCCATAGTCGTTACTGTCTACAACACTGTCGACCAACTCTCCTCAGAACTGGATCCCATGAGCGCCATCTCCGTCGGTCAAGCCGTCGTCCTCGGCATCGTCGAGGGGGTGACCGAGTTCCTCCCCGTGTCCTCCACCGGCCACCTGAAGATCGCCGAGGGGCTCATGAACATCCCCGTCGACGACAAGTCCGTCGTCGGGTTCTCCGCCGTCATCCAGGTCGGCGCCATCGCCGCCGTGCTCGTGTACTTCTTCAAGGACATCAAGCGGATCGTCTCCGCATGGTTCCGCGGTCTGACCAACCGCGAGGAGCGCTACCACCACGACTACAAGTTCGCCTGGTGGGTGATCGCCGCCACCATTCCGATCGTGCTGGTCGGCCTGGCCGCCAAGGACCTGATCGACGGCCCGCTCGCCTCGCTGTGGGTGGTCGCGGGGTCGCTGATCGTCGGTTCCGGCGTGATGTGGGCCGCCGACCAGATGGGCCGGCACAAGCGCGGTGAGGACGACACCTCCTTCAAGGACGCGATGTGGGTCGGCTGCTCCCAGATCCTCGCCCTGCTCTTCCCCGGTTTCTCCCGCTCCGGCGCCACGATGTCCACCGCCCTCATCCTGGACCTGGACCGCGTCGCCGCGACCCGTCTGTCGTTCTTCCTCGGCATCCCGGCGCTGACCGGCGCCGGTATCTACGAGCTGAAGGACGCCCTCGGCGCGGGCGTCGGCGCCGCCCCGCTGGCCGTCGGCACCATCGTGTCGTTCGTGGTCGCCTACGCCTCCATCGCCTGGCTGCTGAAGTTCGTCGCCAAGCACTCCTTCAACGCCTTCGTGATCTACCGGATCGTCATCGGCGCCGGCCTGCTCGGCCTGCTCGCCACCGGCGTGCTCGACGCCTGACTCGAACCCGCTGAGCACCCACGGGGTGCGGATGCCTGCATTCAGGCGCCGCACCCCGTGAATGTTTCTTTACGGGGCGCCTTGACAGGCCCGGCACGCAACACGCAGGATCGCTCCCGTGAACCTGTCAGACAGCCAGACAGGTGGTCGGGCTCCCCGGCGCGTCAGCGCCATGGAAGCGGTCCTCGCCCACCTCCGCGGTGCCATCGAGCGCGGCGAGTACGCCATAGGCGACAAGCTCCCCTCCGAGGCCGAGCTGTGCCGGACCCTCGAGGTGTCCCGGCCCGTGCTCCGCGAGGCGCTGCGCGCGCTGCAGACGATGGGCCTCACGGTCTCCCGGACCGGCAAGGGCACCTTCGTCGTCGCGAGCGCCGTCGAGGACCCCACCTTCGGCGACTACGCGGCCAGCGACCTCCTCGAGGTGCGCCGGCACATCGAGATCCCGGTCGCCGGATACGCCGCGGCACGCCGCACCCCGGAGAACCTGGACCACCTGGCCCACCTGCTCGACCGCATGGAGCGGGAGACCGACACCACGGCCTGGGTCGCGATGGACACCCTCTTCCACCTCGCCGTGGCGGAGGCCGCCCAGAACCCGGTCTTCCGCCGGGTCATCGAGGAGATCCGCGACGCACTGGCGCGTCAGTCGGCCTTCCTCAACGAGCTGGGCGGGCGCCGTGAGCAGTCCAACCGCGAGCACCGGGCCATCGTCGAGGCGCTGATCGACGGTTCCGAGCACGACGCGGTGCAGGCCATGAGCCATCACCTGGACCGCGTCGAGACGACCCTCACCGACATCGTGCGTCCCCAGCGGGCGGACGACCTCCCCACGGAAGGCGGACCCGCGGCGTGAGCGAGCAGCACCTCAAAGACGAGACGCGCCCCTCGTCCGGCCATGTCGACGCCGGAGACGCCGGCTACAGCAAAGGCCTGAAGCACCGGCACGTCAACATGATCGCCATCGGCGGAGCCATCGGCACCGGCCTCTTCCTCGGCGCGGGCGGCCGGCTCGCCGACGCCGGGCCGTCGCTGTTCATCGCGTACGCCGTCTGCGGCGTCTTCGCCTTCCTGGTCGTCCGGGCCCTCGGCGAGCTCGTCCTGTACCGCCCGTCCTCCGGCGCCTTCGTCTCGTACGCCCGGGAGTTCCTGGGGGAGAAGGGCGCGTACACCGCGGGCTGGATGTACTTCCTGAACTGGGCGACCACCGGCATCGCCGACATCACCGCGGTCGCCACCTACACCCACTACTGGGGCATGTTCTCCGACATCCCGCAGTGGGTGATCGCGCTCCTGGCCCTGGCCGTCGTCCTGACGGTGAACCTGATCTCGGTGAAGATCTTCGGTGAACTGGAGTTCTGGTTCGCGATCGTCAAGGTCGGCGCACTCGTGGTCTTCATGTGCATCGGCATCTTCCTGCTGGTCACCCGGCACCCGGTCGACGGCCACCACCCCGGCCCGTCCCTGATCACGGACAACGGCGGCCTCTTCCCGGGCGGCCTGCTGCCGATGCTGCTGATCATCCAGGGCGTCGTCTTCGCCTACGCCTCCGTCGAACTGGTCGGCGTCGCCGCCGGCGAGACCGAGAACCCCGAGAAGATCATGCCGAAGGCGATCAACTCGATCATGTGGCGCGTCGGCCTGTTCTACGTCGGCTCCGTCGTCCTGCTCTCGATGCTGCTGCCCTGGAACAAGTACAGCGCCGGCGAGAGCCCCTTCGTGACCGTCCTGTCGCACATCGGCATCCCGGCGGCCGGTGGCGTGATGAACCTCGTCGTGCTCACCGCCGCCATGTCCTCGCTCAACTCCGGCCTGTACTCCACCGGCCGCATCCTGCGCTCCATGGCGATGAGCGGCTCGGCCCCGAAGTTCACCGCGAGGATGAGCCGCAGCCAGGTCCCGTACGGCGGAATCCTCCTGACCAGCGGTATGTGTGTCCTCGGCGTGGGCCTCAACTACGTCGTCCCCGCCGACGCGTTCGAGATCGTCCTCAACTTCGCGGCGATCGGCATCCTCGCGACCTGGGGCATGATCATGGTCTGTCACGTCCTCTTCTGGCGGAAGACCCGGGAGGGCCGGCTGATCCGGCCCTCCTACCGGCTGCCGGGCTCCCCCTGGACCGAACTCGTGACGCTGGCGTTCCTCGCCTCCGTCCTGGTCCTCATGTACGCCGACGGCGGCGCCGGACGCACCACCGTGCTCTGTCTGCCGCTGATCGTCGCAGCGCTGGTCGCGGGCTGGTACGCCGTCCGCGGCCGGATATCCCGCACGTCCTCCGGCGCCGACGCGTGACCCGCGTACCGGCCGGCCCCGACCCCATGATTCAGGCAGTGATGTACAGCAGTTCCCCCGCCGACGCACCCCTCGTCCGCGAACCCCTCCACGCTCCCGTCGCCCACCTCGTCCGCGGCGGGGTCGTCGAGGGCATCCACTACGGCTCCGTCGTCGTCCTCGGCGCCGACGGCCGGGTGGAGTTCCAGCTCGGCGACATCGAGGCCGCCTTCTACCCGCGGTCGGCCGTCAAGCCCCTGCAGGCCGTGGCCATGCTGCGGGCCGGACTTCCGCTCGACGGCGCGCTGCTGTCGCTGGCCGCCGCGAGCCACTCCGGCGAGGAACGGCACCTGGCCGGCGCCCGGCGCATCCTCGACCTCGCCGGCCTCACCGAGGACGACCTGCGCAACGTGCCCGACATGCCGTACGGCCCCGCCGTCAGGGACGCCTGGATCCGCGAGGGCCGGCAACCGTCCCGGCTCGCCCAGAACTGCTCCGGCAAGCACGCGGCCATGCTGTGGACCGCCAAGCTGAACGGCTGGTCCCTGGACGACTACCTCGATCCGAAGCACCCGCTCCAGCAGGCGATCCAGGAGATCGTCGAGGACCTGACCGGCCAGCGGGTCGCCCGGGTCACCGTCGACGGCTGCGGCGCGCCGCTGTTCTCCCTCTCGCTGCACGGCCTCGCCCGCGGCCTGTCCCGTATCACCACCGCCGCACCGGGCACGCCGGAGGCGCAGGTCGCCGACGCGATGCGCACGCACGCCGAGATGGCCTCCGGCGCCGGGCGGGACGTCGCCGCGCTGATGCGGGCCGTGCCGGGGTTGCTCGCCAAGGACGGCTTCGAGGGCGTGCAGGTCGCCGCCCTTCCTGACGGCCGGGCCATCGCCGTGAAGATCGCCGATGGGGCGAACCGGGCGCGGATCCCGGTCGCGGCGGCGGCGCTCGCTCGTGCGGGCGTCGACCCCGGGCTGCTGACCGAGTTCGCGGGGGAGCCGCTGCTGGGTGGCGGGGAGCCGGTGGGCCGTGTGCGGGCGGTGCGCGCGCTGGACCCTGTCGAGCTTCCTGCCTGCGCGTAGGGACGCGCCGGTTTCACCAGGGGGACCGCGGGCCGTCGCCGGTCCGCCGGCCGTCCGTGGCCGGTCGCGCCCACGCGGCGGCAGCCGCACATCCGCACAGTCCCGCGCTCCTGGCGGGGCGCTCTCACCTCCGTACCTCAGAAAGAGGACCGTTTCCTCATGACCGCCGCCACCACGCGCAGTGAGCACGACCTGCTCGGCGACCGCGACGTACCCGCCGACGCGTACTGGGGCATCCACACCCTGCGCGCCACGGAGAACTTCCCCATCACCGGCACTGCGATCTCCGCCTACCCGCACCTGATCGACGCCCTGGCCGCCGTCAAGGAGGCCGCCGCTCTCGCCAACGAGGAACTCGGCCTGCTCGCGCCGGAGAAGGCCGCCGCGATCGTCGCCGCCTGCCGGGAGATCCGGGCCGGCCGACTGCACGACCAGTTCGTCGTCGACGTCGTCCAGGGCGGCGCCGGCACCTCCACCAACATGAACGCCAACGAGGTCGTGGCGAACCGCGCGCTGGAACTGCTCGGCCACGCCAAGGGCGAGTACGCGCGTGTGCACCCCAACGAGGACGTCAACCTGGGGCAGTCGACCAATGACGTCTACCCGACTGCCGTCAAGGTGGCGACGGTGTTCGCGGTCCATGGACTGCTCAAGGCGATGGCCGTACTGCAGGACGCGTTCGCCCGTAAGGCCGTCGAGTTCCGTGACGTGCTCAAGATGGGCCGTACACAGTTGCAGGACGCGGTGCCGATGACGCTCGGCCAGGAGTTCTCCGCATTCGCCGTCATGATCGAGGAGGACCGCAGCCGTCTTGCCGAGGCCGTCGAGCTGATCCATGAGATCAACCTGGGCGCCACGGCCATCGGTACGGGCCTCAACGCTCCCGCCGGCTACGCCGAGGCCGCCCGCCGGCATCTGTCCGACATCACCGGGCTGCCGCTGGTCACCGCCGCCAACCTGGTCGAGGCCACCCAGGACTGCGGTGCCTTCGTCCAGATGTCCGGCGTGCTCAAGCGGATCGCGGTCAAGCTCTCCAAGAGCTGCAACGACCTGCGGCTGCTGTCCTCGGGTCCACGCGCGGGCCTCGGCGAGATCAACCTGCCCCCGGTGCAGGCCGGCTCGTCCATCATGCCCGGCAAGGTCAACCCGGTGATCCCCGAGGTGGTCAACCAGGTCGCCTTCGAGGTGATCGGCAACGACGTCGCCATCACCATGGCTGCCGAGGCCGGACAGCTCCAGCTCAACGCCTTCGAGCCGATCATCCTGCACTCCCTCTCGGAGTCGATCACGCACCTGCGGAACGCCTGCCTCACCCTCGCCGAGCGCTGCGTCTCCGGCATCACGGCCAACACCGAGCGGCTGCGCGCGACCGTCGAGAACTCCATCGGGCTGGTCACCGCCCTCAACCCGCACATCGGCTACACGGCCGCCACCGACATCGCCAAGGAAGCCCTCGTCACGGGCCGGGGAGTGGCCGAACTGGTTCTGGAGAAGGGCCTGTTGCCGGCCGAGCGGCTCGCCGACCTGCTGCGTCCCGAGATCGTCGCGGGCAGCGGGGCACCCGTCGCCTGACCTGTGGGACACGGCCACGATTACGCTCCGGGAACGGCCGGAGAGAGAATGGTGATCATGACAACGACGTCGTCCCTCACCTTCCTGCCGATCCTGGAGCGCATCGCCGAGGAGATGAGCCGCACGCCGGGACGCGGCCGGCCCGCCGACTACATCCCGGCCCTCGCCGCACGTGATCCCCGCAGTTTCGGCATGGCCGTGGCCGAGCTGGACGGCACGGTGTACGGGGTGGGGGAGTGGCGGCAGCCGTTCTCGACGCAGTCGATCACCAAGGTCTTCACGCTCGCCCTGGACCTGGCCCGCGAGGGCGACGAGCTCTGGGAGCACGTGGGCCGCGAGCCGTCCGGAAACCCGTTCAACTCCCTGGTGCAGCTGGAGTACGAGAACGGCATCCCGCGCAATCCCTTCATCAACGCGGGCGCGCTCGTCGTGACCGACCGCCTCCAGACCCGTACCTCGGACGCGGCCGGAGAACTGCTGGCCTTCCTGCGCGCCGAGAGCGGCAACCCCGCGCTGGACTTCGACAAGGAGGTCGCCGCCTCCGAGACCGCGCACGGCGACCGCAACGCCGCCCTCGCCCACTTCATGGCGTCCTACGGCAACATCGACAACGACATCCCGGTCCTGCTCGACCAGTACTTCCGCCAGTGCTCCATCGCCGCCTCCTGCGCCGACCTCGCCCTCGCCACCGGCTTCCTCGCCCGGCACGGCATCCGCGCCGACGGCTCCCGGCTGCTCAGCCGCAGCCAGGCCAAGCAGGTCAACGCGGTCATGCTGACCTGCGGGACGTACGACGCGGCCGGGGACTTCGCCTACCGGGTGGGCCTGCCCGGCAAGAGCGGGGTCGGTGGCGGGATCATCGCGGTCGTACCGGGCCGGTGCACGCTGTGCGTGTGGAGCCCGGGACTGGACGAACGCGGTAACTCGGTGGCGGGCGTGGCGGCGCTGGACCGCTTCACGACCCTGACCGGGCTGTCGGTGTTCTGAGGTCCGGCCGGAACACACCACACGCCGGTCACACGTCGGCCCTCGCCCGGCAGGGCTGCCGTCGCCTTCCGGCCACCCGGCGTTGACACGCTGACCCAGTGTTGGCCATGGCTTTCCCCGTCGATCTCCGCCGCTGCCAGGTGCTGGGACTGGCCGGTACCGCCTTCCTCGCGCTGGGCGGGGAGACGGCCGGTGCCCTGCCGGTCCAGTACCTGCTGGCCCCCGCCTCGGCACGGGCGGCGCTCGGCCTGGTCGGGGTGTACTTCGGCGTCGTGCTGCTGATAGCGGCCTGGGTGCTGCTCGGCCGCCTGGTGCGCGGACCGCACCCGCCCACCCCGCGCGCCCTGCTCCTCGTGCTGGCCGTCTGGGCCGCCCCGCTGCTGCTCGCACCGCCGCTGTTCAGCCGGGACGTGTACAGCTATCTCGCGCAGGGCGCCATGGTCGACGCCCACATGGACGTCTACGCCCACGGGCCCGCCCAGCTCGGCGGACCCCTCGCGGACGAGGTCGCGCCGATGTGGCAGCACACCGGTGCCCCCTACGGCCCCGCCTTCCTGGCCCTGGCCTCCGTGCTGTCCGGCCTGACCCGTGGCGAGCTGCCCGCGGGCCTGATCGGCATGCGTCTGGTCGCACTGCTGGGGGTGGCCCTGATGGCGGTGGCGCTGCCCCGGCTGGCCCGGCACAGCGGTGCCGACCCGGCCGCCGCGCTGTGGCTCGGCGCCCTCAACCCGCTGGTCCTGCTGCACCTGGTGGCGGGCGCGCACAACGACGCGCTGATGCTCGGCCTGCTCGGGCTCGGCCTGGTCGCCGCGCGAGGCCGGCGGGCCGCCCTCGGCGCCGTCCTCGTCACGCTCGCCGCGCTGGTCAAGGCCCCGGCGGCGCTCGGCCTGCCGGCCGTGGTGGTCCTGCAGGTCCGTTCCGGCCGCCGTCCGTTGCCGGCCGTCCTGACGACGGCCTCCGTCTCCGCCGTGACCACGGTCGCCGCCACCGCCGTGGCCGGCACCGGCTACGGCTGGATCGGCGCGCTCGCCACCCCGGTCTCCCCGCACAACTGGGCCCTGACCAGCCTGCTCGGCCATGCCACGGCCGCCCTGCTGGAACACCTCGGCAGCAGCCTGGCCCCGTTCGCCGTCCCGGCCTGGCACCTGTTCGGCCTCGCGGCCACGGCGGTCGCCGTACTGCTCATCTGGGTCCGGCTGCGCCCACGGCCGGAGTACGCGCTCGGGATGAGCCTGCTGACCGTCGCCGTGTTCGGCCCGGCGATCCGCCCCTGGTACGTGCTGTGGGGCCTGTTCCTCATCGCCGCAGCCGCGCCCGACACCTCGATACGGCACCGGGTGGCGGCCCTCGCGGGCGTGCTGGCCCTGGCCGTGCTGCCCAGCGGCGGCCCGGCCGATCCCGCACAGCTGGTGCTCGCGGTCTCCGGCGGGGTGCTCGGCGTGGTCGTGCTGTGGCAGGCGCACCAGGCGTCCCTCGCCCCGGCGGCGGGACGTACGGCATGATCCGCGTCCTGCGCCCCCGTACCGACCGGGGCCGCCTGCTGCTCGTGCTGGCGCTCGCCGCCGCGGTGACCGTGTTCACGGCGACCGTGCCGCTGCTGCGCGACTTCTTCGACCTGCGGGTCTACTACGGCACCGTGCACACCTGGGTGCACCACGGCGGCCGGATCTACGACTACCGGGTGCCGGGCACCGCGTACGGCTTCACCTACCCGCCGTTCGCCGCGGTCGCCATGCTGCCGCTGGCCCTGCTGGGCCGTACCGCGGCGATCGTGGTCTCCCTGCTGGTGAACACGGCCGCGCTCGCGGTCGTCCTGCGGATCCTGGCCGGGGCCGGCCGGCGGCGGCACGGCTGGTACCGCTGGGCGCTGTGCCTGTGCCTGCTCGCGCTGTTCGAGCCGCTGCGGGACACCTTCAGCTTCGGCCAGGTCAACCTGGTGCTGCTCGCCCTCGTCCTCGGCGATCTATGGCTGCTGGCGAACGGCCGGGGCCGCTGGGCGGGGGCCGGGATCGGACTCGCCGCCGCCGTGAAGCTGACGCCCGCCCTGTTCATCGGCCTGCTGCTGCTCGCCGGGCGCCGACGCGCGGCCGGCGTCGCCACGGCCGTCGCCGCCGCGGCGACCGCGCTGGCCGTCTGGGCGGACCCCGGGGCGTCCCGTTTCTACTGGACCGAGGCGCTGTGGGACACCGGCCGGGTCGGCCGCGTGGGCTATGTGTCGAACCAGTCGCTGCAGGGCGTCCTGGCCCGCCTCGGCGAGGCGGGCCGCCCGCTGTGGGCGACGGCGGTGCTGCTGACCCTGTGCGTCTGGGCGTGGCGCACCCGCCGCGCGGTCGCGGGCGGCGACTGGGCGGCCGCCTTCGCCCTCACCGGTGCCGCGGCCTGCTTGGTCAGCCCGATCACCTGGGTGCACCACCTGGTGTGGCTGCTGCCGTCCTTCGCCGTGCTGCTGCGCGCGGGGCACCTGCGGATCGCGGGGGCCCTGTACGTGGTGCTGTGCACCAGCGTGGTCTGGCTGTGGTTCGACGATGCCTCCGGCGTGGGCGGCTTCCTCGGCAGCAACGCCTACACGTGGATCACCCTGGGGCTGCTGCTCGGCCTGCCCGTGGGTCAGCCGCGCGCGCTCCGGCCGCCCTTGGCCCGCAGGGCCAGCGCCACGGCCCCGGCACCGAGCCCGGACAGCCCGGCGACGACGGCGGTGCCGGCCCAGTCCGAGTCGTCGCCGCCCGTCCGCGAGGCGGTCGCCGCCACCGGCACGGCCGACGGCGCGGGTTTGGCCAGCCCGTCCAGCGAGCCGACCGGGTCCACCTGACCGGCCGCCGCGAAGCCCCAGTCGAGCAGCCGCCGGGCCTCCTCGTACACGGCCAGTCCGCCGCCCTCCTGAGGGTTCATCACGGTGACCACGAGGGTGCGCCCGCCCCGGCGGGCCGCGGCGACGAGGGTGTTGCCCGCATTGCTGGTGTAGCCGTTCTTGATGCCGATCAGCCCGGGGTACGGCGCCACGCCGTCCTCGCCGGACAGCAGCCGGTTGGTGTTCTCGATCGCGTACGAGGACCCGTCACCGGGGAACTGTGCCTCGACGGTGGAGCAGTACCGGGCGAAGTCGGGGTTGCGCAGCCCGGCCCGGCCGAACACCGCCAGGTCGAAGGCCGAGGAGACCTGGCCGGGGGCGTCGTAGCCGTCGGGGGAGACGACCTGGGTGTCCAGGGCGCCGAGCTCGCGGGCCTTCTCCTGCATCCGCCGGGCGGTGGTCCGCCAGCCGCCGTTCAGCGAGGCGAGGACGTGCACGGCGTCGTTGCCCGAGTTCAGGAAGACGCCGCGCCACAGGTCGGCCACCTGGTACGAGTGCCCCTCCTCGACGCCGACCAGGCTGCTGCCCTCGCCCACGTCCGCCAGTTCCTCGTAGCGCACGGTGTGCTGCATGTCGCTGGGCAGCGTCGGCAGCACGGTGAGGGCGAACAGGGTCTTCAGGGTGCTCGCGGGCGGCAGCTTGCGGTGCGCGTGGTTCGCGGCCAGTACCTCGCCGTTGCCGGCGTCGGCGACCAGCCAGGACAGCGCCGAGACCTCCGGCACCTCGGGCACGCCCCGGTGCGGCCTGACCTGGGGGCCGGACCGGTAGAGCAGGGACGGCCCGGGCACCGCCCCCCGGGGCCCCGGCGGTGCCGGGTCCCCCGCGCGAGGCGCGGTGGCGGCAGCAGCCGGGGCGAGCACCAGCACACCCGCCACGCACAGGGAGCAGACCGACGCAGCCGCCCGATAAGAGAATCCGGTGATCATATGTTCAACCTACGAACGGGACGGCTGTCCGCCACGCCGCCCGGGCCGTTCGTGTACCGGGGCAACCCGGATGCCGCAGCCGGTCAGCCGCCGGGCAGGGTGGGCCGTACCTGCCGCAGGAACGCGGCGTTGTCCGGAGTGGCGCGCAGCCGCTCCAGCAGGGTCTCCAGACCGGCCGGTCCGCCGTCCCGGGCGCGAAGGACACGGCGCAGACCGTGGACGGCCGTCAACTCGGCCGGGGACAGGAGCAGTTCCTCGCGCCGGGTGCCGCTGGCGTCGAGGTCCACGGCCGGGAACAGACGGCGGGCGGCGGCCTCACGGTCCAGGCGCAGCTCCATGTTGCCCGTGCTCTTCAGCTCCTCGAAGTAGTAGCCGTCGGCACGGGAGCCGGTGTCCACCAGCGCGGTGGCGAGGATGGTGAGCGAGCCGCCCTCCTCGGCCTGGCGGGCGGCGCCGAAGAAACGCTTGGGGCCGAGCAGCGCGCCCGCGTCGACTCCGCCGCTCAGGGTGCGGCCGCCGGCGGCGGAGGCGTTGTTGTGGGCCCGGCACAGCCGGGTCAGCGAGTCCAGCAGGATCACGACGTCCGTACCGGCCTCGACCAGGCGCTTCGCCCGCTCGACGACGAGTTCGGCGAGGGCGATGTGCTCCTTGGCCGACCGGTCGAAGGTGGAGGCGTACACCTCGCCGCGCACCGAACGGCGCATCTCGGTGACCTCCTCGGGCCGCTCGTCCAGCAGCAGGACCATCAGCCGGCACTCGGGGTGGTTGCCGGCCACGGCGGCGGCGAGCTGCTGCAGCAGCACGGTCTTGCCGCTCTTAGGCGGTGCCACGAGGAGACCGCGCTGGCCCTTGCCGACCGGGGCGAAGAGATCGGTGACGCGCCCGGCCGGTCCGGACGCGGGATGTTCCAGACGCAGCCGCTCGTGCGGGTGGAGCGGGGTGAGGTCGCGGAAGTGACGGCGGGAGGGCAGGTCCGCCGGGGCGCGTCCGTCGACGAGCGCGACCTCGGTCAGGGCACGCTGGGCACCCCTCAGGCCCTCGACGAGGTCGCCCTTGCGCAGGCCGTGGTGCCGGATCAGGGCCGCGGGAACCTGCGGGTCGCCGGGGGAGGGGAGGAGGCCCGGGCCTCGCAGGTACCCCTTCCCGTGCGCGTCGAGGTCGAGGACACCGGTGACGAGCCGGACGGCGGGGGCCTGCCGGCCCACGGGAGGGTGTTCGAGTGTGGTGGTCATGGCGGGAGGTCCTTTCACGGACGGAACCGAGCGAGAAGGAAGGGGGGAGAGGCCGCGAGCGGGAGGCGTGCACACTGCCTCCGGGCGGCGGGAACGGCACCCCGGACACGGCACGGAAGGCCTGGGCACGAGGTGGTGCTGAGCTGAAGCCCGGGCCGGGCGGAATCCTCGGCCGAGGGGCTGGTGAAGAGAGAAGCGGTGCCGGTGCCCGTACGAGGGGGCTCCGCAAGCGCTGTTCGGCACTATACCGGTGCTTCCGAAGCCGTCAACACAGAACGGCCGGCCTGTGTTCCCGTCGCCGCCGGGCTGCCGGACGGTCCGGAGCGCGTCGCCGCGGGCGAAGGCGCCGTCGAGCTGCGCAGGCACTGCGCGCGCAGCGCGAGCACGTCCGGCAATCGCATCAGACGTCCTCAGGTGGTAACGATCCCGGACGACCTGGGACTTGACCCTCAACCGTGGACTATGTTCAGGACATGTCCACGCCACCGCAGCCGCCGCAGCCGGCCGACCAGCCGACTCCGCAGCCCGCCCAGCAGCCGGCCGTCCCGCCGCAGCCGACCGCCTATCCGTACCCGAACCCGCAGTCCCCGCCGCCGGGCGGCTTCTACGCCCAGCCCACGCTGGTCGGCCAGCCAAGCCAGCCGGGCCAGTTGGGACAGCACGGCGGGCCGCAGCCGGGGAACCCCTATGCCCAGGCACCCCAGTACGGTCCCGCGGTGCCCGTCCCGCCGCCCACCGGTGGCGGCGGGGCCGGCAAGGCGGTGCTGTGGGCCGCGGTCGGCGCGGTCGTCGCCTCCGCCGCCTGGGCGGGCGGCGTCTTCCTCGTCGGCGGCAAGGGTGACAGCGCGGACCTGCGCGGCTACGCGGCGCCCTCCAACATGTGCTCCGGCGCCGACTACTCCTCCTTCAAGGACGAGTATCCCGGAGACGACTCCTCGCCCACCAAGAACTCCCTCAAGGACAAGGCACTGGACGAGAGTTACTGCAGCCTGGGCCTGAAGAAGTCCGGCTCCTCGTACGCCGACGCCTACCTGTCCATGCAACTGGACCTGCACAAGAGGACCGACCCGGGCCCCGAGTTCACCGCCACCTGGAAGAACTACGGCGACAGTCACACCGGTTACGACGTCGCGCCGGTCGGCGGCATCGGCGACGAGGCCTACCTCGTCAGCCAGGACACCACCAGCGGCTCCTCCAGCAGCGGTTCCCGCTACGCCACGCTCGCCGTCCGCGACGGCTGGGTGACGTACACGATGAGTTACAGCGTCTACCTGTCCTCGTACGACCAGGACAAGAACCCTCCCGCGCTGAGCGATGTGGAGGAGTGGCTGAAGAAGGACGCCAAGGCCACGCTGGGGCAGTTGAAGGGCTGAGCCCCGCATCCTCGGCGCACGGGCTCACGCCGAGCGTGCCTCGGCCTCCTTCGCGATCTGCTCGAACCGGGCGCCCATCGCCTCCGCCAGGGCGTGGGCGCCCGACAGCGGACGGACCATGACCATGAAGTCGTCGATGAGGCCGTCCTCGTTCACGTGCAGGAAGTCGCAGCCGGTCAGCTCGCGGTCGCCCACCCGTGCCGTGAAGACCAGCGCGTGCTCCTTCCCGGCCGGGTCGCCGATCTCCCGGACGTAGCGGAAGTCCTCGAACACCTCGGACACCGCGCGCAGGATCGCCGCGGTGATCGCCTTGCCCGGATACGGCTTGAAGACGACCGGGCTGGTGAAGACCACGTCCTCGGCCAGCAGCGCCTCGGCGGCGTTCATGTCCCCGGCCTCGACCGCCTCGCGGAACGCTTGCATCGGATCACCCCGCATAGTCAATTAATTGAATAGGTGCGGGTGAGAGTAGTCAACGGCTGCTAGCGTGTCCACATGTCGCTCAAGTACGCCGTTCTCGCCGCTCTGCTGGAGGGCGAGGCCTCGGGCTACGAGCTGTCGAAGGGTTTCGACGTCTCGCTCGCGAACTTCTGGCCCGCCACCCCGCAGCAGCTCTACCGGGAGCTGGAGCGCCTGGCACAGGACGGGCTGGTCCGGGCCCGGACGGTGGAGCAGGAGCGGCGGCCGAACAAGCGGATGTTCACGCTCACCGAGGCGGGCCGGGCCGAACTCGGCGCGTTCGCCGCCGAGCCGCCGAAACGGCCGACCGCGATCCGCGACGAACTCCTCATCAAGGTCCAGGCGATGGACGGCGGCGACCCGGAGACCACCCGGGCGCTGATCGAGGAGCGCAGGGGCTGGGCGCGCGGCAAACTCGACCGCTACCGCCGGGTGCGCGAGCGACTCCTCGACGGCCGTACCGAGGACGAGTACCTGCGCACCGCCGACCGGGTCGGGCCGTACCTCACCCTCATGGCCGGGATCGCCTTCGAGGAGGAGAACCTGCGGTGGTGCGAACGGGTCCTCGCGGTGCTCGCCGAGCGCGTGGCCCTGGGCTGACGGCATGTTCGGTCCCGGTGGTCCCAGCCTGCGTGAGCTCGCCGTGCAGGCGCTGTCGTCCGTCGAGCACGGGTACGACCTGCTCGCCCCGAAGTTCGACCGCACCCCGTTCCGCACGTCCGACGCGGTGCTGGAGTCCGTGGCCGAGGCGCTCGCCCCGCTCGGTCCCTTCGAGGACGGCCTGGACCTGTGCTGCGGCACCGGCGCCGGGGTGGAGACGCTGGCGGGGCTGTGCCGCCGCAGCGTCACGGGGGTCGACTTCAGCGCGGGCATGCTCGAGGTCGCCCGGCGCCGGGTCCGCCCCGCCGGTGGGCCCGAGGTCGCCTGGGTGCGCGGCGACGCCCGGGCCCTGCCGTTCCCGGCCGCCTTCGATCTGGTGGTCTCCTTCGGGGCGTTCGGCCACTTCCTGCCCCGGGAACTGCCCGGACTCTTCACCCAGGTCCACTCGGTCCTGCGGCCCGGGGGCCGTTTCGCCTTCCCGGTGCTCGCGCCGCCCCGCCCGGCACAGTCCGCCTTCTGGGCGCTGCTCGGCTTCGACGCGGCGATGCGGGTGCGCAACGCGCTCTGGCGCCCGCCGTTCGTGATGTACTACCGAGCCTTCCGACTGGGCGATGTCACCGTCGAGTTGGCGCGTGCCGGCTTCACCGTCGAGCTGACCGCGCTGCCCGAGTTCGGGTGGCGCGACGACGGCAGCCCCCGGGCCCGGCTGGTGGTCGCCCGGCGGCTCACCCCGCCGACGGCAGCGTGAACTCGTAGACCAGCGCGTCCCGTTCGGCGTTCACCACCAGATCGGTGATCTCCAGCGGGCGGGCGAACTGGTCGTGCACCCGCCGGGTCACCCGGACCGACGAGGCGTCGCCGACCTGGGTGATGGCGTCCCGGTGGTGCAGGGTCAGTCCGGCCTTGCGCATCCAGTCGTAGGCCCGCCGCAGCTGCGCCGGGGTGGCCCCGTCGGCCCGGTCGCGGTACCGGGCCAGCTCCGCGACCTCGGTCAGCGCCACCGCCGAGAACGACGTCACCGCCGTCCGCAGCGACCGGCCGTCCGGCGTGGCCGACCGGTAGCGGTGCACCAGCGTCGGCCGGTCCGCGGCGAGGCCCAGCGCTCGCGCGTGCTCCGGCGGCGGCGCCTCCCAGGTCACCGTCGCCCGGTCGAGCGTGCCCGGATCCTCCGACCGGACGCCCACCGGGAAGGCCAGCGATCCCGGTGTCTCGACCGGTCGGCCGGACAGCGTCGCATGGCTGCCACGCCGGTCGGTGGCGACCATACCGCCTCGGCGCAGCACCTCCAACGCCTGCCGGACGGTCTCCCGGCTGACCCCGAAGTACGCGGCCAGGTGCCGCTCACCGGGCAGCCGTTCACCCGGCGGTATGGTGCCGTCGCGCAGTTCGTCGAGCAGCAGCGCCGCGACCCGCCCGTACAGGGGCCGGTCGTCGCTCTCGGGGGGATCGTGCGGGGTGGTGCGGGCCATGCCGCGCCCTCCTGTTGGTCACAAGACGTAGCCGTGCGGGCTCATTGCGCGACCACACTTAGCATTGGTCTAAACCACAAGGGAAGAGCGGCCCGCCCGTTTCGGCCGAAACCCATCCGCGCGGCGAGGGCGCCGTCGCGCGCGGCACGGGTGGGGGGAAGAGGATCACAGGGCGCTGTAGAGCGCGTCGATCAGCGCCATCTTCCGGGGGTCGTCGGCGATGCGCGGTCCCATCCGGTTCATCACGTAGCCCAGCGAGACCCCGGCCTCCGGGTCGGCCAGCCCGCACGATCCGCCGAACCCGTCATGACCGAAAGCCCGCGGGTTCGGGCCGTACGACCCTCGCGGGCCGCTGAGCCACAGACCGAGCCCGATCTCGGTCTCTCCCTCCAGTCCCGCGCCCAGCACCAGGTCACGGCAGGGCCCCTGACCCTCGCGCACCCGCTCCGCCGCCTCCGGGGAGAGGATCCGCCGGCCGCCGTGGGAGCCGCGCCCGGCGAAGACGCCGTAGAGGGCCGCGACCGCCCGGGCGGTGCCGTGCCCGTTCGCCGCGGGGATCTCCGCCGCCCGCCACCGAGCGGTGTTCGCCTCGGCCGCGCCGACCGGGGGATTGGCCAGCGCCGCCAGGGCGACCGGTGGCAACTGACCGAAAGCTGCGGCCCGTTCGGAGCTCGCCACCGCCGGCGCGTGCACCAGCTCGGCCGCCCGCCCGGCCTCCTTCGCGGGCAGGCCGACGGTGAAGTCGATCCCGAGCGGTCCGGTCACCTCACGCTCCAGGAAGGCGCCGGGCCGCAGCCCCGAGACGCGCCGCACGACCTCACCGACCAGGAAGCCGTACGTCAGTGCGTGGTACCCGGACCGGGTGCCCGGCTCCCACCAGGGCTCCATGGCCGCGAGGCGCGCGGTGGTCAGCTCCCAGTCGTACAGCGCGTCCAGCGCGTGCGGCTCGCGCAGGCCCGCCAGCCCGGCCCGGTGCGACAGCAGATGGCGCACGAGCACCTTCTCCTTGCCCGCCGCCGCGAATTCCGGCCAGTACCCGGCCACCGGTGCGTCGAGGTCGAGCAGGCCGCGGTCGGCGAGGAGGTGCGCGCACAGCGCCACCGGCCCCTTGGTGGTCGACCAGACGTTCACCGGCGTGTCCCGCTCCCAGGGGCGGGTGCGGGCCGCGTCCGCCCAACCGCCCCACAGGTCCACCACGGTGACACCGTCGACGGTGACCGCCACCGCGGCGCCGAGTTCGCCCCGCGTCCGGACGTTCTCCTCGAACGCCTCCCGCACCGCCGCGAAGCGTGCGTCGCAATGGCCGTGGATCCGGGGCCGCCGGGTCTCCGACGGGTTCTGCGCGGTCATGGGGCCTCCCTCGTCGCCGGGAAACCCGGGACGCGACGCCGCGGCCCGGGCACCCCGAACGTACCGACTGGTCGGACTGGAGGGAAGGGGCGGTGCGCGGCTCGGGCCTCTCAGGCGTAGGAGCCCAGCCAGCGCACCTTCTGCGCCTCGTGGAAGGGGCCGCCGCCCTCGTGGTCGTTGAAGTCGTACACCTCGATCGCCTTGTCGTCGTGCGCCCAGGCGTTGAACGCCGCGAACACGGTCGACGGCGGGCAGGTCTCGTCCTCCAGGGCCGCCGAGAACAGGGCCGGGGCCCGGCCGCGCGCGGCGAAGTGGACAGCGTCGAAGTAGGACAGCGTGCGCCGGACCTGCGCCGCCCGGCCCCGGTGCGTCTTGAGGAACAGTCCTATCTCGCGGTAGGGGTGACGGTCCGTCAGAGTCGTCGCGCGCGGGAAGTCGCACAGGAACGGCACGTCCGGGGCGACCGCGACCAGGTCCGGGACCAGACCGCCGACGGCCAGGGTGATGCCGCCGCCCTGGCTCGCGCCGAGCGCCACCGTGCGCGTCGCGTCGGCCAGCGGGTGCGAGCGGGCCGCCTCGACCGCGCGCACGGCGTCCGTGTACACACGGCGGTAGTAGTAGTTCTCGGGCGCGTCGATGCCCCGCGTCATGAACCCGGGGTACGCGGGCGCGGCCCCCACCGGGTCCGCCGTGGCGCCTCCGCCGCCCCAGGCGCTGCCCTGTCCGCGGGTGTCCATCGTGAAGTGCGCCCGGCCGGTGGAGGCCCACAGCAGGTTCTCGTGCGCGAGCCCGCGCCCGCCGCCGTACCCGATGAACTCCACGACCAGCGGCAGCGGTCCGGTGGCGCCGGCGGGCAGCCGCAGCCAGCCCTTGACGGGATGACCGCCGAACCCGGCGAACGTCACGTCGTACACGTCCACCGTGGACAGCCCGGTCTCCACCGGCTCGAACCGGGCGTCCAGAGCGTGCTCGCGCGCCTGCCGCAGAGTCTTGTCCCAGAAGGCGTCGAAGTCCTCGGGCTCGGTGGACTCGCTGCGGTGGGTGCGGAGTTCGTCGAGAGGAAGGTCGAACAGGGCCATCTGCAACCGCCTTGAAGGAGGGAGCCTGCGTCGGCTCACCGTACGTGCGCGGTCGGAGGACTGGCCAGGGTTCGCGCAAGCGCTTTCCCCTGCGGGTCGCCGCGGGGTCGTCGCGAGGTCGGTCAGGGGTGGGCCGCCCGCGTCACGTGCGCGGCTGGGTCCACCTCGGCCCCGTCCGGGCCCACTCCCGCTCCCACTCGGCCAGCCGGTGGCGCAGGGCGATGCGGCGCTCGACCGCGTGCCCGAGGAGGACGACGGCCGCCGCGCCGCCCGCCGCACCCAGGCCGACGGTGATCGCGTGCTGCCAGACCGCCGCACGGTCCGAGGGCGGCGGGACATTACGGCCCTCGGAGTCGAACCACACCGGGACCGTGTCACCGGTGTGCGTCCCCGCCGGCACCCTGGCCCACGTGGTCCGCTGCCCCTTGCCGGGCTCGGTCCAGCGGACCTGGGCGCGGTACGGGTGCTCGCGGTCGCCCTGCATCGCGGTCAGCCGCTTCGGCCGGTCGCCGACGACCAGGGCTCGCACCTGGTGCCGGGTGGCCCGCTCCGTCGCCGCGAGCGCCCGCGCCCGGTCATGGGCGCGCAGCCCGGCGGCCGCTCCGGCCAGGGGTACGACCACACACAGCAGGACGGCGACCACCAGCACCGTCCATGCCTCCACCACGTCCGACCGGCGCCGCAGCGGATTGCGCCGCCAGCGCCAGCCACGCACCCGGGTACGCATGTCCACCTCCTCGCCACCGCGGGAGCCGGAGAGCCGGACGAGCCGGAGCACCGGCCCGTCACCCCCGCCGCCGCTCATGCACACGAGCGTCCACATCCGTCTCGTACCCCGTACGGCGCCCCTCGCTCACGCTGTTGCCCGCGAGTTCAGGCCCATCTGAAGGGCGGAACCCGCCATGCGCCCCACGATCGCGCGGTCGGCCACGTCGCGCGACCCGAGCGAGAGGAGCTCAGCCGAAGCGTTCGATGCGGATCCGGTCGACCGGCTGGCCCGCCGCGACCAGCAGCCGGGAGACGTGCTCGGCGAACCCGTTGGATCCGCACACATAGGCCTCCCACCCACCGGAAGGCTGCTCGGCCAGGAGCGGCGCCACATGTGCGGACGCCATACGTCCCACCGGCACCCCGGTGGGGGCGCTGCGGGTGAACACGGGCGTCGTCTCCGCGCCCAGCTCTTCCGCGTAGATCAGCTCCTCGGGGCTGCGCGCGGACACCAGCATGCGCAGCGGCGTGCTCAGGCCGTGCGCCCGGTGGTGCCGCACCATGGACATCAGCGGCACGACGCCGGAGCCGGCGCCGAGCAGCAGCGCGGGCCGGTCGCCGGGCCAGGCGAAGAACCCGCTCAGCGGGCCGCGCACCTGCACCGTGTCGCCGGGGCGCGCGACCGTGTGGAACCAGCCCGAGACCTCGCCGCCCGGAACATGGTCCAAGGTCAGCTCGATGTGCCCCGAGCCGTCCGGAGCCGAGGCGATCGAGTAGTGGCGCTGCGCGGTGTAACCGTCCGGCGCGGTCAGCCGCAGCATCAGATGCTGGCCGGGCAGGTGCCCCGCCCAGTGCGGCACCGCGAGCCGGAACGTGGCCGCGTGCGGTGTCTCGCGCCGGATCCGTGTCAGCGTGGCGGTCTGCCACGCCGTGGCCGCCTGGCCGCTCACGGCGATGCGACCGGGCACCGCGAAACGCGTCGCGGGGGTGGCCGTAGGGGTCGTCACCGTCTCAGTCACCGGAATACCGCTGCTCCTCCCACGGGTTGCCGCGCGCGTGGTAGCCGTTGTGTTCCCAGAAGCCCTGCTCGTCGTGGTCGAGGAGGGTGATGCCCGCGATCCACTTGGCGCTCTTCCAGAAGTACAGGTGGGGCACCAGCAGCCGCGCCGGACCGCCGTGCTCGGGCGGCAGCGGCTCGCCGTCGTACTCCCAGGCGATCCAGGCCCGTCCGCCGGTGAGGTCCGCGAGCGGCAGGTTCGCGGTGTAGCCGGTGTGGGAGCGGGCCAGCGCATGGGTCGCCGACCCGTGGGGCCGGACCACGTCGAAGAACGCGTCCAGCGAGACGCCACCGAACCGCACACCGAACTTCGACCAGCCGGTCACACAGTGGATGTCACCCTTGTACGCCGAGGCCGGCAGCGCGTGTGCCGCGGCCCAGTCCCAGGTGTGCGGCCGCTCGGCCAGGCCGTCGATGCGGAAGGACCAGTCGGTGGCCGCGAGGTCGGGAGTGACCTCGGCGGACAGGACGGGCCAGTCGTCGCCCGCGTCGTACTGCCCCGGTGGCAGCCCGGGGTTGTGGACGCGCGGGCGGCCCGTGAAGCCTCGCGTGACGTTCATGCTTCAACCGTACGCTGTCGTTCCGGATGCTCCGTCCCTGGTCATCGGGGCGGAACATTGCGGCCGTGCGAAGTCTTTCCGGGTCCGGGAATACCCGCTCGCCGCCGCTCCTTGGCGATCGGTGCCGGCGGTGGTGCGCCGGCGTCCGTACGAAAGGAGCGTGGAACGAGGATGACCGAGGCGTACATCTCCAGGACCGAGACCGAGGTGGCCGGGTGAGCCGCACGACCCTTCCGGGCGGCCCCGGCCGCGGTGCCGGGGACACCCCGCACCTCCTCGACAATCCCGCCCTCGCCTCGCTGACCGGCCCGCACGCCCGCTTCGCCGAGCGGCGCGGCCGGGTACTGCGCTACCCCGTCGACGTCTCCCCGTGGCTCGCACTGCCCGACGAGCCGGACGCCCAGGACTGGGACGACCTCGCGGCGCTGGCCGGCCCCGGCACCGAGGTGCCGTTGCCCGGCTTCCGCGGACGGGTGCCGGACGGCTGGCAGGTGACCTTCCGCGTCGACGGCGTGCAGTTGGTGGACGACGGCCTCGCCGCCGCCCCCGACCCGGAAGCGGTCCGGCTCGGTCCGGCCGACGTACCCGAGATGATCGACCTGGTGGAGCGCACCCGGCCCGGCCCGTTCCTGCCGCGCACCGTCGAACTGGGCACCTATCTGGGCATCCGCCGCGAGGGCGCGCTGATCGCGATGGCGGGGGAGCGGCTGCATCCGCCGGGCTGGACCGAGATCAGCGCCGTCTGCACCGACCCGGCCTTCCGTGGCGAGGGCCTGGCGACCCGGCTCGTCCTGGCGGTCGCGCACGGCATCCGGGAGCGCGGTGAGACCCCGTTCCTGCACACCGGCGCGCAGAACACGGGCGCCATCCGGCTCTACGAGTCCCTCGGCTTCCGGCTGCGCCTGCGCACGGCGTTCCTCGCCGCGAGGACGCCCGAGCGGCTGACCGGCGACAGGACGGCGGTGCCGGTGCCGTAGCCGGGGGCCGCCCGGCTCCCTCAGTCGCCGCCGGTCCCGCCCGGCCCCGCGTTGTAGCGCTCCAGGTAGGCGGCGAACCGCACCAGGTCTTCCTCCGGCCAGTCCGCGAGCCGCTCCCGGAAGGCGGACCGGCGGCTGCGGGTGACCTGGGCGAGGATCCCCTCCCCGGCCTCCGTCAGATGCAGCACCTGGACCCGGGCGTCCTCCGGGTCCGGCCGGCGCCCGATCAGCCCGGCCCGCTCCAGTGCGGCGACCTGGCGGCTCACCGTGGACTTGTCCAGGGCGTAGTGCGCCGCCAGGTCCGTCGCCCGGCAGCCGCCGCGCTCCTCGAGGTGGCCGAGCAGCGTGTACGACACCAGCGACAGCTCGGGGTGCATGCGCCCGGCCGACGCCCGCGCCCGGCGGGCGAAGACCGTCATCTCGCGCTGGATCGTCTCGACGGCCGACTCCGCTGCGCTCACGGGAATACCTCCTCCGGCGTTCTAGTTGTATAGTACAACTTGAAGCAAAAGTTGTATAAGCCAACCATTGGAGGTCGCGCGCGATGAGGTCACCGGCGCTGCGCCATGTGCTCACGCACCTGATCACCCCGCTGCTGATGTGCCTGGGCATGGGACTCGCGTACATGGGGGCCTTCGTCACCCCCGAGCCGCACCACCTGCCGGTCGCCGTCGTCGGCACCGCTCCGCAGGCCAAGGTCTTCGCGCAGACGGTCAAGGACACCGCCGGGGACAAGCTCGACGTCCGCACGGTCGCCACCCGCGCCGACGCCGTCGGGCTGCTGAAGTCCCGCGAGGTGACCGGTGCCTACGTGCCGAGCGCCAAGGCCCCCGAGCTGCTGGTGGCGAGTGCCGCCTCCGACATGGGTGCCACGGCCGTCGAGAAGGTCTTCACGCCGGTCGCCGCCCACGAGGGCGTTCCGCTGAAGGTCACCGACGTGGCCGAGCCGGTCGCCGACGACCCCACCGGACAGGGCCTGTTCTTCCTGCTGATCGCGCTCAGCATCGGCTCCTACGCCTCGGTCGCCGCCCTCGGTGCGGCGGGTGCCGCGCTGCCGATGCGGATCCGGGCACTGCTCACGCTCGGGGTCTCAGCCGTGGTCAGCGGCATCGGCACGCTGCTCGCCGGACCCGTGTTCCACCTCGCCCACCACGACCTCGCGGGCGTGTGGGGCATGGCCTGGCTGTACGCGGCCGGCATCCTCTTCCTCGGCGTCGGGCTGCACACCTTCCTGAAGCGGTGGACCACGCTGACCATGATGGTGCTGTTCGTGATGCTCAACTTCACCAGCTCAGGCGGTCTCTTCCGCCCCGAACTGCAGAACGGCTTCTTCGGCACCCTGCACGCCTTCTGGAACGGCGCCGGTTTCGTCGAGGGCGTCCGCAGCCTGCTGTACTTCGGCGACGACGGTCTCCCGCGCACCGTGTGGACCCTGGTGGTCTGGCTGCTCGTGGGCCTGGTGGTCACCGGGATCGCGGCCCTGTACGAGCGGCCCCGGCAGGCGCGGCACGCGGCCGGTCACCCCGGGGGCGCATCCGAGACCGAGGCCGCGGCCGCCGTCGCACGGTCCGACCGGGACGCGGCGCGGACGGATGACGAGGAGGCCGCGGAACGGGCCGACGAAGAGGTCGAGGAGACGGTCGGCGTCTGATCCCGTGCCGGGCAGGGGGCAGGGAGCACGCCCACGGCCGGGCGGGGCTCCCTGCCGGTCCGTCACCCCTGCCGTCGAGTGGGACGGGGCGGGCCCGAGAGCCCGGGCGACCGACCGGGGCGGCGACGGGGATGCCCGAGCCGCGGTAGCCAGGGGTGCAGCGCCGCCCGTCACCCCGTCGCCGATCCGATCGTCACCACCCGCGCCCACGCCGGTGGCGCGTCCGGCCGGTAGTCGGGGTCGTCCTCGTCGTACGACCCGCCGGACCGGGGGAACAGGCCCACCACCGTCCGGCACGCCGGCCGCGCCTCGGGCCACGGTGTCTGTCCGTCGGTCAGGACCACCACCACGTCGGGCCGCGTCCGCAGCGCCCGGGCGAACCCCGTGCGCAGATCCGTCCCGCCACCGCCCACCAGGTCGATGCCCTCCGTGCGGCACAGCGGCTGCACGGTCCGGGCCGCGGCATCGCAGGACAGCACCGAGACCAGGTCCCGCCGCCCGCCCACGGCCCGGCAGATCGCCGTCACCTCCAGCAGCGCGCTGCCCAGTTCGTCGTCGCTGACCGAGCCCGAGGTGTCGACGACCACGCACACCCGGGGCGGCCTGCGCCGCAGACTCGGCAGGACGACCCCGGGCAGCCCGGACGAACGCCGCGCCGGCCGGCCGTAGTGGTAGTCCTCGCCCGCACCCGGTGCGAACACCGCCGAGCGGAGCGCCGAGCCCAGCAACCGGCGCCACGGCTGCGGCGGATGGAACACCTCCCGCGCCCATCGCCGCCAGCCCTTCGGAGCGTCGCCCGGACGGCCGTTGATGCCCTGGGCCACCCGGAACCGGATCGCGTCCCGCTCCTGCTCACTCAGCCCGTACGCGCCGTCGGGCCCCAGCTCCCACCCCCGGCCCAGCCCGTCGGCACCGCTGCCGCAGTCCAGCCAGGCCAGCCGCTCCAGGTGCGGCCCGAGCCGGAACTGCCGCAGGTAGTCCTCCATCAGCTCACCGTCGGACAGCCCCAGCCGCTCGGGTGTGACGGCGCCTTCGGGCCGCACCAGCCCCGTCCCGTAGACGTCGTCGTTGATCTCGCAGTCCGCGGCGATGTTCATCCGCAGCCGCTCCGCGGGCCCGGCCAGTCCGTGCTCGCGGGCGAACCGGTCACTGCGCCCGTGGTGGTCGCGCAGCAGATGGGCCACCTCGTGCACCCACACCGCCGCCAGCTCCTCCAGCGGTGTGCGGTCCACGAACGCCGGGGAGACGTAGCACCGCCAGTACCGGTCGACCCCCATCGTCGGGACCTGCCGGGACTCCACGGGTCGCAGCGCGAACAACGCCGTCGCCAGGTACGGCCGGGCGCGGGCCGCGTGCAGCCGCGCGGCGAAGAGCTTGCCGAGGTCCAGCGCGCCGGACGCGTCCGCCGTCATTGGCCGGCCCCCGCGGTCCGCACGGCCCGGCGGCCGGCCTCGTCGGCCCGCCGGGAGAGCGACACCACCCCGGCGAGCCGCTCGATCGCGGCCGGCACGTCCCAGTCGTCCCGGCGCAGGGAGGCCAGCGTGGTCGCCGGGACGACCACGACGTCCGGTGCCCCGGTCTCCATCGCCCGCACCAGCAACGCCCAGGCCCCGTCCCAGCGGGCCCGCTCCGGCCGCTGGCGGACCGCGTCCACCACCGCGTCCAGCACGGCCTGCCGCAGATCCCCGCGCTCGGGCAGCTCGGCGCCCGCCGGGTCGGCGAGCAGCGTCTCGGGGTCGGGCAGGTCCATCCGGTCCAGGCTCGCCAGCAGCTCCAGGCCAGGGCCGTCCCCGACGGTGCCCCGGACCAGCAGCGACAGCACGTCCCGCGAGGACCCGGCGGCGGTCGCGAACGCGATCAGCCGCAGCGCCGACTCCCAGCTCCGCGGCGACGGCCACGCCCCGCCCCGCCGGCTCTCCCCGCCGGGCAGCCGGTGCACCAGCCCCGGCCGTGCGACGAGGAACGCGCACACCGCGCGCCGGGCGAAGGCCACGGCCTCGGACAGCCGCCCGGGGTCGAGCCGCGGCAGGGTCGCCCGCGGCCAGGTCCCGCCGAGGCCCCGTACGACGACGTCGTGGTCGTGGACCCACTGCAGATGCACGAACCGGTTGGCCAGCGGCGGGCTCAGCTCCCAGCCGTCCGCCGCCGAGGAGCGCGGGTTGGCCGCTGCGACGATCCGCACTCCCGGCGGCAGCCGCAGCGCGCCGATCCGCCGCTCCAGCACGAGCCGCAGCAGGGCCGCCTGTACGGCCGGGGGAGCGGTGGACAGCTCGTCCAGGAACAGCAGCCCGCGCCCGGCCCGCACCAGCCGCACCGCCCAGTCCGGCGGGGCCATCGGGACGCCCTGGACGGCCGGATCGTCCCCCACGACGGGCAGCCCGGAGAAGTCGGACGGCTCATGGACGCTGGCGATCACCGTGGTCAGGGGCAGATCCAGGGCGGCGGCGAGCTGGTTCAGGGCAGCGGTCTTGCCGATGCCCGGCTCACCCCACAGCAGCACCGGCAGGTCGGCGGTCACGGCAAGCGTCAGCGCCTCCAGCTGGATGTCGGCGCGGGGTTCGGTCGTGGTGTCCCGCAGGAGGGTCAACAGGGCGTCGGCGACGACCAGTCGGGAGGATTCCGGCTGGTCCACGGGCAGGACAGGGGAGAGGGACGAGGTCATGGAGGAATCACCTGTGATGTGAAGTCGTGGAACAGGACGGGAGGTTCAGAAGAAGGTGACGGGGCGGGTCTCACGCCGGGTCGGACGGCGGCCGGCCGCGGGACGGCGGTTCCGGTCGGGGCAGGCCCGGTCGGCGCAGGCCGGGCCGCAGCCGATGAGATCGGAGCCGGTGTGACCGGTGCCGGTGAGGCCCGCCCGGTACAGGCCGTAGGCGATGCGGCGCTCGGCGGCGGCCGCCAGTTCGTCCCGCAGCGGGCCCTCGCGCAGCACCGCGGCGGGTCCCAGCAGCCCCTCGACCACGGCCAGGGCGCCGGAGACGTCGCCGTGGTCCAGCCGTTCCCGGACCCCGGTCAGACAGTGCGGACGCCGGTGCGCCTCGTCGACGGTCCGCAGACAGGGCAGCGGCGGGCCGCCGAGCGCGGCCAGCAGCTCCTCGCGCCGGATCTCGTCCGGATCGTGGTCCAGCGGGGCCAGTACGCCGTCGACCAGGCCGATGCGGTGCGTCACTCCCCGGCACTCCACGAGCCGCGCTCCCGCGGCCGGGTCTTCGTCCCGGACCGCATCGACCGGCTCCCGCCCGGGAACCAGCGCGGCGGCCACCAGGGGGTGCAGCTGCCCAGGTCCGAGCAGGCCGGAGCGGAGCAGCTCCAGGTCGGGCAGCACCCAGGTCGCCGCGTCGGGCAGCACGGGCAGGGTGGAGAACCCGCCCGGCGGAGGCTGCGTCACGCCCCGCAGGGCGAGATCGGCACCGCCCTGGCCGATCGCACGGCCCGTCCGGGCAGGCTCACCGCCCCGGTCGGTCAGGTGATGCGGCCGGACAGCCCCAAGGCCCCCGCCGGCGACCGGAGTCGACCAGGAAGCCGCCCCGCCGCCCTCACCCGCATCCGTCCCTGCCACCAGCTCCAGCACCAGTCGGTGTCGGCCGCCGAGCCGTACCGCGAAGGCGCCGCTGGAGCGTCCCTCGGCCGTCAGCAGGAGGGCCGCCTCGGCCGCCCACCGGCCGACGTCACAGCCGTGGACCGGCGGGACGAGCCCGAGCGGATCGGCCTCCGGCGGCGTGGCCGGCCCGAGCGGGCGGGCCACCGGCGGCGTCGGCCCGGCGGTCCCGACGCGGTCGCGCAGTTCGGCGGCCCTGCGGGCGTCCCACAGGTGGCGGTGCAGGTCGAGCCGGTAGCGCCGGTTCGGGTGCGGATGCGGATGGCCCCCGCACTCCGCCTGCTCCGGGTCCCACACCGCGAGGCTGATCCGCTGGCCGGCGTCCGCCCAGGACGGCGGAGTACGGGCCACGAGGTGCAACGGGCCGGCCCGGCCGGAACGCTCGTACCGGGCCAGCGTGAGGGTCAGACCCGGGCGGAGCAGCCCGTCCGGCGCGATCCTCGGCATGTGCCAGCGCAGGAGGTCGGGCGCGAGACGGCGGAGGTCGGCGCGGAGCCGGGCCGCGGTCTCCCGGCCGTGGGCACGGGCGACGGAACGCAGATCGAGGTCCACGTCGAACCGGGCGGCGGCGCAGGCGCCCGCCCAGTCCCCGGCACTGCGGCGGCTCGTGGCGGTCTCGATCATGGAAGGCGGCACGGCGTACCGACGCACGCGCAGCCACAACGAAAGCCGGGAATCCCCGTACGCGTTCGAAGGGAGCATCAGCGCTCACCTTGCGCGAACGGGACCCCCCATCTCTGAGTCGAATGAGTCGTCATCGAGGGGAGCCTAACCACGTACCCGGCGCCGCGTCACCCGGTTTTCCACCGCGGCGGCCGGGCGCGGGCGTTGGGGTATGGTGGCCGTCCGGCCGCGGACGCTGCGCGGCCCCGATCGTCGAGGAGGTGGGATCCATCACCGCTGTGTCAGCCGGGGTGCTCATCCCTCAGGACGGCGCGGTACACCGGCAGCGGTGACCGCGGGAGCGCCCTGCACGTCTCGCGCTTCCGAAAGGCTCTCGGCCTCCATGCCTGCTGTGCCCTCCGTGCCTCCCGTGCCGCCTGTGTCCTCCCCCGGTCCTTCTGCCGCCGTCGTCTCCGCGCTGCGTGCCGCCGGGTGCGTCTTCGCCGAGGACGAGGCGGAGTTGATCCTCGCCACCGCCCGCACCGCCGACGAACTGTCCTCGATGGTGGACCGGCGCGCCGCCGGGCTCCCGCTGGAACACGTCCTCGGCTGGGCCGAGTTCCACGGGCGGCGCATCACGGTGGCACCCGGGGTGTTCGTGCCCCGCCGCCGTACCGAGTTCCTGGTCGACCAGGCGCTCGCCGCGGCACCGGACGCGGCCGTGATCGTGGACCTGTGCTGTGGTTCCGGCGCGCTCGGCGCGGCCCTCGCCGCCGCCCTGGACGGCGTGGAGGTGCACGCCGCCGACATCGATCCGGCCGCCGTGCGCTGCGCCCGCCGCAACCTCGCCCCCTTCGGCGGCCGGGCGCACCAGGGCGACCTGTACGACGCCCTGCCCGCGGGGCTGCGCGGCCGCGTCGGCGTCCTCACGGCCAACGTGCCCTACGTGCCCACCGCCGAGGTGGCCCTGCTGCCGGCCGAGGCCCGCGACCACGAGCCGCTGGTCGCCCTGGACGGCGGCGCCGACGGCCTCGACGTCCTGCGCCGGGTGGCGGCCGGGGCACCCGACTGGCTCGCGCCCGGCGGCTGCCTCCTGAGCGAGACCGGCGAGCACCAGGCGCCGGCCGCCGTACGGGCCTTCACCGACGCGGGCCTGACGGCCCGGCTCGCGGTGTCGGAGGAGCGGTACGCGCACGTGGTCGTCGGTGTACGCCCAGGACCTAGGGCAGGTGCTGTGCCCGGGCGATGAGCAGGGCCACGTCGTCGTGGTTGTCGGGATGGTGCAGGGCCCGCAGGAGGAGGTCGCAGGCCTCCTCCAGAGGCCGTTCGGGGTCGTCGAGCTGGGACAGCAGGAAGTCCAGGCGCTCGTCCAGCGAGTGGCAGCGGGTCTCCACCAACCCGTCGGTGTAGAAGACCAGCTCGTCACCGGGCTCGAAGTCGACGGTGACGGTGCGGAACTCGATCCCGCCCACCCCCAGCGGCACCCCCGTGGGCAGGTCGAGCAGTTCCGGCGGCCGGCCCGGGCGGACCCGGGCCGGCGGCAGGTGGCCGGCGTTGGCGATGCGGCACTGGCGCAGGTGCGGGTCGTGGACGGCGTACACGCAGGTCGCGATGGAGTGGTCCAGGGCCGAGGTCGTCTTGTCCAGGTGCTCCAGCAGCAGCGCCGGGTCGAGGCCGAGCGCGGCCAGCGTCGTGGTCGCCGTACGCAGCCGGCCCATGGTCGCGGCGGCGCTGATGCCGCTGCCCATCACGTCGCCCACCACGAGCGCGGTCCTGCCGCCCTCCAGCGGGATCACGTCGAACCAGTCGCCGCCGACCTCGCTGGTGGCCCCGGCCGGCTGGTAGCGGGAGGCCACCTCCAGGCCGGTCGTGACGGGTGGACGACTGGGCAGCAGACTGCGCTGCAGGGTGAGCGCGGTGTTGCGGGCGTTCTGGTACCAGCGGGCGTTGTCGATCTGCACGGCCGCGCGGGCGGCCAGTTCCCGGGCGAGCAGCACGTCGTCCTCGCCGAACGGCGCCGGATTGCGGGTGCGTTTGAGGTCGAGGGCGCCCAGCACCTCGCCGCGCGCGATCAGCGGCACCGCGAGGTACGAGTGCAGGCCGGCCCGGCCGAGCAGTTCGGCCGCCTCGGGGGAGCGGGCGATGCGGGGCAGGTCCTCGTCCTTCACCTGCGGCACCAGCACGGCCTCGCCGGTACGGACGCATTCGGTGACCAGCCGGTCGGGGGCGTACCGGGCGATCCGTCCGGGTGGATCGGCGGCGCGGACCGCGTCCGTGCCGTCCTGGGGCCGTAGCGCGAGGGCCCGGATCACCGCCGACTCCAGCGGGCCCAGCGTGCTGGGCCGGCCCTCCACCACCGCGTCCAGCAGGTCGACGGCTGCCACGTCGGCGAGTTCCGGCACGGCGACCTCGGCCAGTTCGCAGGCGGTGCGTTCCAGTTCCAGCGTCGTACCGATCCGGGCGGAGGCGTCGGCGACGACCGCGAGCCGGCGCCGGGCGGCCTCCGCCTCCACGGAGGCCCGGTGCTGCTCGGTGATGTCGACGACCGAGATCGCCACGCCGAGCACATTGCCCATGGTGTCCTCGAGCCGGTACAGCGAGTGCGCCCAGGTGTGGTCCTCCTCCGGGTCGGCAGGGGTACGGCCGACCAGTGTGTGGTCGATCACGGGCACGCCGGTGTCCAGCACCCGCCGGGCGCAGGCCTCCACCGCGGAGGAGTCCAGCATCGGCAGCACCTGGCGCAGCGTCCGTCCGATGTGCTCGGCGGCGGGCAGCCCGTTGATCCTCTCCAGGGCGGGGTTGACCGAGACGAACCGCAGCCGGGTGTCCAGGACGGCGTATCCGATCGGTGACTGCTTCACCATGCGCTCGGACAGCGCCACGTCCTGCTCCAGCCGCCGTACGGTCGACTGGTCGGCGGCGAGCCCGAGCGCGTACACGTCACCGCGGTCGTCCAGCAGCCGCATGTTGCGGAACTCCACCACCCGGGTGCTGCCGTCCTTGTGCCGCACGGGGAAGCCGCCGGCCCAGCTCTCCCCGGTCCGCACCACGTCGGCGAAGAGCCTGCCGACCAGCTCGAAGTGCCGCTCGTGGACCATCAGCCGGGCGGCGTACTCGCCGAGGGCCTCCTGCGCGGTGTAGCCGAACAGCTCCTCCGCCTGGGGGCTCCAGAGCACGATCCGGCCGTCGGTGTCCAGCACCACCGACGCCACACCGAGCACGTCGAGGAGACCGCCCGGTCGCATCGGCCCGCGCGCGGGCTCGCCGCCCTCGGCCGCCGCAGCCTCGGCTGCACTCATGCCACGCACCGCCTTCGCCCGTCCGCACGGCACGTCGTCCCCCGTGCCGACTCCCCTTGTTCTACCGCGCTCACACCCGACTCTCCGACGCCTGCGCCCGCTGCCTCCACCATCCCTCAGCACGGCGACGGACGTCCGCCCGGAATCACCGCGCCGTGCGGGGTGCGCGCGGTGCGGGGGCTCCTGCCGAGACCGTACAGCGCGATCTCGCGGGCCGTGAGAGTTCACGCTCATGTTGCTTCATTGGTCTGTACATGATCAACGCGCCACGCCAGACTGTGCGCCGACCGAGTGTCCCCGTCCCCTCACGCTGTGTTCCCGACCGGCCCGTGTCCCCACCCCCTCGTCCGAGGAGTCGGCCATGCCCGCACCCGCCCGGCAACGTTGTCACACAGTCCTCGCCGGACTCGTCACCCTCGCCACCGCCGCCGTCGTGTCCCTGGCCGCACCCGCCCCGGCCACCGCGGCCGACAGCTGGACCGAGACCGGATCCGACCGCGCCGACCCGCTGACCGAGAGCCAGGGTCTGACCTCGGTGGAGATCCCCGCGAACAGCCCCAACCACTACACCGGCATCGGCACCGTCCCGATCGGCGTCTCCAGCCGCGGCTGGAACCACGTCGGCGACCCCGACGCCTCCTACGAGGGCTATTACGTCGAGCCCTACCAGCAGGACTCCGGCACCTCCAAGATGTTCCGTGTGCAGTCGCCCGGTGGAACCTGGTCGGAGTACGTCCACACGCTCGGCCCCGGCGAGGCCCTGAACAACTCCTGGGTCGCGATCTCGCCCGACGGCCAGTGGATGCTCTCGGGCGAGTGGGGGACGATGACCCGCCTGCTCGTCTTCCCGACCCCGGGCGAGAACCGGAGCACCTCACCCCAGGCGAACCTCCCGCAGTCCGCGACGGTCCACCTGGACCATGCCGTGCGCGACGTGCAGGGGTGCGACTTCTCCGGACCGGCCACCCTGCTGTGCTCCTCCGACGACCCGGACGGCAGCCTCTTCGGGATGACCAAGCCGCTGCTGCAGATCGACCTGTCGGCCGCGCCCGGCGGCTCCGCGGACGTCTCCGGGCATGTCACGGCCCTGCGGCAGCTGCCGCTGCGCAGCTCCTGCTCGGGGACCTTCGAGGCGGAGGGCATCGACTACGACCGGCGGACCGGCGTTCTCCGCGTCATCGTGATCTCACCCGGCTTCTGCGTGCTGACGGACAGCAAGACCTACAAGTTCTCCCGCGGCTGAGGTGTGCTCACCGGCCGGTGGTGCTTTGCTGAGGATGGACGCGGTTCGGCGGGGTACCCCGTTCCACCGCAGCGCGGCCACGAAAGGAGCGATCAATGGCGCACGACAAGGGGTCGCATCCCGAAACCGTCACGGTGGAGATCAGCGGATGCTCCAAGGAGGACGCCCGTCTCGTCTTCGACGCACTGGGGACCTGCTTCGAGTCCGACCGGGGCGCGGACGAGGTGCCGCAGCAGCTCCATGAGACCCGCCCCATGGTCTGGCTCGGCACGTACGACGTCGCACACGCCCACGGACAGGGCTGCCCGCCCGTCCGCCTGCAGTCGCCCGTCCAGGCGGACGTGCAGGGCGGGTACTGGGCCGTGGACCGGTTCCGCACCACCCTGGACTCGATGTTCGCCGTGGAGGAGACCTGCACGGCGTCCGGCGACCAGGAGCGGGACCTGCACCTGCGGCTGCAGAGCCGCTGACGCACCGGTACCGGGTCACCTACGCCCCGGCCGGCTCCACGCCGGCCGGGGCGTACTGCGCCCGCCCGTCGCCGAAGGACCAGTCGACGGGCGCGTTCTCGGTGACGGTGACGACCACGTCGTGCGGCGCGGTGCCGGTGCGCTCATGGATCCGCTCGGCGATCCGCCGGTACAACGCCCGCTTCTGCTCCGGGGGGCGTCCGGCGCGCATGGTGATCGCCACGAACACCACCGACTCGTCCTTCGGGAGTCCCAGATAGCTGTCGTACCGCAGGGCGCTGCGCACCCCGTCGTGTGCCGTCAGCACCTGGAAGCGGTCCTCGGGCGGGACGCCGAGCGTCTCGACCAGTGCATCCTGCACGGCGTCGCCCAGCGCGCCGAGGCGGTCCGGGTCGGTGCCGAGGGTGTCGATACGGACGAAGGGCATGGGGCCAGTCCTTTCGGGCCGGAGACTCGAATGACTTTACATACTAGTAGGTACAGAGTGTTCGGTGTCACCCCCTCCGGCTTATGCAACTAGTTGCACAACGGTGCGCGCGTCCTCTACAACAAGAGGCGACGACACCGTGTACGGAGGGCCCGATGAGCCGTTACCCGCATCTGCTGACCCCGCTCGACCTGGGCTTCACCACGCTGCCCAACCGCGTGCTCATGGGCTCCATGCACGTCGGTCTGGAGGAGGCCGAGCGCGGCTTCGAGCGGATGGCGGCGTTCTACGCGGCCCGTGCCCGCGGCGGAGTGGGACTCATCGTCACCGGCGGGATCGCGCCCAACGAGGAGGGGCGGCCGTACGAGGGCGGCGCCAAGCTGACCACCGAGGCGGAGGCCGAGCAGCACAAGGCGGTCACCGACGCCGTGCACCGCGAGGGCGGCCGGATCGCGATGCAGCTCCTGCACTTCGGGCGGTACGCCTACCACCAGGACCTCGTCGCGCCGAGCCCGCTGCAGGCACCGATCAGTCCCTTCGCGCCGCGCCAGCTCACCGACGCCGACGTCGAGCGCACCATCGGCGACTACGCCCGCGCCGCCCGCCTGGCCCGTCAGGCCGGCTACGACGGCGTGGAGATCATGGGCTCCGAGGGCTACCTCATCAACGAGTTCATCGCCGCGCAGACCAACCGGCGCACCGACCGCTGGGGCGGTTCCTACGAGAACCGGATGCGCTTCCCCGTCGAGATCGTCAAGCGGGTGCGCGAGGCCGTCGGCGAGGACTTCATCATCATCTACCGGCTCTCCATGCTGGACCTCGTCCCCGGTGGCTCGTCGCTGGCGGAGGTCGTCACCCTCGCCAAGGCCGTCGAGGCCGCCGGAGCGACGATCATCAACACCGGCATCGGCTGGCACGAGGCGCGGATCCCCACCATCGCCACCTCCGTGCCGCGCGGCGCCTACGCCTGGGTCACCAAGAAGCTGATGGGCGAGGTGTCCGTGCCGCTGGTGACCACCAACCGCATCAACACCCCGGAACTGGCCGAGGAGTTGCTGGCCGAGGGGTACGCGGACATGGTGTCCATGGCCCGGCCGATGCTCGCCGACGCCGACTTCGTCGCCAAGGCCGCCGCCGGCACGCCCGAGGCGATCAACACCTGCATCGGCTGCAATCAGGCCTGCCTCGACCACACCTTCAGCGGGAAGATCACCTCCTGCCTGGTGAACCCGCGCGCCTGCCACGAGACGGAGCTGGTGCTCGCGCCGACCCGGCGCAAGAAGCGCGTCGCGGTCGTCGGCGCCGGCCCCGCCGGTCTCGCCTGCGCCGTCAGCGCCGCCGAAGTGGGCCACGACGTCACGCTGTTCGACGCCGCGAGCGAGATCGGCGGCCAGCTCAACGTCGCCCGGAAGGTCCCCGGCAAGCAGGAGTTCGACGAGACGCTGCGCTACTTCCGCCACCAGCTCGACGCCCACGGCGTCGACGTACGCCTGGACACCCGCGTCGCCGCGGCCGACTTGGACGGCTACGACGAGGTCGTCGTCGCCACCGGCGTCACCCCGCGCACCCCCGACATCCCCGGCGTCGACCACCCCCGCGTCGTCGGCTACCTGGACGTGCTGCAGGGCGGCGCCACCGTCGGCGACCGCGTCGCCGTCCTCGGCGCGGGCGGCATCGGCTTCGACGTGGCCGAGTACCTGACCGACGGCGGCGACAAGGCGAGCGAGGACCCGGAGACGTACTTCCGCGCCTGGGGCGTCGACATGGACTACCGCGCGCCGGGCGGCCTCGCCGCGCCCGAGCGGCCCGCCCCGCCCCGCCAGGTCCACCTGCTGCAGCGCAAGACCAGCAAGGTCGGTGCCGGCCTCGGCAAGACCACCGGCTGGATCCACCGCACCGAACTCAAGCACCGCGGCGTCACCATGGTCCCCGGCGTGCGCTACGACCGGATCGACGACGCCGGCCTGCACATCACCGTCGGTGAGGAGAGCACGGTCCTCGAGGTCGACACCGTGGTGCTGTGCACCGGGCAGGAGCCGTGCCGCGGTCTGTACGAGGAGCTGGTCGCCGCCGGGCGCAGCGCGCACCTGATCGGCGGCGCGGACGTCGCGGCCGAGCTGGACGCCAAGCGGGCCATCAAGCAGGGCACGGAGCTGGCGGCGGCGCTGTGACCCGGCACCGCGCCTCCCGGTGAGAACCCGTCCCTAGGATGAGCCCATGTCCCTCCCGCACGCGATCCTCACCGCCCTGCTGGAAAAGCCCTCGTCGGGGCTGGAGCTGACCCGCCGGTTCGACAAGTCGATCGGCTACTTCTGGTCCGCCACGCACCAGCAGATCTACCGCGAGCTGGGGAGGCTGGAGGGCGAGGGACTCATCCGCGCACTGCCCGCCGAGCAGCCGGCCCGCGGGCAGAAGAAGAGCTACGAGGTGCTGCCGGCGGGCCGCGCCGAACTGGAGCGCTGGACCGCAGCGACCCAGGACCCCAAGCCGCTGCGGGACACGCTCCTGTTGCGGCTGCGTGCGGCGGCCGTGGTCGGCACGGAGGGCCTGGAGGCGGACCTGCGCCGCCATCTGGAGCTCCACGAGCGGCAGCTGGCGGAGTACCAGGAGATCGAGAGGCGCGACTTCCCGCCGGACCGGGACGCCCCGCAGGACCGGCTGCGTCATCTGGTCCTGCGGGCGGGCATCGACCTGGAGACCTTCTGGACCGGGTGGCTCGCCCACGCCCTGACCGAGTTCGCCGAACTGCCGGACGCCGACTGAGTCCCGCTCAGAGCCGGTAGGGCTTCGAGCGGCGGCGCAGCACACGGCCCGCGGCGATGACACCGGAGCCGACCAGTGCCGCGCCGATGCCCAGGGTCAGCGGACCGTAGTCGCGGGCGGCACCGCCGATGCCGCCCATCACACCGCGTGACGGCGCCGGCCTGGACGTGGACGAGGTCGTCGGTGCCGCGGGCGAGGAAACGGTCACCGACCGGGTACCGGCCGTCGCGCCGCTGGAGCGCATCACGGCCACCGTCGTCCCCGGCCTCACCTGGGACCAGGCGGCGGACTGGCTGACGGTCGTGCCCGCCAGGGCCACCCGGCGGCCCTGGGCGAAGCTCGCCCGGCGGCCGGTGAGCAGTGCCGCGGTGCCCCAGCCGCCGTTGATCCGGCTGCCCGCGCCGGTGACCACGGAGACGGTGGAGCCGGTGGTGCCGGTGGTGCCGACGGAGATGCCCGAGACCGCGGCGGCCGGTCCGGCCAGTGCGGCCGGGAGCGCGGCGGCGGCCAGGGCCTGGCCGGAACGGAGCAGGAGTCGCGAGGTGTCCATGGGCTGTGGCCTCCGGCGGCGCGGTCGGCGGTACGTCCCATGAGCCGCCGAGGGTCGGGAAGCGCCCGTAGCGCCTCTGCAGCAGCCAACGCCGCCCCGGCCGGCCCCGCACCCGGGGACAGCCGGCCAGGTGATCCCTTTCCTTCGTCCGGCGCAAGGCGACACACCGACGGGCCGCGGCCGTCAGCCGCCCGTGGTCACCGTGCGCTCGGCCGTCCAGCCGCCCCAGGTGCCGTCCGGCAGCCGAGCCCGCAGCCGCACCCGGTGCTCCTGCCCGGGGGTCCGGCCCACGTAGAAGCTGTAGCGCGCCCGCCCGCGCGGTGGTGTGCCGCCCCACACCAGTGAGGTGGCCGTGGTGTCGTCCAGCCGGATCCGGTACTCGGTGATCACCCCGTCCACGCGCGGGGGGTCCCAGGACAGGTCGACGTAGAAGGCACCCGCGGCCCGGTGGGTCGTGGCCGTGAAGGCGGTGGGCGCCGTGTTCCGGCCGTCGTCGGTGCCCGGCGTGGTGAGCCGGACGGGACCGCTCGCGGGGGAGAGGTTGTCGGCGGCGTCCCGGGCCCGCACGGTGAAGACGTAGGCGGTACCGGGACGCAGCCCGGTGATCACGGTCGCGGTCTGCTCCCCGCCGACGCCGTGGATCTTGGCGTCGCCCTGGTAGACGTCGTAGGACACCACGCGCCGGTCGTCCCGGGACGCGGCCCAGGACAGCTGGACGGCGCGGCTGCCGACGACCCGTCCGGCGATGCGCCCCGGACGGGTCGGTGCCGAGCGGTCGGCCGCCACCCGGGCCGGCGTCCGCGCCCGTACCACCCGGCTCGGCGGCCCCGCACGGCCCTCGGTGTCGAGGGCCCGCACGGTGAAGGCATACATGGTGGACGGCCTGAGCCCGGTGACGTCCACCATGTGCTGCGAACCCGGCACTTCCTCCACTTTCGCGGTGCCGCGACAGATCTCGTAGGAGCGGACGCCGGGGTCGTCCGCCAGCGCGTTCCACATCACGTGCACGCTCGTGGCGCTGCCCGCCACGGCGGTGACGCCGGTCGGCGCGCCGGGCGCCCGCCCGTCGTCGCCGTCGGCGGCCCGGCTCCAGCCGCAGGAGGCGACGAGCAGCAGGGCCGCGCAGACCAGCAGGGGCGGCAGCGGAACGCGTCGCACGGCTCTGCCTCCCCGGGACCGCATCGACATCACGCAAAGGTCCGGACCAATATGACCCGCCGGGTGTGGCCACATCAAGAGGGCCGCGTTGGTGACCATCCCGGGGTGTTCCGTATGCTGGCCCCACTGCGGCCGAACTGCCCGAACGAGCAGGGGAGTTCATGCCGGTGGCGCGGACACGCTGTCGTCGCCGATCCCGCGCCGACGCGGGTGGCCGGGGGACCCGGACGGAGGCCGGTCCGGGTCCCCCGGCCCCTGTTGTCCCTCTCCTGTCCTGCGCCTGCCCCGCTCCTGTGCCGCTCGCCCCGGTCCGCTCCCCGCCCCCGCATTGGCTCCCACGCCCGGTTGTCACCTGACGGAGTGTCAGACCTGTGCTCCATCCGGCCTCCTTCGGGGCGGCCCAGACGGCCGTGCACCGGACCCGCACCACAGTGGGCGGCACATTCCCCCCGTCCCCGAGGAGAGGGTCCCTCATCGTGCGTGTCCCGTCGCTGACACTGGCCGCGGCCGGCGCCGCCCTGATCGCCCCCGCCGCGCTGCCCGACACGGCCGGCGCCGTCCAGCCCCGACAGCGGCCCGCGGCCCACAGCGAGGGTGCCGTCGCCGCGGCCGACCTGCTGGCCCGGCTGGGCGAATGCCACCAGGTCTCCCGCGGCCGGTACCGCACCGACGCCGACCGTCCCGCGACCGTCCCCGTCTGCGGAACCGAGGACGCCGTGTTCTGGAAGGCCGACCTGGACGTCGACTGCGACGGGCGGTCCAGCAAGCACTGCAACCGCCGCACCGACCCGTCGTTCGCCGCCGCCACCGCCTTCCAGCAGTCCGACGGCCGCCACCTGAAGGCCGAGAAGCTGCCCTACATCGTGGTCCCGCCCCCGAGCCGCATCTGGGACCATCGCGCCGCCGGCGTTCCCGGCGGCTCCGTCGCCGCCGTGGTCTACCGGGGCCGGGTGCAGTACGCGGTGGTCGGCGACACCGGCCCGCGCGACGTCATCGGCGAGGCCTCGTACGCCACCGCCCGGGCCCTCGGCATCCGGTCCGACCCACGCGACGGCGGTGTGTCCTCCGGTGTCACCTACATCGTCTTCAAGAACTCCCGCGTGAACCCCCTCGAGGACCACGCGGCGGCGGTCGCCACGGGAGAGCGGCTGGCCAGACTGCTCCTCATGAACAAGTGAGCCGCCGGGGCGCGCCCCTCGCGTCCCGACGCGGTCAGACCTTGCGGTAGGCGTACGCCTCCGTCGCCGCGGCCTGCACCGCGTCCAGGTCGGCGCCCGTGGCCGCGGTCACCACGGCGGCCACCGCGCCCTCCACGAACGGGGCGTCCACCAGCCGGGAGCCGTCCGGCAGTTCGTCGCCCTCGGCGAGCAGCGCCTTCACGGTGAGCACGGCGCTGCCGAGGTCGGTGAGCAACGCGACCCCGGCACCCCGGTCCACGGTGGCCGCCGCGGCGGAGATCAGCTCGGCGCTGGTGCCGAGCCCGCCGCCCTCGGTGCCGCCCGCGGAGGCCACGGGCACCGCCGTGGCCCCGCCCGCCAGCCCCTTCGCGAGCTCGGCGACCGACGCGGCCACCTCCGCGCTGTGCGACACCAGCACGATCCCGACCAGCTTCTCCTCACTCACCGCCGGCCTCCGCCGTCTCCGCCAGCGCGGCGATCAGCAGAGCCGACGAGGTCGCTCCCGGATCCTGGTGGCCGATGCTGCGCTCCCCGAGATAGCTCGCCCGGCCCTTGCGGGCCTGCAGCGGGGTGGTGGCCTCCGCGCCCTCCTCGGCGGCGGCCCGCGCGGCGGCGAAGCCGTCCGTGAGCGCGTCCACCGCAGGCGCCAGAGCGTCGATCATGGTCTTGTCGCCGGGCGCCGCTCCGCCGAGCGCCATCACCCCGTCCATGCCCGCGCGCAGCGCCTGGGCCAGTTGCTCCACGTCGACCTCGGCGGCGTCACCGAGCGCCTTGCCGGCCCGGCGCAGCAGGGTGCCGTACAGCGGCCCGGACGCGCCGCCGACGGTCGAGATCAGATGGCGTCCGGCGAGGGTCAGCACGGCACCCGGAGTGTTTGGCGCCTCCTTCTCCAGGCCGGCCGCCACGGCCGTGAACCCGCGCTGCAGATTGCTGCCGTGGTCGGCGTCGCCGATCGCCGAGTCGAGGGCGGTGAGCCGCTCCGCCTCGCGGTCGACGGACGCGGCGGTCGCCGCCATCCAACGGCGGAAGAAGTCGGCGTCGAGCACTGGATCTCCTTGCGTGGTAGGGCTGTCGAGCGGCGTGCCAGGGGGAGGGTCGCCTCGTCCGCCGTATCACATCCCCCAGCGCAGCGCCGGGGTCTTCACCGGCGCGTCCCACAGGCGCAGCAACTCCTCGTCCACCTGACACAGCGTCACCGAGACGCCTGCCATGTCCAGGGAGGTGACGTAGTTGCCGACGAGGGTGCGGGCCACGGCGACCCCGCGCTCGGACAGCACCCGCTGCACCTCGGCGTTGAAGCCGAACAGTTCCAGCAGCGGAGTGGCACCCATGCCGTTGACCAGCACGAGCACCGGGCTGCGCGGCGGCATGTCCTCCAGGATCACGTGCACCGCGAAGTCGGCGATCTCCCCGGAGGTCATCATCGGCCGCCGCTCCCGGCCCGGCTCGCCGTGGATACCGATGCCCAACTCCAGTTCTCCGTCGGGCAGATCGAAGGTGGGACTGCCCTTCGCCGGGGTCGTACAGGCGCTGAGCGCCACACCGAAGCTGCGGGAGTTCTCGTTCACCTGGCGGCCGACGGCCTCCACCCGCTCCAGCGGCTGCCCCTCGGCCGCGGCGGCGCCCGCGATCTTCTCCACGAACAGGGTCGCGCCGGTGCCGCGCCGGCCGGCCGTGTACAGGCTGTCGGTGACCGCCACGTCGTCGTCGACCAGGACCTTGCCGACCTGGACGCCCTCGTCCTCGGCGAGTTCGGCCGCCATGTCGAAGTTCAGCACGTCACCGGTGTAGTTCTTCACCACGAACAGCACCCCGGCCCCGCTGTCCACGGCCGCCGCGGCGCGCGCCATCTGGTCGGGCACCGGCGAGGTGAACACCTCCCCGGGGCAGGCCGCGGCGAGCATGCCCGGGCCGACGAATCCGCCGTGCAGCGGCTCGTGCCCCGACCCGCCGCCCGACACCAGCGCGACCTGCCCCGCCACGGGAGCGTCCCGGCGCACGATCACTCGGTTCTCCACGTCCACGGTCAGGTCGGGATAGGCGGCCGCCATCCCGCGCAGCGCGTCCGCCACCACGGTCTCCGGGACGTTGATCAGCATCCTCATGGGTGTCTCCTATGGTGTCTTCCCTGGTCGAGCCACGTGCGGACAGTGGCGGACGACGGGCGTCCCGCTCCTCAGTATCGGCCTTGCGGCGCGGAAGGTCATGTGTGCCGCAGCCACGGATTCCCGGGTGCCCGCCCCGGCCGCCGTGATCACACCCCGACAAGGCCGGCACCCGCGGCAGCGGGCACCGGCCTTGTCGGACCATGGCGTGGGGACGCCTCGCTACGGCTCCTCGCGGCGCTCCGGCGGCGGCGTTCCCGGCTCGGCCGGCCGGGGCGCGGTCGTGGTCATGTGTGCCGGGTCGAGGATCTGGTCGCCGTACAGGTCCTGCAGCCAGTTGGTCTGGTAGATGGTGTCGAGGTAGCGCTCGCCCAGATCCGGTGCGATGGCCACCGCGGTGATGTCATGGGCGTCGTGCCGGGCCAGCCAGTCGGTGGCACCGCTGACCACCGTCCCCGTGGAGCCGCCGAACAGGAAGCCGCGGCGGGCCATGCGGTGACAGGCGCGGATGGTGTCCGCCTCCTCCACCCGGATCACCTCGTCCACGAAGGACTCGTCGAGCAGCGGCGGACGCATGCTCATGCCCAGTCCGGGGATCATCCGGCGGCCGGGCTTGCCGCCGAAGGCCACCGAACCCACGCTGTCCACCGCGACGATCCGCACCGGCCGGTGCCACTGCCGGAAGTAGCGCGCGCAGCCCATCAGGGTGCCGGTGGTGCCCGCGCCGACGAACAGCACGTCCAGCTGCGGGAAGTGGTCGGCGATCTCCGGCCCCGTGGTGCGGAAGTGCGCCCGCCAGTTGCCCGCGTTGGTGTACTGACTGAGCCACACGTACCGGTCGTCGGACGCGCACAGCGAACGGACGTAGTCGATCCGCGTGCCGAGGAAGCCGCCGTTGGCGTCCAGACCGGCCACGACATGGACCTGGCTGCCGAGCGCCTCCATCAGCAGCCGGGTGGACAGGTTGCAACGGGAGTCCGTCACGCACAGAAACCGGTAGCCCTTGCTCGCGGCGATCATGCTGAGTGCCACACCCAGGTTTCCGGAGGAGGATTCGACGAGGATCGAGTCCCGCGTCAGGATGCCGTCGCGCTCGGCACTCTCCACCATCTCGTTCGCCGCCTTCAGCTTGATGGAGCCGGCGAAATTGAAACCCTCGCACTTCAGGTAGAGGGGGTAACCGAAGATCGACTCCAGGTCGACGAACAGATTGCCCTCGTTGAAGGCGTGCGGAGCGTTTATGACGGGCACGGTGGCCTCCAGGTACCAGGGCAGGGGCCTCAGCCGTATCGGCGCAGGTCGTGGAAGAAGTCGTCGATGAGGCGGAGGTTTCCCCCGCGGGCCACTTCGTCGTAGACGTACTTGCCGACGGCGAGATCGAGCACGCCGAGTCCGAAGGGGGAGAAGATCACTGGGCGGTCGGCGGGCGGGGCGGCCCGCCCGGCCAGCACGTCGTAGAGCGTGCCGTTCAGGAAGTCGCGGTTGCCGGTGCGCTGCTCGACGAGGTGGGGGGAGGTGTCCGCCTTCAGGCAGTGCTCCACGTCGTCGACGAAGTTGGCCGAGGCCAGCAGGACCTCGGGGGCGAGGTCGCGCAGCGACACGTGCAGCACCAGCGGGTTGTGGCTGAACAGGCCCGGGTCGCTGACATGGGGCTGGCCGGCGATGGTGGCGAAGACCACCAGGTCACTGGAGCGGATCAGTTCCTCGGGGCTGTCGTGCACGGTGACGTTGGCGGTGGTCCCCGACTGTCCGAGGTAGCCGCAGAAGCCCGTGGTGCTGGCGTCGGACACGTCGTACACGCCGATCGCGTCGAACGACCAGCCGGTGCCGGCGAGGAAGGTGTGGATGTAGCGGGCGATCAGGCCCGTACCGAAGAAACCGACGCGGGTGGGGCGGGTGCGGGTGCGGCTGAGCCGGTCGGCCGCCAGCACCGCGGACGCCGCGGTCCTGGTCGCGCTGATGATGGAGCTCTCCAGACAGGCGAACGGGTAGCCCGTGCCGGGGTCGTTGAGGATGAGGACCGCGGAGGCCCGGGGCAGCCCGGAACCGACGTTGTCCGGAAAGCTGGAGATCCACTTCAGGCCGTCCACGTGCACCGAGCCGCCGACGGACGCCGGCAGCGCGATGATCCGCGCCGTGGGACGGTCGGGGAAGCGCAGGAAGTACGACGGCGGGTTGACCGAGTCCCCGGCGCCGTGCAGCCGGTAGGTGGCCTCGACCAGCTCCACGATCTCCTTCTCGCGTCCCTCGAGCGCCTGCTGCACCTGCGCTCCGGGGATCACCGAGAACGTCGGCATCGTGGGCCGGTGCGCCGCGGCGGCCCGGTCGGGGGTGGAGAGCACATCGGTCATCGCGGCCCCTCCTTCGCGGCCGGGCCGCCGTCGGCGGGCCGTTGCGGCTCGGCCATGCCGACCAGGACCTGGCGCTCCCCGGTGAAGGCCTCCCGGCTGTGCGCGGTGCGGATGTTGTCGACCAGCATCAGGTCCCCGGCCCGCCAGGGCTCCCGACGGGTGTGCTCCTCGTAGGTGGCGTTGAGCAGCTGGACGACGTCCTCGCCGATCGGGGTGCCGTCGCCGTAACGGGTGTTGAACGGCAGCCCATCCGGCCCGTAGACGTCCACCAGGTACTCGCGCACCTCCGGGGCCAGCGTCCACTCGTTGAGGAAGGCGATCTGGTTGAACCAGCAGCGCCGGCCCGTGACCGGGTGCCGCACCACGGCGGGGCGCCGCTGCTCGGTGTGGAGGGAGCCGTCGGCCCGCCAGGTGAAGTCGATCGCGTGGTCCCGGCAGTAGCGCTCGATCTCGGCGCGGTCGTCGGTGCCGAACGACTCCGCGAGGGACGCCCCGATCTCGTCGTTGTAACTGCGGGTCAGCATCCAGCCGGTCCGTTCGAACCGCTGCGTCAGCTCCGCCGGCAGTGCCTGGAGCATCGATTCCGCGTCGGCCACCGCGGTCGCCCCGCCCTCCCCGGGCGCGGTCAGGCACGCGAACAGCATCAGGCCGGGAACGTCGAGCGCGTAGCTCAGCTCGTGGTGCATGCACATCGGCTGGTTGTCCGGCCAGGCCGTGGAGGAGTACAGCCCCGGGCCGTAGGCCTCGCGCGGGGCGAACGCCTCCCGCTCGGTCATGAGGTCACCGGCCAGCCGCGTGAAGACGGCACCGACCTGGTCCGTCCGCCGCAGGTCCAGGCCGCGGACGACCAGCGCCCCGTGCTCGGTGACCAGCGCCCGCAGCGCCGCGCGGTGCTCGGCCGCCCAGCTCGGCGCGTCGCCGGGGGACTCCACGTGCACCAGCGCCGGTCTGTCCGGTCGCGACTGCACCTCGAACGGTGCTGCCAGGGATGAGGACGACATCTCGGATTCCTTTCGATCGCCCGTGTGCGGGCTCGTCCAGATTCAGGGGGAGGGCAGGGGGGCTACGGCGTCCAGGACGGCCCGTACGGCCTCGGCCGGGCGGGTGCGCGGGAAGTAGTGCCCGCCGCCCGTCAGTTCGCACAGTTCCACCTGCTCGGCGAAGAGCAGCCAGTCCCGGTGGTGCTCGGCGTACCCGGCCGTGTGCGGGTCGTCGGCGGCGACGACCACCGAGACCGGCGCGGACAGCCTCACCGGCGGCGCCGTCTCCAGGGCGGCGCCGAAATAGCGGTGGGCACAGGCGCAGTCGTGCCGGTAGGCGGCTCCGATGTGCTCGGCATGCTGTTCGCTCAGCTCCGCGAGCTCGGTGTAGCCGCCGTCCTCGGCCAGCCGTGCGGCGATCTCCGCGTCGGTCCACCCGGACAGTTCACCCAGAGCGGCGCGGCGGCCGACGGCCGTGCCGAGGAGCTGCGCGCCGAGGAAGACCCGCGTCACCTCCACCCCGCGCTCCTTGAGCCGCCGGGCCGTCTCGAGGGCCGGCGCAGTGCCCGACGAGTGGCCCCACAACATGACCCGGGTCAGGCCACGCGCACCGATCTCGCCGGCCACCCGTTCCGCGATCTCGGTGATCGACGCGAACGGCTCCCGCCGGGCGGCCAGATCGTGGCCGGGCAGGTCCACCGCGAGGACCGCCGTGCCGTGGCCGGCCAACGCACTCGCCATCGGCTGGTAGTTGACCGCGTTGCCGCCCGCGTACGGGAAGCACACCAGCGTGCACTGCGGTTCACCGTCCGGCTGCGACAGCGGCTGGAGCAGCTCCGGCCGCTGCCGGGCGGCCCCGTCGAGGAGGGCGGCCAGGTCGGCGAGGACCGGGTGCCGGGTGATGTCCTTGAGGGAGACGGCGCGGTCGAGCGCGATGGTGAGCCGTACGGCCGTCAGGGAGGTCCCACCGGAGTCGAAGAAGTGGTCGCCGCGGCCGATGTGATGTTCCGGGACGCCCAGCAGCTCGGCCCAGGCGGCCGCCAGCTTCCGCTCGGTCGGCGTGAGCGGGGCGCCGTCCCGCTCACGCCCGCCGCCGTCGGAGGCGGCCGGTGCCGCCTGTTCGGCCAGCGCGGTGAGCGCTTTCCGGTCGATCTTGCCGTTCGCGGTCAGTGGCAGGGCGCTGTGCCAGTGGAAGGCGGAGGGGACCATGTACCCCGGCAGGACGGCGCCCAGCGCCTCCCGCAGCACCTCCGGCTGCTGCTGCCGGCCCGTGTAGAAGGCGATCAGGTGCTTGTTCCCGCCTGCACGCTCCGCGGCGACCACGGCACCGTCGCGCACTCCGGGCACCCGCAGCAGGGTGTTCTCGATCTCACCGATCTCGATCCGGAAGCCGCGGATCTTGACCTGGTTGTCCCGGCGGCCGAGGAACTCCAGCTTGCCGCCCGGGTGCCAGCGCCCCCAGTCACCGCCGAGGTAGAGCCGTTCACCCCGCCGGTACGGGTCCTCGCGGTACGCCTCCCGGGTCCGCTCGGGATCGTTGACGTATCCCCGGCCCACGCAGACGCCGGAGAACGCGATCAGGCCGGGGGCGCCGAGCGGCACCAGCGACAGGTGCTCGTCCACGACGTAGACGCGCACGTTGTTCACCGCACGCCCCAGCAGGACGCGTTCGGGCACGCGGTCCATGACCTCGTGGTTGGTGTCGTCCGACGTCTCCGTCAGCCCGTAGGCGTTGACGAGCCTGATGCCCGGCTGGAGCGCGAACCAGCGCTGGACCAGCTCCCGTTTCAGCGCCTCGCCGGTCACCGACACGTACCGCAGGTCCGGCAGTTCACGCGGGTGCTGCTCCAGGTAGGCGACCACGACCTCCAGATAGGAGGGGACGACCTGTGCCACCTGCGCCCGGCCCCGGACCAGCGTGTCGAGGAACCGCTCCACGTCCACGACCACGTCCTGGCCGACCAGCAGCGTCCGCCCGCCCACCAGCAGCGCCGACACCAGCTGCCACAGCGAGATGTCGAAGCACTGCGGGGCGGTCTGCGCCACCACGGAGCCCTCGCCGATCCCCAGGTCGTCGATCTTGGCGTGGAGATGGTTGAGCATGCCCGCGTGCTCGCACATCGCACCCTTCGGCTCGCCCGTGGAGCCGGACGTGAAGAAGAGATAGGCCAGTTGGCCGGGGTCCACCGGCACCCCGAGGTCGTCGTCGGCGTGCGGTTCCTCGTACGCCGCCTCGATCAGGAGTTTCTCGCACTCCGGCAGCTCGGCCAGCGCCTCGTCGAGGGTGCGGGTGCTGCCTGACTCGGTCAGCACCAGCCGGCACCCGGCCCGCGACAGCGTCGCCCGGACGCGGCCGGCCGGGAAGTGCGGCTCGATGGGCAGGTACGCGCCGCCCGCCTTGAACACCGCGAGCGTGGCGGCCAGCCAGTCCAGGCCGCGCTCGGTGACGACGGCGACCACGTCTTCCCGGCCCAGCCCCCGCGCCAGCAGCGCCCGCGCCAGCCGGTTCGCGCGCCCGTTCAGCTCCGCGTACGTCCATGTGCGCTCGCCGTGCACGGCGGCGACCGCGTCCGGATGCGCCCGCACCCGCTGCTCGAACAGCTCGTGCGCCCGCGCGTCCGGCAGCGGACGGCGGGGCCCGGCCAGCCCGTCCAGCTGCTCGCGGACCTCGTCCGGGGACAGCAGGCTCTGCCGGGTGTGCTCGGCCTCCAGGTCGGCCGTCATCAGCCGGAGCGCCGTCAGGTGGTAGTCGGCGATGCGGGCCGCGCAGTCGGCGTCCAGCACGTCGGTGCGGTACCGCAGCCGCAGCACCAGCCGTCCGCCGCTCTCGGACCAGCGCACATGCAGGACACCGTCGTCGGTACGGGCCTGACCGGCCTCCATGGGGCCGAACACCACCTCGTACGACGGCTCCGCGAGCCCCAGTTCCCGGCGCAGTTCCTCCACCGGGAACTCCCGGTGCGCCAGCATCTCCGCCTCGGCGTGCTGTGCGGCCGTCACCAGCGCGCGCCAGGACCCCGGGGGCACCGCCAGGCGGCAGGGCAGCGGCTCGCCGCGCACTCCGGCGGCGTACCCCGTCACCACCTCCTGCTCGCCGGACAGCGCGGCCAGCACCTTGGCGTGGGCGGCCAGCAGCAGGGCGCTGACCGGAACCCCCGTCCGGCGCACCAGCCCGCGCACCGCGTCCGCCACATCGGCCGGCACCGGCGCCTCGGCCTCGGCCGTACCTGCCACCGGCTGCCCGGCCCACCGCGGCACCGCCGTGGCACCGCCGGCCGTCAGCGCACGGCTCCAGAACTCCCGGTCCGCTTCCACCCGCGCTCCCTGCCCTTCCTCAACTCGCGGTCGCCACACGGGCGTCGGCCGCGTTCGATGCTGTGGACCGGTCACCGACGGGAGGGCCCGCGGCCTCCGGCATGTCCACGGCCGGGTTGCCGCCCCAGTGCGCCCGCGGCGGCATCTCCTCGCCCTTCATCAGGAAGGAGTCGGCCGCCAGCACCGCACCGTCGCCCAACGTCACGCCGTAGTGCACATGGGCTCCGACGCCCAGCGTGCAGCCGGCACCGAGCGCGGTCCCGGCGGACTTGAAGGTGCCGTCCTCCTGCGAGTGGCACTGGATCTTGCTCCCGGCGTTCAGCATGCAGTCGTCACCGATGGTGGTGAGCGTGCGCTCCGTCAGGTAGCAGCCGTCGTCGAACACCCTGCGGCCGATGCGCACTCCCAGCAACCGCCACACGAGCGCCTTGAAGGGGGTCCCGTTGTACAGGTTGAGGTAGTGGTCCGGCACCTTCCACACGCGCTCGTGCCGCCAGAACACCGGGTCGTAGATGGAGCACAACTGCGGCTGCAGTCTGCGGAACCTCGTGGTGAAGCGTTCCACCAGGATGTAGTGGACGGTGGACAGCGTGAGCGTCAGCGCCAGGTACACGGCGATCACCACGTCTCCGACCACGCCGTACAGGTCCACCGAGGCGAGGGCGAGGAGGGTGAGCGCGAAGGTGTGCACCCATCGCGCCCCCAGCATGAGGCCCATCGAGCGCAGGTTGTAGCGGTTCTTCGAGGCGAGGCGACGGCGCAGTGTGTCACCGGTCCTGAGGTCGTCGAACCGCGCGTCACGCTCGACCGAGCGGGGGATCTCGAAGGACGGCGAACCGAGCAGTCCGACGCCTTCCCTGACCTCGCCGTCGAGCGGGACCATCACCTTCGTCGCGAGCAGGCAGTTGTCTCCCGTCCTGCCCCCCGCTGGATAGGCGATGTTGTTCCCCAGGAAGTTGCGCGGACCGATGACCGTCCGGGACAGACGGAACGACGTGCTGGAGTAGTCCGCGTTGAGGAGGGAGAGCCCGTCGGCGATCATCGTCCCGGTGCCGACGGTGACCAGGAGCGGGCTCTCGTGCTGGACCTCGGTGCCGAAGTTCGACCCCGTCTGCTCGACCTGCGACAGGTCGTATCCGATGCCCCGCAGGTAGTGCACGATGAAGGAGCTGTCGCCGAACAGCCAGGTGAAGAACTTGATGTTCGTCATCCGCGCCGTCGCCCGGTGCACCGCGTAGTGGAACCCGTAGAGCGGATAGACGCGGTCCGGCCTGACGACCAGACCCAGCAGCCGGGGCAGGGTGCACAGGGCGACAAGCCCCAGGACGACGAAGCCGAAGAACAGCACGAAGGACAGGATCAGCGCGTCCGAGAACAGTTCCGACGGTGACAGCGAGGCCGTCTGCGGGTCGAGCCGCTTGCCGATGGCCGGAACCTCGGTGAACAGTATGTACACACCGCCGACGGCCAGCGGGATGTACAGGAAGTACAGCTGAAGGAGCGTCACCAGAGCGAACCAGGCCCGGCGTCCCGTGCCGCACCTGGCCGGCGCGACCCGCACGTACTCCGTCTCCGTGGGCTGCGCCGGAGAACCGTGCCAGTGAGCACCGTCCGGCACCGCCTGCCCGCGGTGCAGGGCGGACGAGTGACCGAGCTGAGCGCCGTCACCCATCGACGTGTCGATGTCCAGCACCGTCTTCTCGCCGATGTAGACCTCGCGGCCGAGGGTGATCCGGCCGGTCTGGATCCGCCCCGAGTGCGCCCGGTAGCCGAGGATGAAGGAGTCCTTGCGGACCACCGTCCCGTCGCCGATCGTCAGCAGGTCGGTGCAGACCGGCACGGTGTGGGAGAGGATCGTCACCCCCTTGCCGATCCGTGCGCCCAGCAGCCGGAGGTAGAGCACGTAGAGCGGATTCTCGACGAAGAACACCATCGGATTCGCGTGGAGCAGCACCTTGACGATCCAGAAGCGCACGTACTTCACGCCCCACACCGGGAATTCGCCGGGTTTCCAGCGGCCGATGAGCAACCATTTGGCAAGGACCGGCACGGTGACCATGACCGTGAATGCGATGCCCCCGAAGAGCAGGGACCTGAGATAGATGCCGGCCAGGCCCGAACCGGCGGCGATCCACTCGTATCCACGGGCGGAGACGAATCCGGTGACGAGGGAATACACCAGGAAGACAGCGCACTGGACCACTCCGCACAGAAAGTGGTTCAGGCTGCTCGCCCGCGCGAGGGGAGCCGTCGGCCGGGCCGGTTCCGCGGCTGGTGCGGAGGTGCTCTTCGAACTCGGCGACTCGGGGGCGTGTTCCACGAGTGCCGCCGCCAGACCGCGGATCGTGGGGTACCGGTAGATGTCCTTCATCGACGGGGACGGCAGATCGTCCCGCTTCCTGACCCGCGCACAGAACTGGGCCATGACCAGCGAGTTGGCCCCGAGGTCGGTGAAGAAGTGACCGTCGACCGGGACGCGCTGTGCGCCGAGGACATCGGCGAGGACATCCGCGAGTTCCCTCTCGGCCTCAGCCACCACTGGGCCGGAACCGCTACGCCGTTGTACGGCGCCTTCCTCCGGCCCGCTTATATGTTCCTCAGGCGGCTGCTCCACCATTCGATCTCCCGAAGAGGGCTGGGTCATCGAAGCTCCGGGCGCGTTCTCCTGCTGATCGCAAAGCGCCCGCTTCAGTTTGTGTCGGCCCTCGGCAGGATGCCACTTCGCACGGGCCGCCCTGCGGAATTCAAAGGCCCGACGCGCCCGCATTTCCCGATTCTCCGGGGATCCAGGGTTCCGCGGATCACTCGAATGGCTGACCCTCTACTCGGTGGCGGCGGCTTCGTTCCGGCCGTTCGGGGAACTCGGCCCACGCAGTGGGCCGAGGGCGGCCGACCGGCCGGAGGAGGTGCCGTCTCCGTGGACGACATGCACGACCGAGAGCACCCCGACGACATACGTCTGTCACCGCGCGAACAGCTCGTCCTGCTGGAGATCGAGGCCGGACTCCTGCAGGACCGGCGGCTGACGCACCGGATGCGCCGGATGCACCGGGTGCGCCGCGATGTCCCGCTGCGGTTGTCCGTCCTGCTGCTGACGGTCGCCTCGGCCCTCGCCGCCGTCATGGGAATCCGCTCCTCGGACCCCGCCCTGCTGTGGTGTTTCGCCGTGCTCTGGCCGCTCACACTGCTGCAGGCCGCGCGGCTGCTGCGCCGCACGGCCGACCGCTGGTCCCGGACCGGAGGCCGCGTCACCCCGTGGCTGTGAACCCCGGGCACCCACCGGACTTCACCGAACGCTCCATGGCCGCACGCGTACCGTCACCGCACGGACCTCACCGCCCCGCCGCACCACGAACCCCTGGTGCCCGTGGTCCGCGCGTGCACGGACCACAAGCACCAGGGGTTCGACCGGATCCCCGGCGGCTGAACGGTCGCCGAAACCGCCCTCAGCTCTCCTTGCCCCGCCCGGACATCGCGTCGCGCAGCCGGTCGACCATGCCCGCTCCCGGCGCCAGCAGCTTGTTCAGCGGGGGAGTGTCCGGTGCGGACGGGTGCGGACGGGTGGGGGCGGTCTTCTTCGCCCGGCGCACCTTGTCACCGAGGTCCATCAGCGCGTCCGGCGTGCACGCCGCCTCCAGCCGCGGGAAGAGGTTCTGCTCCTCGTCCGTCACATGGGACCGGATCTCGCTCATCAGCTGCGTCATGAGTGTGTCGAACCGCGGGTCGTCCGCCTGGCAGCCCTCCAGGTCCTTCATGATCTGCTCGGCCTTGGCGTGGTCCTCGAGCTCCTTGTCGGCCAGGGCGTCCCCGCCCTGGATGTGCTCGCGGACCGCCGGGTACAGGTAGGCCTCCTCCGCGATCGAGTGGCGCACCAGCTCGATCGTGGCCTGGTCGGCCAGGTCCTTGCGTTCCTTCGAGCCGGGCGGCAGCATCTCGATCTTGCCGAAGATCTCCTCGACCTCGCGATGATCGGTCGTCAGCTCCTGGATGACATTTCCGCCGTGACCCATGTCGTTACCTCCTGCGAGACACGCGGCGGCCCGTGAGCGGCCGGCCGTCGCCGCCCCGAGTGCCCAGCGCGCGGCGCGCCACACGGGCCTTCGGGCCGTGTCAGCGCAACGAGTGGCGGCCTGCGGCCGTCCGGCCGGGTCCGGCGAGCGCGCACCGCCCCCGTGGTCCAGGATGCCCGGGTCCCGCGGCCCCGCCACCGGGTCGAGGGCGATCACCGGCGTGCCTGGCGTGGAGGCCGGTGACCGAGACCCCGCGAGTCGTCGACAGGTCCTGAACCTGGCACGGAGAGTGGCGACTCCCGAGCACGTCGGCGGCGGTCGCGGCGCCGAGGAGCACGTTCGACCCAGCCGGGGACGAGCAGTGGCCCCGGGTTCCGGCCGGGCGCCCGCGGCAGGCTCCTCGTCAGCTCGTCGTGCGTGGGCCTCACCACCGTGGTGACGGTCGCCGGAGTCGCGCGAGCAGCCGTGATTCAGGACAATGAGGATTCAGCGTGTGAAACCAACTGATAGGGGAACACAGCTGCCAGTGCCGTCCAGCCAGCGGCGGCCGACCAGGGTGGTCCAGGCGGAGCAGGCCGGACCCGGCCCCCGTCCTCCTCTTTCCCGTTTCTTTCCCAGCGGGCCGACGACGTCGGACCCGGCGACGCGGTACGCGCCGACCCCCAGGCAGGGGGCTTCTCCGGTGCGTCGACGTGGACGAAGGAAATTGCCCCCATGACTGGTGAGACACCGTTCTCCTGGCGGCGCGCCCTCGTGACCGGCGGCGCCGGCTTCCTCGGTTCCCATCTGTGCGAGAGGCTGCTGGATTCAGGCGTCGAAGTCGACTGCGCCGACAACCTGGCCTGCGGGCGCCGGGAGAACGTGGCGCACCTGGAGCAGCGGCCCGGTTTCCGGTACGTGCACTGCGACGTCTGCGCGCCGGACTGCCCGGGGCAGCTGCCGGGACCGTACGACCTGGTGCTGCACTTCGCCTGTCCGGCCTCGCCCGCCGACTACCTGCGCATGCCGCTGGAGACCCTGGACGTGGGCAGCCTCGGCACCCGCAACGCCCTGGCGATCGCGGAACGCGACGGCGCCCGCTTCCTCCTCGCCTCCACCTCCGAGGTGTACGGCGACCCCCAGGTCCACCCCCAGCACGAGGGCTACTGGGGCAACGTCAACCCGATCGGGCCGCGCAGCGTGTACGACGAGTCCAAGCGGTTCGCCGAGGCCCTGGTCACCGCCCACGCCGGCACCAGGGGCACGAACGCCGGGATCGTGCGGTTGTTCAACACCTACGGACCCCGCATGCGGGCCCACGACGGCCGCGCGGTGCCCACCTTCATATCCCAGGCCCTGGCGGGGGAGCCGGTCACCGTCACCGGCGACGGCACCCAGACCCGCTCGCTGTGCTACGTCGACGACACCGTCGACGGCATCCTGCGGGTGTCCCGGAGCAGGTCCGTACGGCCGGTGAACATCGGCGGCAGCGACGAGATCACCGTCGCCGACCTGGCCCGCCGGGTGGTCGCCCTCGTCGGCTCCCGCTCGCCGATCGCCTTCATCGACCGCCCGGTCGACGACCCGGGCCGCCGCCGCCCCGACACCACGCTCGCCCGTGAACTGCTCGGCTGGTCCCCCCAGGTGCCGTGGGAGGAGGGCCTGAAGCAGACCATCGCCTACTTCGCGGCACTGCCCCCGGAACCCCTCCCGCCCGACGGGGACCCGGACCCGCAACACACCTGACCGGATCCCCGCCCGACCGCCGCCCAGGCCCAGGAGGCAGCGCATGCACGTCCTCGGAATCAACGCACTCTTCCACGACCCCGCCGCGGCACTGATCACCGACGGCCAGGTCGTGGCGGCGGCGGAGGAGGAGCGGTTCTCACGCCGTAAGCACGGCAAACGGCCCGTTCCGTTCTCCGCCTGGGAGCTGCCCGAGCAGTCGGCCCGCTGGTGCCTCGAGCAGGCCGGTCTCACTCCCTCCGACCTGGACGCCGTCGCCTACTCCTACGACCCCTCGCTCGCCCGTCCCGCGGAGCGGATGGGCCTGCACGACCCCTGGGACCACCTGCGACAGGAGTACGCCCGCCGGGCCCCGGAGTTCCTCGCCGAGGCCCTGCCCGGACTCGACCCCGCCAAGGTGCGGTTCGTCCCGCACCACGTGGCTCACGCCGCCTCCGCCGGCCCGGTCTCGCCGTACCCGGACTGCGCCGTCCTCGTGCTGGACGGACGTGGCGAGTGCGGCTCCCACCTGGCCGGCCGCTGCACCAACCGCGAGCTGACCGTCCTCGGCACGCAGGAACTGCCGGACTCCCTCGGCCTGTTCTACGAGGATCTCACCCAGCACCTCGGATTCCTGCGCAGCAGCGACGAGTTCAAGGTGATGGCCCTCGCCTCCTACGGCACCCCGCGCTTCGCCGACCGGCTGCGCGAGTACGTCCGGGCCGACGAGCGGGGCGGCTTCCGGGCCCGGCCCGTCCCCTGGGCCGACCTCGTCCCGGCACGCCCGGCCGGCGGCGCCTGGAGCCAGGACCACGCCGACCTCGCGGCCTCCGCCCAGCTCTGCCTGGAGGAGGCGATGCTCGCCCTCGCCCGGTGGCTGCGCGAACGCACCGGGGAGGACGCCCTCACGCTGGCCGGCGGTGTCGCCCTCAACTGCGTGGCCAACACGCGGCTGTGGCGGGAGAGCGGCTTCCGTCACGTGTGGGTGCAGCCCGCCGCCGGGGACGCCGGCACGGCCCTGGGCGCCGCGGCACACGTGGCCGGCCAGAAGGACACCCTGGAGCCGATGCCGACGGCCGCACTCGGCCGCGGCTGGAGCGACGCCGAGCTGCGGGACTGGCTGGAGCGGGCCGCCGTACCGTACGAGGAGCCCGCCGACGTCGCCGACACGGCCGCCGAGGCGCTGGCCTCCGACGGGATCGTGGCCTGGTTCCAGGGCCGCAGCGAGTACGGGCCGCGGGCGCTCGGCCACCGCTCGCTGCTCGCCCACCCCGGCGAGGCCGCCAACCTGGAACGGCTCAACGCCGTCAAGGGACGCGAGGAGTTCCGGCCCGTCGCGCCCATGGTGCTCGCCGAACGCGCCGCCGAGATCTTCGACGGGCCGCTGCCCAGCCCGCACATGCTGTTCGTGCACGACGTGGCCGCCGAGTGGCGGGGCCGCATCCCGGCCGTGGTCCACGTGGACGGCACCGCCCGCATCCAGACCGTGGACCGGGAGCAGGAGCCGCTGGTGGCGCGGATGATCGAGGCCTTCGAGCGGCGGACCGGGCTGCCCGTGGTGGTCAACACCAGTCTGAACACCGCCGGACGGCCCATGGTCGACGATCCGCGGGACGCGCTGGAGTGCTTCGGCTCGGCCCCCGTGGACCTGCTGGTGCTCGGCCCGTTCGCGATCCGCCGCGGGAAGGCGTTCGCATGAGCGACGCACCCGCCTACACCGTCGTCGTCCCGACGATCGGCCGGCCCTGCCTCGCCGAGTGCCTGCGCGCACTCGGCGCGGCCCACGGGCACCCCCCGCACGAGGTGATCGTCGTCGACGACCGGGCCGCCCCCGACGGCGACCTGCCCCTGCAGACGGCCGGGCAACTGCTCGACCGAATACGCACGCTGCGCACCGGCGGCAGGGGCCCGGCCGCCGCCCGCAACACCGGCTGGCGGACCGTCCGGACGCCCTGGACGGTCTTCCTGGACGACGACGTCCAGGTGCTGCCGGACTGGTCCCGGCTGCTCGCCGAGGACCTGCGGGAGGCCGGGGAGGACGTCGGCGGCATTCAGGGACAGCTGCGTGTCCCCCTGCCCCTGGACCGCCGGCCCACCGACTGGGAACGCAACACCAAGGGCCTGGAGAACGCCGCCTGGGCCACCGCCGACATGGCCTACCGCACCCAGGCGCTCACCCGGGCCGGCGGCTTCGACGAACGTTTCCCGCGGGCCTTCCGCGAGGACGCCGACCTCGCGCTGCGCGTGGAGCGGGCCGGCTGGACCCTCAAGCGCGGCAAGCGGGTCACGTGCCACCCGGTCCGCCCGGCGCACTGGTGGGCGTCGTTGCCCGCCCAGCGCGGCAACGCCGACGACGTCCTGATGAACCGGCTGCACGGACGGGACTGGTGGACCCGCGCCCAGGCGCCCCGGGGACGGCTGCCCCGCCACCTCGCGGTGACCGGCGCCGCCGTCGCCGCGGCCGCCTGCGCCGTCGTGGGCCGCCGCCGGGCCGCTGCGGCCTGCGCCGCCCTGTGGACGCTGGGCACCGCCGAGTTCGCCCTCGCCCGCATCATGCCGGGCCCCCGCACCACCCGCGAGATCGCCGGGATGCTCGGCACCAGTGTGCTCATCCCGCCCCTCGCCGTCCGGCACTGGCTGCGCGGAGTCGTCCGCCACCGGCACGCAGAACCCCTCGGAGGTGCCGGGTGACCACCGTCCGCGCCGTCCTGTTCGACCGCGACGGCACCCTCGTCGCGGACGTGCCCTACAACGGCGACCCCGACCGCGTCCGGCTGCTGCCCGGCGCCGCCGAGGCCGTCGCGCTGGCCCGGTCCCACGGCCTGGCCACCGGGGTGGTGAGCAACCAGTCCGGGATCGGGCGAGGACTGCTCACCGCCGAGGACGTGCGCCGGGTCAATGCGCGCGCCGACGCCCTGCTGGGCGGCCTGGACCTCTGGGTGTTCTGTCCGCACGCCCCGGACGCCGGCTGCGCCTGCCGCAAGCCCCGCCCCGGTCTGGTCCTCACCGCCGCCGACCGGCTGGGCGTCCCGCCCGCCGCGTGCCTGGTGATCGGCGACATCGCCGCGGACGTCCTGGCCGCCCGGGCGGCGGGTGCCCGGGGCATCCTCGTACCCGCCCCGGCCACGGCACCGGAGGAAGTGGCGCGTTTCGCCGAGCAGAGCGCCCCCGACCTGCTCACCGCCGTGCGCGGCGCCCTCGGCGTGACGGCGGGAGGGCGGTCGCGGTGAAGTCCCTCGTCGTCCGCCTCGACAGCTTCGGCGACGTGCTGCTCGCCGGCCCCGCCGTCCGCGCCGTCGCCGCCCGCTCCGCGCACGTCACCCTGCTGTGCGGCCCGCGCGGCGCCGACGCCGCCCGGCTGCTGCCCGGCGTCGACGACGTCCTGGTCTGGGAGGCGCCCTGGGAGGGCTTCGACCCGCCCGACGTGGACACGGCCGACATCGATGCCCTCCTCGGCCGGCTGCGCGCCGGTGCCTACGACACCGCGCTCATCCTGACCTCCTTCCACCAGAGCCCGCTGCCCACCGCGCTGCTGCTGCGGCTGGCCGGGGTCGGCCGGATCGGCGCCGACAGCGTCGACCACCCCGGTCGGCTGCTGGACGTACGGCACCGGCGGCAGGAGGGCCGCCACGAGGCCGAGGCGGCCCTCGACACCGCCGCCGCCCTGGGCTTCCCGCCACCCCGGGGCGACGACGGGCGTCTGCGTGTCCTGCCGCCGCCCGACACCGCCGACCTGACCGGCCCCGGCCCCTACGTCGTCCTGCACCCCGGCGCCAGTGCCCCCGCCCGCGCCTGGAGCCCGCACCGCTGCGCGGAGGCCGTCGTGCTGCTCACCGACGCCGGGCACCGCGTGGTCGTCACCGGCGGCGCGGACGAGCGGGACCTCACCCGGCGGGTGAGCGGCGACCTGGCCGTGGACCTCGGCGGCCGGACCGGCCCGCGCACCCTCGCCGGCGTGCTGCGCACGGCCGACGTCGTGATCAGCGCCAACACCGGCCCCGCCCATCTCGCCGCCGCCGTCGGCACCCCGGTCGTCTCCTTGTTCGCGCCGGTCGTCCCGGCCGAACGCTGGGCACCGTACGGCGTCCCGGCCATCCTGCTCGGCGACCAGTCGGCGCCGTGCGCGGACACCCGGGCCCTCACCTGCCCGGTGCCCGGACACCCCTGCCTGGACGAGGTCACCGGGCAGGACGTGGTGCGCGCGGTGCACAAGCTCATCCAGGAGCGCCTCTCATGAACATCCTCGTCTGGCACGTGCACGGATCGTGGCTCACCACCTTCGTGCAGGGCCCGCACACCTACCTGGTCCCGGTCACCGACGACCGCGGACCCGACGGGCTCGGCCGCGCCGTGACCTGGGACTGGCCGGCGTCCGTCGAGGAACGGACCCCGAAGGAGCTGGGCGACCGCGACATCGACCTGATGGTCCTGCAACGCCCCCACGAACTCGACCTGGCCCTGCGCTGGACCGGCCGTCGTCCCGGCGTCGACGTACCCGCCGTGTACGTCGAGCACAACAGCCCCGACGCCGCGCCCGAGCGGCAACCGCACCCGCTGGCCGGGCAGTCGGCGATCCCGGTCGTCCACGTCACCCACTTCAACCGGCTGATGTGGGACAGCGGCCGGGCCCCGACCGAGGTCGTCGAGCACGGCATCGTCGACCCCGGCCACCGGTGGACCGGCACCGAGCGGCGCGCGGCCGTCGTGGTCAACGAGCCCGTCCGCAGGGGCCGTACCACCGGCACCGACCTGCTGCCCCGGTTCGCCCGCTGCGCGCCCCTGGACGTCTTCGGGATGCGCACCGAAGGACTCGCCGAGCACCTCGGCCTGCCGCCCGAGCGCTGCCGCACCCGCGACCTGCCGCAGGCCGACCTGCACCGGGAGATGGCCCGGTGCCGGCTCTACCTGCACCCCGTGCGCTGGACCTCGCTCGGCCTGTCCCTGCTGGAGGCCATGTTCCTGGGCATGCCGGTGGTCGCCCTGGACACCACCGAGGTCCGCGAGGCGGTACCCGAGGGCGCCGGCGTGGTCTCGAACCGCCTCGACGTACTGGAGGACGCCGTACGGACCTACCTCGCCGAACCGGAACTCGCCCGCCGCACCGGCGAGGCGGCCCGGGCCGCGGCCCGGGCCCGCTACGGAGAACGGCGCTTCCTGGACGACTGGGAGCGCCTGATCAAGGAGGTCACCCGATGAGCCGCATTCCGCACACGGCCGGGCGCGTCGCCATGGTCTCCGAGCACGCCAGCCCGCTGGCCGCGCTCGGCGGACCGGACGCGGGCGGCCAGAACGTGTACGTGGCGCAGATCGCCCGGCAGCTCGCCCGCAGGGGATACCGGGTCACCGTGTACACCCGGCGGGACTCGGCGGGACTGCCGGACCGGGTGACCCTCATCGACGGCGTGCAGGTGGTGCATGTGCCGGCCGGCCCGCCCGCGGCCGTCCCCAAGGACGCACTCCTGCCGCACATGGCCGAGTTCGGGGCCTTCCTGGCCCGGCAATGGGCGGCACACCCACCCGACGTGGTGCACGCCCACTTCTGGATGTCCGGCCTGGCGGCCCTGACCGGCACCCGAGGTCTCGACATCCCCGTCGTGCAGACCTACCACGCGCTCGGCACGGTGAAGAAGCGCTACCAGGGCGACGCCGACACCAGCCCGGCCGAGCGCCTCGCCATCGAGGAGGCCATCGGCCACGAGTGCACCCGGATCATCGCCACCTGCAGCGACGAGGTGGCCGAGCTGAAGGCCATGGGCCTGCCGGAGGACCGGATCAGCGTCGTGCCCTGCGGGGTCGACCCCGACCAGTTCACGCCGGTCGCCCGGAACCGCCCGCCCGGCGCGCGCCGACGGCTGCTGGCCGTCGGCCGGCTGGTGCCCCGCAAGGGCTTCGACCGCGCCATCCGCGCCCTGGCCGGCGTCCCGGACGCCGAACTCTTCGTCGCCGGCGGCCCCGAGGCCGACCTGCTCGGCACCGAACCGGAAGCCGCGCGCCTCACCGCCCTCGCCGGTGAGTACGGGGTCCTCGACCGCTTCACCCTGCTCGGCGGGGTCAGCCGCGCCCGGATGCCCCGGCTGATGGCCGGCGCCGACCTGGTGCTGTCGCTGCCCCGGTACGAACCCTTCGGCATCGTCCCGCTGGAGGCCATGGCCTGCGCCACCCCGGTCGTGGCCACGGCGGTGGGCGGCCAGCTCGACACCGTCGTGGACGGCAGCACCGGCGTGCTGGTTCCGGCCGACGACGACCACGACCTCAGCGCGGTCGTCCGCACGCTCCTCGCCGACCCGGACCGGGTCGCCCGGTACGGGGCAGCCGGCCGCGAACGGGTGCTGGCCCACTACACCTGGGACCGGGTGGCCGACGGTGTCGCCGGGGTGTACGGCGCCGTGTCCTCGATCCCCTCGCTCCAGGGAGTCGTCCGATGAAGACCGTGACCGGCACGAAGACCGTCGTGGACACCACGCACTGCGACGAGCTGATGAAGGCCCTGGAGGCGTTCCGGGACCGCGGCCCGCTCGTCGAGCGGTGGGGCACCGAACTCGCCCGGCGGCTCGGCGGCGGCTCCCGGCTGCTGGTCGCGGGCAACGGCGGCAGCGCCGCGCAGGCGCAGCACCTCACCGCCGAGCTGGTCGGCCGCTACCGCGACGACCGGCCGCCGTTCTCCGCGGTCGCCCTGCACGCCGACACCTCCTCCACCACCGCGATCGCCAACGACTACGGCGTCCAGGAGGTGTTCGCCCGCCAGACCGCCGCCCACGGCCGCCCCGGTGACGTGCTGATGCTGCTGTCCACCAGCGGCGCCAGCGCCAATCTGCTGGCCGCCGCCGACCGCGCCCACCGCCTGGGCCTGACGGTGTGGGCGCTGACCGGACGGGCACCCAACCCGCTGCAGCTCGGCGCCGACGACGCGCTGTGCGTGGACGCCCCGGTCGCCGCCACCGTCCAGGAGGTGCACCTGGTCGCAGTCCACATGCTCTGCGAGGCCTTCGACCGGGCCGTGGAGCGCGGGGAGGCCGACCGGGCCGCCGGTGACGGCGCCGACGGCGGGCCGGACATCGACGGCAGGCCCGGTGTCGTGGGCCGGCTCGTCGGCCGGGCCCGCACCGTCGGCCGGTCCGCACCCGGCACGCCGGGCACCCCCCTCGCCCCCAGGAAGGGACACGCATGACCACCTCGCGCACGCCCCTGGTCGTCGTGGGCGACGCCCTGCTCGACCACGACCTGTGCGGCCGGGCCGAGCGGCTGGCGCCGGACGCGCCCGTGCCGGTGGTGTACGGCACCCGGCGCAGCTCCCGGCCCGGCGGGGCCGCGCTGGCCGCCTGCCTCGCCGCCTCCGACGGCCGCCCGGTCACCCTCGTCACCGCCCTCGGCGACGATCCCGCCAGCGACACCCTGCGGGAGCTGCTGGCCGGCCGGGTCGAGCTGGTGGAGGTGCCGATGGAGGGCGCCCTCAGCAGCAAGACCCGTGTCATGGCCGGGGACCGGCCGCTGCTGCGCCTGGACGACGGCGAGGGACACGCCCGCGAGGCGACCCGGGAAGCGGTGTCCGCGGTCGCGGCAGCCGCCGGCGTCCTCGTCGCCGACTACGGCCGCGGCACCGCCGACGTCCTGCGCGACGCACTCACGCACACGGAGGCCGCCCTCGTCTGGGACCCCCACGTGCGCGGCCGGACCCCGGTCCCCGGCGTCCGCCTGGCCACCCCCTCCGCCCAGGAGGCCCGCTCCTTCGCCCGGCGGTCCGGCGGCGGGGACACCGGCGGCGCCACGGCTCTGCGCACGGCCGCCCGGGACGCCCGCACCCTGGTGCGGGCCTGGCAGGCCCAGGCCGTCGCCGTGACCCTGGGCGAACGCGGCGCCCTGCTCTCCCACGGCGAGACCCCCCTGCTGGTGCCCACCCCGGCCGCCGCCTCCGGCGACCCCTGCGGAGCGGGCGACCGGTTCGCCGCGGCCGCGGCCGGACTGCTCGCCGACGGCGAACTCACCGAGGCCGCGGTCCAGGCCGCCGTGAGCGCCGCCACCCGTTACGTCGCCGAGGGCGGCGCCCGCGCAGTGGCCGCCCCCGGCCAGCCGGACGAGCCCGCCGAGACCCCGGCGGCCGACGGCGACACCACCGCCGACGCCGTGCGCACCGCCGCCCGGGTCCGGGCCGCGGGCGGCACCGTCGTCGCCGCGGGCGGCTGCTTCGACCTGCTGCACGCCGGTCACGTCGCCCTCCTCCAGGCCGCCCGGCGGGCCGGCGACTGTCTGATCGTCTGCGTCAACTCCGACGACTCGGTACGCCGCCGCAAGGGAACCGGCCGCCCCCTGGTCCCGGCCGCGGACCGGGTCCGGGTGCTGCGCGCGCTGGAGTGCGTCGACGCCGTCGCCGTCTTCACCGAGGACACGCCCGAGCGCATCCTCGGCGAACTGCGCCCGCACATCTGGGCCAAGGGCGGCGACTACGCCCGCACCGAACTGCCCGAACAGCCCCTGGTGGAGAGCTGGGGCGGCCAGGTCCTGCTGCTGCCCTACCTCGACGGCCGCTCCACCACCGGCCTGGCCCGCCGCGCCGCGCTGTCCCCGTCACCCCCGGGAGGAGGCCACCCCTGGTGAGCGGCAGCCCCCGTCGGTCCCCCCGCACCCGGACGGCCACCGCGGGCCGCCCGGCCCCCCACCCCCCGACCGTCCTGGTGCTGCGTGCCCTGGGCCTCGGTGATCTGCTGGCCGGTGTGCCCGCGCTGCGCGGGATCCGGCGCGCCTTTCCCGGTCACCGGATCGTCCTCGCCCAGCCGCCGGGCCTCACCGAACTCGCCCTGGCCACCGGGGCGGTCGACGCCGTCCTCCCCGCGGAGGCACCCCGGCGGGCGGTGCCGTCCCTGACGCACTGGCCGGGACCGCCGCCCCAGGTGGCGATCGACCTGCACGGCAACGGGCCCGAGAGCCGTGACGCCCTCGCGGCACTGCACCCGCGCCGACTGCTCGCCCACGCCTGCCCGGACGGGCCGCCCTGGCCGTCGCACGCCCATGAACGAGAACGCTGGTGCGGGTTCCTGCATGCCTACGGCATCCGGGCCGACCCGCTGGACCTGCGGCTGCCCCGGCCGGGCACACCGTCCCCGGCGCCGGGCGCCGTCCTCGTGCACCCCGGGGCGGCCGCGGGCTCCCGGCGCTGGCCGGGGGAGCGGTTCGCCGCCGTCGTACGGTGTCTGCGCGCCGCCGGGCACCGGGTGGTCCTCACCGGCGGGCCGGACGAGGACGCCCTGGTGCGCTCGGTCGCCGAGCGCGGCGGGCAGCCCGCAGACGGCGTGCTGACCGGCGGCCTCCCCTTCGGGGAGCTGTCCGCGCTGGTCGCCGAGGCGTCCCTGGTGCTCAGCGGCGACACCGGCCTGGCACACCTGGCGGTGGCCCACGGCACCCGCTCCGTCACCCTGTACGGCCCCGTCTCGCCCCGCTTGTGGGGCCCACCCCCCGACCCCTACCACCTGGCCCTCTGGAAGCCCGGCCCACCCGGCGACCCGCACGGCCGCACCCCCGACGCCCGCCTGCTGCGCATCGGGACCGGCGAGGTCGCCGCCGCCTGCCTGACACTGCTCGGGCAGACCGGCGGCGGCCCGCGGAGGCGTGGACCGGAGGTGGCGCATGCCCGCTGAACGCGTCCTCGGCTGGTTCAGCGGGGGAGGCGACGGGTGGGTGGTTCGCCGTCCGCTGCCGCGTCCTCGCCGCCCGCTTGCGGACCGGTGAGGCCGGCGGCGGCCCGTGGCGGCGTGGACGGGAGGCGGCGCATGCCCGCTGAGCACGTCCTCGGCTGGTTCAGCGGGGGAGGCGACGGGTGGGTGGTTCGCCGTCCGCTGCCGCGTCCTCGCCGCCCGCTTGCGGACCGGTGAGGCCGGCGGCGGCCCGTGGCGGCGTGGACGGGAGGTGGCGCATGCCCGCTGAGCACGCCCTCGGCCGCACCCGCCCGGTCACCGGTGGGAGAGCGACCGGAGGACGACCTTCGCCGTCATCACCCGCGACCGCCGCACCGGCCGGCCCCGTGCCGCACCGGCACCTGATCCGCACGGTGCTCCGGGGCGCCGCCTCCGCCCGCGTTTGCGGCCCTGCCACCGCCGGGCCCGGAGAGCCGCCTGGCGACCCGGGAGCGGGCCCGCAGGAACTCCCCCCGCCCGCCGCTACGGCGGCCGGCCCCCGATCCGCTCGCCGACACACCCAGCAGAATCGTTGCGCCACGTCCATGGCGCAGGCACAGTGATGCTCCCGGTCAAGACGCGGCCGGCTGATCCTTCCGCCCTCCAGGAAGGCACCTCCCCATGGAAAACGGCCGGCCCGGCCGTCCCGGCGTCCGCCCCGGCGGCGCGGCCCCGCTGCTGCTGCAGACCGTCCACGAGCACCGTCCCGAGGTCGGCACCGTCAGAGTCCTGAAGGCCCGTGGCACGGTCGACGTCTCCAACGCCCTGGAGTTCTCCGAGGCGCTCGCCGAACACATCGCCCACGCGGGCCGGGACGGCGAACACCCGGTCCTCGACATGACCGAGGTGTACCTCGCCTGCGCCGCCGCGGTGCGCTCCCTGGACCGCGCGACCGGGGTGCTCGCCTTCTCCGGCCGCGCCCTCCCCGTCGTACAGCCCCGACCGCACGTGCGGGAGGCCCTGATGACGGCCGGCCTGCCCGGCGTACGGGTGCACGCCAGCCTGGCGTCCGCCCTGCACGCCCTGGAGGCCCGCACAGCGGCGCGCCCCGCGGACCCGGCTGCACCGGGGGACGACGACCCGGCCGAGGCCGCGGTCGATCGTCGCGCACCGACCGTGCACGGTGGTGCGAGGTCAGGAAGAGGCCGATCGAGTTCTGTGTGACGTCCCGACTGGGTGATGCCATGAAAGCCTCTTCCGACCGGCCGGCCGCACCGGCCACCCTCGTGATCGAGTCCTCGGTCGTCGAGGGACTGCCCGCCGAGGGCGCCCTGCTGCTGCGCATGTCCGGCACCCTCGACGCCCAGGGAGCCCAGGTCTGGTCCGAGGAGCTGCGCGGCCACCTCGAACAGGCCGACCGCGCGGGGCTGCGGCCGGTCCTCGACATGGCCCATGTGCAGCTCGGCGGCGCCGCCGTGCTGCACACGCTCAGCGAGACGACCCGGGAACGCGGCGGCCGCCCCGACCTGATCATCGTCCGGGCCCGCCCCGGAGTGCGCGAGGCGGTGCACCTCGCCCGGCTGGACGGCGTCCGGCTGTTCGCCACCCTCGACGAGGCGCTGCGCGAGCTGACGCACGCCGCCGCCCGGGTGGAGGAGCTGCCCGCCTGGCGGTCGCAGCTCACCGATCCGCTGCGACCCTCGTACGAGGACCTGCACAAGGAGGTCCGGGCCCTGCGCGCGCGGGTGCGCACCGCCCCGGTGATCGGCATGGCGCAGGGCGTCCTCATGGTGCGCTACGGCCTGCCCGACTCCGGCAGCGCCTTCCGGGTGCTGCGCGAGACCTCCCAGCGGTACAACGTGCCGCTGCGCGTCCTCGTCTCCGCCGTCGTGGTGGCCCGCCCGCCGGAGGGCGAGGAGTGGTTCCCGGGCCGCCGTCCGCTGCCGGTGCCGCAGCTGCGGATCCTGGGCCGCGGCGGCCGCGACCCCCGCTACCGGCGGCAGATGATCGACGCGGTGCTGCACGAGGCGCTCGCCATCGGGCGGGCGCCCGCCGGATACGTGCAACTCGTCGACGCGGCCGTGAACACGCTGATGCTGGAGAACCACCACGGCTGCGCGGACACGTTCCTCGACCACCTCGTGCGCGGCTGCGACGACGGCACGGCCGACGCGGTCGCCCGGCTGCGGGGACGCCGGGTGAGCGTGCCCGACGTGGCCGTCGACGCCCTGCTCGCCGACGAGGCCCGGCGGGCCCTGCTGACCACCGGAACCCGCGCCCTGCAGAGCATCCCCGTGCTGTCCACGGCCGGCTCCTGCACGGGCGTGATCACTGTGCTCTGGCCCGAGCCCGGCCACCGGCCGACCGCTGCCCAGGCCGAGTCCTACGGCCTGCTGGCCTCCGACACGGCGGCCTGGCTCAGCTGGTACCACCGCTCGGTCCTGCTCGACGCCCTCGAACACCTCCACCGGGTACTGACCGCTGGCCCGGGCGCGTCACCCGCGCAGCCCGGGGAACCCGGACTCCGCACGCAATCGCAACACCCGGAGGGAGTCCGGCGCATGTCCGATCCGCAGCAGCCCGAACAGCGGCGCAGTGACAAGGGAGGCGCCACACCGCAGGACAGCCGTGAGCTGAAGGCCCGCGAGGCCGCCGCCCGCCGCGGGGGCGACCGTCCGCACGGCTCGGACAAGGGCGGCAAGGGCGGGGGCGAGGGCGGCGGAGTGCCTCCGGCGCAGCAGCCCGAGCACCCCTGAACCGGCGCCCCCCGCACCGCGAACGGCCCTGCGGGGCCGTTCGTCATGACAGGCGCTACGCTCCGGAGCATGCGGATCTCCGTCTCCTCCGACATGGACGAACCCGTGGCCCGCCTCCTGGTGACGGAGCTGCGGCGCCGCGGTCACGAGGTCACCACGCACGGCGCGCTGCGGCCCGGTGCCGACGCCCAGTGGGCGGTCTGCTCCGAGGCGGCCGCCCGCGAGGTGGCCGAGGGCGCGGCCGACCAGGCCGTGGTGTGCTGCTGGACCGGCACGGGCGCGTCCATCGCGGCCAACAAGGTTCCCGGCGTCCGCGCGGCCCTGTGCCCGGACGCCGGCACGGCGGACGGCGCCCGCCGCTGGAACGACGCCAACGTCCTCGCGCTGAGCCTGCGCCTGACCTCGGAGCCGGTCCTGAAGGAGATCCTGGACGCCTGGTTCGCGGCCGAACCCAGCCAGGACCCGGAGGACGTGCAGAACGTGGCCCACGTCGGCCGCCTGGACGTCACCGGGAGACTTCCCAGGTGAGTACGGCGGTCCGGCGCGGGCCGGGACGGTGACGGGGAGGGGTGTTCCGCAGGGGGTCAGCGGATGTGCCGGGCTCAGTGGGCGCCGAGTCCGCCGCCGCCGAACGAGCCGCTGGACCCCTTGCTCCAGCGCGGGCGGTCCGTGGACTCGCTCGGCCTGCTGTCCATGTTGCTCAGTTCGTACGGGGTGAGCGGACGGCCGCCCTTGGGAGTCTGCGGTACCTCCTGGGACTCCCTGTTCTGCCGGACTTCGTGCACCGGACCCTCCGGTGGCAGCTGGGGCTGCTCCTCGGGGCGTGGCCGAGGAGATTCGCTGGACCGGACCCGGGAGGTCAGCCAGAAGCCGCCGCCGAGCAGTGCCAGGACGGCCACGGCCACGATGAACAGGAAAAGGCTCATCAGGCCACTCGAAGCGGCCAACTGCATCGATGCGGTACTCATAGGACAGGGATACCCCACCCAGAACCGGACGAACCGGTCGAACCGGACACGGTTGGTCTGCGCTGGCCGACGACCCGCGGCCCGGCGGCTCGCCGGTGACGGAAACCGGCCTCGGGCCCGCAGGAGGGGGGCGACGGTGGTTTGCCTCTCCCGGGCCCGGCTACCCGCACGGTGTGACCCCGCCGACTTCCCAGCAGCAGCTCTACCGGTTCCTCGAGGACCGCTTCTCCTGCGCGCAGGCGTGCACGGAATGCGCCCGGGCCTGTGCGGTGCGCGCCAGCCTCGTCGACCCGGACGGCACCGAGCGCCAGGAGCGCGTGCGCCGGCTCGGCATCATGTGCGCCGAGGTGTGCGACGCCACCTGTCGCGTCCTGTGCGAGGAGAACCGCACGGACGAGGAGAGCATCCGGGTCCGGGTGGAGTGGTGCCGCTCGGTCTGCCTCGAAAGCGCACACGCCTTCGACGCGTATCCCGGCGCCGAGGCCACCGCGGACGCGTGCCGGGCCTGCGCGGACGCGTGCGCGGAATTCCGGGAGACCCTCGTCTGACCGCCGTGATTCGCACGGGGTCCGCCATTCCCAATTTCTGAAACACGTTCTACGGTGTGCGCCGTCAGGACCGCCCTTGGGGAGCCTGGAGGCGCCGTGCACCTCGACCACACGCCCGAGCAGCAGCGACTGCGCGCCGAACTGCGCGCCTACTTCGTCCAGCTGGTCCCGGACAACGCCTACGCCCGGTACGCCGACCCGGCGGCACAGAAGCGGTTCTACCGCGACACCATCCGCCGGCTGGGCGCGGACGGCTGGCTCGGCGTCGGCTGGCCGAAGGAGTACGGCGGGCGCGGCATGACCGCGATGGAGCAGTTCATCTTCTTCGACGAGGCCGCCCAGGCCGGCGTACCGCTGCCGCTGATGGCGCTGAACACGGTCGGGCCGACGCTGATGCGGTTCGGCACCGAGGAGCAGAAGGCGTACTTCCTGCCGCGCGTCCTCTCCGGCGAGATCGACTTCGCGATCGGCTACAGCGAGCCCGACGCCGGCACCGATCTGGCCGCCCTGAAGACCCGGGCCGTACGGGACGGCGACGACTACGTCGTCACCGGGCAGAAGATCTGGACGACCAACGGCGACACCGCGGACTGGGTCTGGCTCGCCGTGCGCACCGACCCCGCCGCCCCGCCGCACAAGGGCATCACCATGCTGCTGGTGCCGACCTCGGACCCCGGCTACTCCTGCACGGTCATCAACACTCTCGCCTCCCACGACACCACCGCCAGCTACTACGAGAACATCCGCGTCCCCGTCACCCGGCGCGTCGGCGAGGAGAACCAGGGCTGGCGGCTGATCACCAACCAGCTCAACCACGAACGCGTCACCCTCGCCGCGCACGGCACCATGGCCATCCGCGCCCTGCACGACGTACAGCGCTGGGCGCGGGAGACCAAGCTCGCCGACGGCCGCCGGGTCGCCGATCTGCCCTGGGTACGCCGGCTGCTGGCCCGCACCCACACCCGGCTCGACGCCATGAAGCTGCTCAACTGGCAGATGGTCACCGCTGTCGAGCAGGGCACGCTCACCCCGCAGGACGCCTCCGCCGTCAAGGTCTACGGCTCCGAGGCCCGCCGGGACGCCTACGCCTGGCTCATGGAGATCGTGGGCGCCGCGGGACCGCTGAAGGAGGGCTCGGCGGGCGCCGTCCTGCACGGCGAACTGGAGCGCGGCTACCGCTCTGCGGTCATCTTCACCTTCGGCGGCGGCAACAACGAGATCCAGCGCGAGATCATCTCCTGGATCGGCCTGGGGATGCCGCGGGTGCGGCGATAGCCCGCTGTGACGAAGCTTTTTAGTTGGCACAAAAGCGGGATAGTTGGCACCAACTGAAGTTCGCGGGCCAGCGGGTAACGGGTCTGGCGCGCCGACTGTCTCAGGCAGCTGACCTGCTCCGTTTTCTGAGTTGATGAGGATCGGGCGTACTATGAGCTCGTAACACGATCTTGATGATCGTTGCTGGTGGGACGTGACCGATGTGACGATCCGTCCGTTCGTGATGGTGTGAGCAAGAAGCCGTGGATCGTGGACGACGAGCTGTGGGCGCGGATCGAGCCGTTGCTGCCGGCGTGGCCGCAGCGGTCGCCGGGCCCGCGTCCGGTGGACGACCGGCTGTGCCTGCAGGGGATCCTGTTCGTGCTGTACACCGGCATGACCTGGCAGCAGCTGCCGCTGGGGCTGGGCTTCGGCTCCGGCCAGACCCGCTGGCGGCGGCTCGGCCGCTGGCAGGAGGCCGGGTCGGCCCCTCGCCCGGGGAGGGCGAGGGGCGCGGCCCGGGCGGGTCGTCTCGCGGCTTCGTGGCGAAGAAGCCGCGAGACGTCGGTCAACGGCCGCCTGTGGCCGTCCGGTCGGCGGTCAGGCGGAGGTCGTCCACCGCTGCTCGGCGCCGCCGTAGCAGGGCCACTGGACGACCGGGGCGCCCGGCGTCGTGCTCGAGGCGCCGACCGCGGCGCACAGGCCGCTCGCCCGGTTCCACATCTGGGCGAAGCCCGTGTCCGGGTTCCGGTCGAAGTACCAGGTCTGCTCCGCCCCCTTGTCGCAGCCGTACTGGATCAGCTGGACGCCGGCGTTCGGCGAACTCGCCGGATCGGCCAGGCACTTGCCGCTGTTCTTGTTCACGACCTCGTAGCCGCCGCCGGAGTTCGGCATGGGGTAGAGGCCCCAGTACTGCTCGGCGCCGCCGTAACAGGACCACTGGATGATCCCGGCCCCGCCCGCCGTGCTCCCGGCGCCGACCGACAGGCAGTGCTGGCTGTTGTAGTTCCAGAGCTCCACGATCTCCCCGTCCTTGAGCGAGGGGGACGCGATCGCGGTCGGTGCCGATGCCGAGGCCGGCGTCACCCCCGCCGCGAACGCAATCGCGGCGGCGAGCCCCACGGCCCCCGCGCTGAGCCTCCTCCGGGTACGTGCCGCTGCGTTCATGCGTGTTCCCTCCGTGTCGAGACGTGCCGTTCACCGGGCACCAGCGCCGACGGCGTCGGAGGCGTCATGCGGTCCGGATGTCCCACCACTGCTGGGACTGGAAGTTCTTGCCCCACAGCTGGGCCTGGGCGCCGTTGCCGGGGACGTTGGTGTCGCGGTCCAGCACGGTGTTGTTGCCGTTGTTGAAGCGGACGTTGTAGATGGCCAGGTCCCCGGAGGGGTGGTACCACTGCTGCTGGGTGGTGCCGTTGCACTGCCACAGCTGCACCCGGGTGCCGTTGGCGCCGCCGCCGTTGGTGTCGGCGTCCAGGCACATGCCCGGGAACCGCACGCTTCGCAGGCTGCCGTCGGTGGACAGCAGCCACTCCTGCTGGGTGGTGCCGTTGCACCCCCACACCTGGACCTTGGTGCCGTTGCCGCCGGCGGTGGCGTCGGCGTCCAGGCACTGGCCCGGGGTCGCCCGGTACAGGCTGTAGATCCGGACGTAGATGCCCCCGGTGAGGGAGCCCGCCCGGGCGCCGGGCGCCTGGCCCTGCTCCCAGGCCACGTGGTGGGCGGCGGGCTCGGCGGCCTGGGCGGATGTCGCGCCTGTGGCACCGACGGTGAGGGCTGCCACGGCGGTCGCGACGGCGGCCAGCTTCTTGTGAACGATCACGGGTTCTGGATTCCTTTCGGGGCCGGTCTGTGCGGTGAATCCAGGAAAAGCCACGCCGATTGACCGGTCGAATGATTCGATTTCTTTCGAAGGGACTGGCGAAGGGGGAACGCGTGTGATCCGGATCCGCCTGGGCGCCCGGGGGCTGGGGGGCGTGAGGTTCGCGGTCTCACCGGTGGGCTCGGCCAAGGACCTGCTCCGCGTCGTCGGCTTCAGCCCAGGCACCCTGACCCCGCCCTGGCGGACCAGGGCCACGGACGCGCTGACCCGGCACCGGCTCGGGCTGCTGGCCGTGGTCGGCGGGGGAGGCCCCCTCGGTTACGCCCCGGACTTCCTGCGGCCGGAACCCCCGGCCTTCCTGACCGACATCGACACCGCGCTGCACCAGATCGCGACGACCCCGCAGGAACGGATCCGCTACGAGCTGGCCGGGGCCGTCAACGGCCACTCCTGGGACCCCGGTTCCGGCCACCCGGCGCCGCGGCAGCTCTTGCAAGCCCTCGACCGGGGGGAGGACCACTTCGCGCGCCGACTCGCCGACGAGATGGCGCGGTTCTGGCACGCGGCACTGAAGCCCTCGTGGCCGGCCATCCGGGCCCGACTGGAAGCCGACGTCACCGCCCGGGCCTCCGAGATCGCCCAGTACGGGCTCGCCGAGGCCCTCAACCGGCTGGCCCCGAACCTGGAATTGCGCGACGGCGAACTGCTCGTCCACCTCCGCACGGACAGCATCCACCGGCTGACGCTGGACGCGGAAGCGGTGATCCTCACGCCGAGCGTCTTCGTCGACTGGGCCCTCTTCTGCGCCGGGGAATCGCCCGGGACGCCGGCGCCGCGCACTCCGCTCATCGTCTATCCCGCCGCGCAGGTCGACTGTCTTCCGCCCGCCCAGGACCACCCGCTGATCGGGGCGATGCGGCGAAAGCTCCTGGCCGAGCTGAGCCAACCGCGTTCCACGACGGAGATCGCCCAGCGGCTCTACCTGAGTCCGGCCACCGTCTCCTACCACCTGCAGATCCTCCACCGGGCCGGGCTCGTCACCCGTGCCCGACGGTCCCGGCACGTGCTCTACCAGCGGCTCGGGGGAGCGGTGTAGGCGTACCAGCCGCGCCCCTCGCCCGGGAGGGGCGGGGGCGGGCCGCACCCGGGCGAGGAAGGGGGTACCTGTCGGGACGGCTGCTACGAGGTCCAGTCGACGGGGGTCATGGCCCAGCGGGTGCCGTCGAAGCCGGGTGTCGAGGGCACCAACGCGACGTTGCGGCCTGCGCAGACCCTGTTACCGCGGCCTGGCGAAGACCAGCCTCCAGCACCAGCTCACCGGCGCCGCGATCAACCTCGCCCGCATCGGCGCCCACCTCACCGGCACACCACGAGCCCGCACGCGCACCAGCCACTTCGCAGCACTTCGCCCCGCCGACCAAACGATCGACGGGGCGAAGAAGACAAGCCCCGAATTAGCCAACAGCGGTCGAGGACTTGTCCGGGGCCGGGCGCGGCCAGTGGTTGTGCGACGACGGCGAAATACTCAGGGCCGGGCAGCCCCTCAGCCACGGTGACGAGTGGGCCTCACGGGTGGCGGAGGGCAGGGAAGCGGCCATGGAAGGCTCCTGATCGAGGAAAGCGGGCCGAGCGCGGACGACCGGCCGGTGCCGGGGCGTAGACGCTAGCCCTTGACGAGCACGTCAGGGGCCAGTGCGGCGGCCTGTGCGATCTCCGCGAACACCCGGAGGAGTTCTCCGTGTCCGCAATGCAAGACCTGTCCGGAAAGTTATTGACCGACGTGGTGGACCTCTGCTGAACTCCCGTCTTATGAACCCGCGCGTGGACCTCACTCGGCGGCGCCACATCGATCTGGCGCACGTCTCCAGCGCGTTTTGTTGTCGCTGATGCGGCAAGGGATCGTCGTATCCACCTCCTGAGGGCTCCCCTCTCCTCTCATCTCCTTCTCGTGTGAGCAGGGAGCCTGTTCGCGCATGCCGACGCGGCTGCTGAGAACGCGCCTGTAGCGGTCCTGCGACCACGCGTCTTCTCTCCGGCCGGCCCAGTCCGGTGTTCCGCGTGGTCGACCAGTCCTGCGCAGTACCCAACCCCTTCACTCGACTCCCCGTTCCCCAGCACCCCTTGGCGTGCCCATCTGCCCGGGAGGGATCCCCTCATGCCTCCGTCCATCCGAAAGCTCACCGGCCGCATCGGCGCGGTCGTCGAGGGCGTCGACCTCGCGGCGTCACCCGACCTCTCGACAGTCGCGACGCTCCGAGACGCCCTCAACGAGCACAAGGCGATCGTGTTCGACGACGTGCAGCTCGACAACGCCGGTCAGGAACGCGTGGCCGGCTGGTTCGGCGAACTCACCACCGCCCACCCGAACGTGCCGGCCGCCGACGGCACGACGAATGTCCTCGCCGTCGACAGCGCGATGTCCAAGGCCAACGAGTGGCATACGGACGTCACCTTCGTGGTCAACCCGCCGCAGCTCACCACGCTCCGGTCCATCGTGACCACGCCCTACGGCGGTCAGACGCTCATCGCCAACGCCGCCGCGGCCTACCGCGACCTGCCCGAAGCGCTGCGCTCCCTCGCGGACACGCTGCGCGTCGTGCACACCAACCAGTACGACTACGCCCGCCCCGCAGCCACGACGGCGCAGCGACAGGAGTACGACCGGGCCTTCGTCTCGACGCCCTACGAGGCCGAGCACCCGGTCGTGCGAGTCCATCCGCTCACTGGCGAACGCGGGCTGTTCATCGGCGGGTTCGCCAAGCGGATCGTCGGCCTGTCGAGCAGCGACTCGGCTGATCTGCTGCGCATCCTCCAGTCTTATGTGACTCGTCCGGAGAACATCCTGAGCTGGACCTGGTCCCCGAACCAGCTGCTGATCTTCGACAACCGGATCACCCAGCACTACGCGGTGGACAACTACGACGACCACCCGCGCCGCCTCAACCGGGTGACGATCGCAGGAGAGGTACCGACCGGCGTCGACGGCCGCCGCAGCGAGCAGCTCGTCGGCGACGCCTCGCACTACAGCAGCGTGCTGGCGGTGGCGGCATGACCGATCTCAGCCTCAAGGCGCCGGCCGTCACCAAGGGCTCGGACGCCGAGACGAAGGGCACGCGGCAACGTGAGGTGTTCCTGCCGCGCGATGCCCGCCGCCGGACGTCGCTCAGCACACTCCGCGAGCGCCTGCGCTGGCCGCTGGGCATCTATACGACCCCGGTCGCGATCCTCATCGCCTGGGAGATCCTGGCCCGGGCCGGAGTGGTGTCGAAGACCTACGCCCCCGCGCCGACCTCGATCGTGAAGTCCGCCGCCGATCTTTGGCAACAGGGCGTCCTCGGGCCGGACTTGGCCATCTCGCTGCAGAGGGCCGGCATCGGTCTCGCGATCGGTCTGACGGTGGGCATCGTCAGCGGGGTGCTCGGCGGGCTGCTACGCAGCGGTGAGTACCTGTTCAACGGCTTGGTACAGGTGCTGAACACGATCCCGCTCCTCGCGGTGCTGCCGTTGATGATCGTGTGGTTCGGCATCGACGAGCTCACGAAGGTGCTGCTGATTTCCTTCGGCGCCGGTGTCCCGATGTATCTCAACCTGTTCGCCGCGATACGGGGTGTCGACCAGCGGCTGATCGAGATGGCGCGCACGACGGGCGCGGGCACCTGGCGCCTGGTGACGCGGGTGCTGGTGCCCGGGGCCCTGCCGGGGTTCCTGGTGGGCCTCCGGTTCTCCCTCGCGTACAGCGTCCTGGGCCTGGTCGCCGCCGAAACGGTCAACGCGGACAAGGGACTTGGCTTCCTCATCACTCAGGGGCAGACGTATCTCCAGACCAATCAGGTCTTTGTTGGGCTGGTGATCTACTCGCTCCTCGGTCTGCTCGCTGACCAGTTCGTCCGGGCTCTCGAGCGGGTGCTGCTGCGGTGGCGACCCAGTTATGAGGCGTCATGAGCGGCACGATTGCGACGGAGCCCCGTCGGCAGACCGGGGTCGTCGTCGAGCAGGTGGTCCGTCAGTTCGGTGACCGGGTGGTGCTCGACCACCTCGACCTCATCATCGACGACGAGGAGTTGGTGATCCTGCTCGGTCCTTCGGGCTGCGGCAAGAGCACCCTGCTGCGGCTGCTCGCCGGACTGGACCGGCCCGACGGCGGGCGCGTGGAGGTCCCGGCCCGGCGTGCGATCGTCTTCCAGGCCGACCGGCTGCTGCCGTGGCAGCGGGTCCTGCGCAACGTCACGCTCGGCCTGCACGGCGCCGACGCGGAGCAGCGGGCCCGCGACGTGCTCGCCGAGGTCGGCCTCGCGGGCCGCGAGAAGGCATGGCCCAAGGAACTCTCCGGCGGTGAGGCCCAGCGGGTCTCACTCGCGCGGGCGCTGGTCTCCGAGCCCGAACTCGTCCTGCTCGACGAGCCGTTCGCCGCCCTTGACGCCATCACCCGGCTGCGCATGCACGACCTCGTACGCGCGCTGCGGACCAAGCATCAGGCGGCCATGCTGCTCGTCACCCACGACGTCGACGAGGCGATCGCCCTGGCGGACCGCATCGTCGTCATGAGCAACGGCCGCATCGGTACCTCGCACGAGGTGCACCTCACCGCCGCGGACCGCGAGGCGAGCGTCGCACGCGAGGAACTGCGCGCCCGGCTCCTGGAAGACCTCGGCTTGGCCGGCCAGCACTGACTGTCCGAACACCCTCACCCAGCACAGAAAGCACGACACCCATGCGAAAGAGAACCACGAGACTCATCGGCGCAGTCGGCTCGCTCGCTCTGGCGAGTACCCTCGTCGCCTGCGGAGGATCGTCGTCGGACACCGCCGCGCCGCTGAGCAACGCCGTCGACGCGAGTGATGCCAAGCACCCCGAGTGGAGCAAGTACACCTTCACCATCGGCGACAACGGCGGTGACGGCAGCCAGGAGCTGGCGAAGGTCACCGGCGTGTTCGACAGCGCGCCTTACAAGGTGAAGTTCGCCCGGTTCACCTACGGTCCGCCGCTGGTGCAGGCCGCCGCCTCGGGCGACATCGACCTGGGCAGCGTCGGCGACGTACCGCCGATCACCGGCGCCGCGAAGGAGTACGGCTTCAAGGTCGTGGCCGTCAACCGCTCGCTCACGCCCACCCAGTCGAATGAGAACATCATCGTGCCGAAGGGCTCGCAGCTGAAGACGGCCGCCGACCTCAAGGGCAAGAAGATCGCTGTCCCGCAGGGCAGTTCGGCCCACGGTCTGGCCCTGAACGCGCTGAAGAGCGTCGGTCTCACCCCCAAGGACGTGAAGCTGGTCTTCCTCGATCCGGCGGCCGGCGCGACGGCGTTCAACACCGGGAAGGTGGACGCTTGGTCGATCTGGAACCCGCAGTCGGCGATCGCGGTCAAGAACGGCGCGCGGATCCTGGTGAAGGGCCTCCCGCCGATCGACCAGACGAGCAGTTACTACGTCGCGAGCGACACGTCACTGAAGGACAAGACCAAGCGTGCGGCTCTGACGGACGTCCTGAAGAGGCTGTCGCGAGAGTTCGCCTGGGCGGTCAAGAACCCCGGCAAATACGCGCAGGCGCTGTCGAAGGAGCAGGGCATCCCGCTGGATGACGCCAAGGCGTCCCTGGCCGCCTACTCGAACCGGGTGACTCCGGTGGAGCAGTCGGACATCGAACTGGAGCAGAAGCTCGCCGACGCCTTCCTGGAGGCCGGTCAGATCTCCAAGAAGGTCGACGTCCCGTCGATCGTCGACAACCTCCTCCCGGCCGGCTACGACAGCTCCAAGCTCAAGGTCACCTCATGAGCGCGGGACGGAGGAGGCTCCACCTCAACGCCTTCCTCATGGAAGCGGGCCACCACGAGGCGGCGTGGCGGCTCCCGCACAGCAATCCCCGCGCCGACTTCGACCTACGGCACTGGATCGAACTGGCACAGCTCGCCGAGAGCGCCAAGTTCGACTCGCTGTTCCTCGCGGACGGCCCGGCCCTCATCGGCACCGGCGAGTTCCGCCCGCCCGGCCAGCTCGAGCCGCTGACCCTGCTGACCGCGCTGTCCCAGGCGACCAGCAGGATCGGCCTCATCGCGACCGTGTCCTCGACGTACAACGAGCCCTACAACCTCGCCCGCCGGCTCGCGTCCGTCGACCACGTCAGCGGCGGCCGCGCCGGCTGGAACATCGTCACCTCGGCAGGGGCGGACGAGGCGGCCAACTTCGGCCTCGACGACCGCCCCGGCCACGCCGAGCGCTACGCCCGCGCCGACGAGTTCCTGAAGGTCGCCAAGGCGCTGTGGGACAGCTGGGAGTCCGAGGCCGTCGTCGCGGACAAGGCCGCCGGACGCTACGCCGACCCCGCACGCCTGCACCGGCTCGGCCATGAGGGCACGTACTTCAAGGTGGCCGGCCCGCTCAACGTCGAGCGCCCGCCGCAGGGTTACCCGCTGCTCGTCCAGGCCGGCTCCTCGGAGGACGGCAAGGACTTCGCGGCCCGCCATGCCGAGGCGATCTTCACCGCGCACACGACGTACGAGCGTGCGGCCGGCTTCTACGCGGACATCAAGGCACGGACCAGGGCCTCGGGGCGCGACCCGGACGGTGTCATCGTCCTGCCGGGCATCGTCCCGTACATCGGCTCGACCGAGGAGGAGGCCCGGGCGCTTGCGCGGCAGTTCGACGAGTTGCGCGTGCCGGAGTACGGGCTGCGTCAGCTGGCCGCGGTGTTCGAGACCGAGGCGTCGGTCTTCGAACTCGATCAACCGCTGCCGGAATTCATCCTGGCGAGGCCGAAGCTGGAGGGCTCGCAGAGCCGTTCCGACCTGATCATCGATCTCGCGGTGCGCGAGAAGCTCACGGTCCGGCAGATCATTTCCCGGCTCGGGGGCGGACGCGGCCACTTCGAGTTCGTCGGCACACCCGAGCAGGTGGCGGACACGATCATCGCCTGGTTCGAGGGCGGTGCGGCAGACGGGTTCAACATCATGGCCCCCGCGCTGCCGTGGGGCCTGGCGGCCTTCGTCGAGCACGTGCTGCCGATCCTGCGCGGCAAGGGGTTGTTCCGTGAGGAGTACGAAGGCACCACCCTGCGTGAGCACTACAGGCTCCCGGTGCCCGCGAACCAGTTCCATGGCTGACCCGCTTTCCGGGCCTGATCCTCCCACGGCTGGATCGCTTCCCCCGGGTGACCCGCTCGCGACTCCCGCCGCTTCCACTTTCCGGAGCGGCGGGAGTCCGCCCCCGCTGCGGGTCGAGGGCCTGCGCAAGACGTACGAGGACGGCTTCACCGCGGTGGCCGGCCTCGACCTGGAGATACCGGATGGTGCGTTCTTCGGGCTGGGGCGAGAGCCTGCGGGCCCTTTCGTCTGGGCCTTCTGCGGTGAGCACGCAGCTCGTCGGCACGTCATCCACGCCGACTCGACACCGTCGCCGCGTCCCGACGGTTGCAGTGGGAAACGTGTGGTGACCGTGTCGAGGAGGGCCGCCGTCCATCGGGGCGTCCGCGATGCGGGACGGCCCTCTTGACGCCGATGTCGGTCGGATCGACACTCACTGAGGGAATCCTAGTGAGTAGGTAGGGAAATTATGAGGCGCTTGGAGTCGGTCACCGTCCGAGTGAGCCGTTCGCCTCTTCTGACCTCCCGCCGTCACATCGATCTGCTGCGTGTCTGCAGCGCTATCAACCCCCAGGGCTGAGCCGCGCCCATCCCGCACCGGAGACGCCCTCGGGCGTCGTGCCGTCCGGTGCGTACGGGAGAGCTCCGCTCCCGCACCCGACGTCGCTTCCGCCGCGCGTACGTCCGCGCCCGCTCCCGGGGAGAGTCATGACTGTCACACCGCTGGCCGCCCACGCCGCCGACCGACCCGCGCCCGCCTTCCGGGGCCGGATCGGCCGGGACGCGCGCAGCGGCCACTACGCCGTTCCGGGCCGCTACCGCCTCCATCTGTCGACCGCCTGTCCCGGCGGCCTGCGCCTCGCCGTCACCCACAGCCTGCTCGGCCTCGACACCGTCTGTCCGGCCACCTTCCTGCCCGCGGTCCCCGACTGCCCCGAGGGCGGCCACTCCGTCCTGCGTCCGTTGTACGAGGCCAGCGCCCACCGGTACCCCGGTCCGGCCGTCGCGCCGGTGCTCAGCGACGACTGGTCCGGGCGGATCGTCAGCACCCACGCCCCGGACATCATGCGCGACCTCGACCGCCGGTTTGGCGGCGACCGCCCCTCGCTCTACCCGTGCGGCGCCGAGTCGGAGATCGAGGCCGTCGAGCGGATGTGCGCTCAGGGCATCGAACAGGCCGCGCAGCACGCCGGATCGGCCGGTGGCGCGCCGGTGGAACGTGACACGGCACTTGGCATGCTGCTCGAAACGCTTGGGGCCCTGGAACGCTGGCTCGAAGGACGCACGTATCTGATCCGCGACGAAATCACCGCCGCCGACGTCGAGTTGTGGGTCGCCCTGGTCCAGCTCGACACCGTCCACCGCAACCACCTCGACGCCTCCGCCGTCCAACGCATCGCCGACCACCCGACCCTGTGGGCCTACGCCCGCCGGCTCGCCGCCCACCCTGCCTTCGGCGGCCACCTCGACCTCGACGGCATCGAACGCCGTCACCACGCCCGCTGCCAGGGCCTGGAGGCCGCCGGAGCGGCCGTCCAGATCCTGGACTGGGCAGCACACGCGGCCCGTTAGCCGTTCCACCTGGTGGACCGGCGTTGACATTCGTTCGGGCAATTGTCTTAACTACGGCCCAGAACGGTCATGAGTGTCAGCGACAAGCCCTGGCTTGCTGACCGGCAACCCTCGCTCCGCGGTGGGGTGCCCCAGGTGACGACCGGACCGAAGACGTTTCGGTAAGCGCGAGGCCCACACGGGCCGGAACAGTGATGGTGACGCCATGTACGCAGCTCTCAGGACGGCCACGCGCCGCTCCCAGGGCTGCGTACAGCCGTACCCGAACCCTCTCGTCGCCGATCGCGCCGTCGATCTGCTCCGCGTGAACAGCGCACTGTGTACCGCACCGGGCTGTGCCCGCTGTCGGGGCTGACACCTCCCCGCAGCCCCCGCAATCCCTGACGAACACCGCCCCTGCGGTGTGCCGTTGTCCTCCCCGCCCCTGTTACCTCGCCGTCGTGTGCGCCCCCGCATGCCGCCACGCTTCCGGGGTGTCCGACCCAGCCGGAGCCCACCATGAGTGAACCCCCTGGCGCCACCGTCACCCTCCCCGAGGCGCCGACCGCCGACCAACCATCGAAAGCCCTCACTGCCCAGCGAGTTCTGCCGCTGCGGCGCCCCGGACGCTGGATCGCCACCGCGGTGGTGCTCGTCCTGGTCGCCCAGTTCGTGCACGGACTGGTCTCCAACCCCTTCTACCAGTGGGACCGCTGGGGCTACTGGTTCCTGCGCCCCACCATCCTCGACGGCCTGCTCATCACCCTCGAAGTCACCGCCTACAGCGCGGTGCTCGGCCTGATCGGCGGCATCGTGCTCGCCCTGGCCCGGCTGTCGAAGAGCCCCGTGCTGCGCGCGGTCAGCTGGACCTACGTCTGGGCGCTGCGCTCCATCCCGCTCATCGTGGTACTGATCTTCCTCTACAACTTCAGTGCCCTGTACAAGACGTTGAGCGTCGGCATTCCCTTCGGCCCGGCCTTCTTCTCCTTCGACGAGTCGAAGCTCGCCACCGACATGGTCGTCGCCGTGATCGGCCTCAGCCTCAACGAGGCCGCCTACGCGGCCGAGGTCGTTCGCGGCGGAATCCTGTCCGTCGACCAGGGTCAGCACGAGGCGTCGGCGGCGCTGGGCCTGCCGAAGGGCTACCAGTTCCGGAAGATCGTCTTTCCGCAGGCGCTGCGCTCGATCATCCCGAACTACGTCAACCAGCTCATCGGCCTGATCAAGGGCACCTCGCTGGTCTTCTACGTCTCCCTGCTGGACCTGTTCGGCTCCGCGCAGACCATGGGTTCCACCTACCCCGGCGACATCGTGCCGCTGCTGCTGGTCGTCACCGTCTGGTACCTGATCCTGACCAGCGTCGTCTCCGTCGTCCAGTTCTATGTCGAGCGGTACTACGCCCGCGGTGCCACCCGCGGCCTGCCGCCGACGCCGCTGCAGAAGCTCCGCATCGGGCTCACCGGCCTGCGGGAGCGCATCCGCCGGGAGGCCGCCGTATGACCGCCGACACCATCGAGGCCCTGGCGGACGTCGAGGCCGCCACCGTCGAGGTGCACAACGTGCACAAGTGGTACGGCACCCATCGGGTGCTGGACGGCGTGGACCTGACCGTCCGCCCCGGCGAGGTCACCGTGATCCTCGGCCCCTCCGGCTCCGGAAAGTCCACCCTGTTGCGGGTCATCAACCACCTGGAGAAGCCCGAGACCGGCTACGTCAGCATCAATGGCGAGCTGATCGGCGTGAAGCGGCAGGGCGAGCGGCTCAAGGAGCTGAGCGAGCGGGCCATCCTCACCCAGCGCGGGCGGATCGGGTTCGTCTTCCAGAACTTCAACCTCTTCCCGCACCTGACCGTCCTGGACAACGTGGCCGCCGCCCCGGTCGCCACTGGCAGGCTCGGCAAGTCCGAGGCCCAGGAGCTGGCCCGCGAACTGCTCGGCCGGGTCGGCCTCGGCGACAAGACCGGCGCCTACCCGCGCCAGCTCTCCGGCGGCCAGCAGCAGCGCGTGGCCATCGCCCGCGCCCTCGTCCTGCGCCCCGGCGTCATCCTCTTCGACGAGCCCACCTCCGCCCTCGACCCCGAACTCGTCGGCGAAGTCCTCGCCGTCATCAAGGACCTGGCGACCAGCGGCACCACGCTTCTCATCGTCACCCACGAGATCGGCTTCGCCCGCGAGATCGCCGACCGGGTCGTCTTCATCGACGGCGGCAAGATCATCGAGCAGGGCCCGCCCTCCGAGGTCCTCGACAAGCCGCGCCACGTGCGGACCAGGGACTTCCTCAGCAAGGTCCTCTGACCCGCCGCACCTTTCAGACCTCCCCCCACGCCACCCTCATCACCTCCAGCGACAAGGAACGGCCATGTCCACCCAGTTCACCCGACGCAGCCTGATACGCGGCATCACCGCGGCGACCGCCGTCGCCTCCCTGGCCACCGGGCTCGCCGCCTGCGGTGGCGACAGCGACGCGGCCACCTCCACCGACAGCGCCGCCAAGTCCGGCGAGGTCGTCATCGGCCAGGTCTCCAACGGCGCCGCCCAGCAGACCTCCATCAACGTCTCCGAAGTCAAGTCCATCAGCGCCGAACTGCCCGCCGCCGTCAAGAAGAGCGGCAAGCTGGAGGTCGGCATCGGCGCCCTGCCGGCCGGCTTCCCGCCGCTGGCCTACGTGGGCGGCGACCAGAAGACACTCACCGGCGCGGAGCCCGACTTCGGCCGCCTGGTCGCCGCGGTCCTCGGCCTCCAGCCCGAGGTGAAGAACTCCACCTGGGAGAACCTCTTCGTCGGCATCGACAGCGGGAAGGTCGACGTGGCCTTCTCCAACGTCACCGACACAGAGGAGCGAAAGAAGAAGTACGAGTTCGCCTCCTACCGGCAGGACAACCTCGCCTTCGTGGTGCCGAAGAAGAGCACCTGGAACTTCGACGACAACTACGAGAACCTCGCCGGCAAGACCGTCTCCGTCAGCTCAGGCACCAACCAGGAAAAGATCCTCCTGGAGTGGAAGGCGAAGCTGACCAAGGAGGGCAAGAAGCTCACCGTCAAGTACTTCCAGGACAGCAACAGCGTCTACCTCGCCCTGTCCAGCGGCAAGATCGACGCGTACCTGGGCCCCAACCCCGGCATCGCCTACCACAACCGCCAGGTCGCGAACACGCCCAACGCCACCCGCACCGCAGGCACGTACTCCGGTGCCGGCGCGAGCCTGCAGGGTCTGATCGCGGCCACCGCGAAGAAGGACAGCGGCCTGGCCAAGCCGCTCGCCGACGCCATCAACTACCTGATCAAGAACGGTCAGTACGCCGAGTGGCTCAAGGCCTACAACCTCTCCAACGAGGCCGTCGCCAAGTCCGAGGTCAACCCGCCCGGACTGCCCCTCGACAACTCCTGACCATCGCGTGACCGGACTCCACCGCCGCCTCGCGGTGGAGTCCCCGCGCGCCGGACACCCCGAGCCGCACCCCGGAGACTGCCACACCATGTCCGTGACCAGCATCGACGCCAGCTCCTCGCACATCCTGGACAACCCCGCCTGGGCCGCGCTCACCGGCCCCCACGTCCACTTCGCCCAACGGATCGGCCACGCCGCCCGCTATCAGCAGGACGTGGCACCCTTCTACGCCCTCTCCGACGAGGACGACCCGCGCGCCTGGGCCGACCTCGCCGCACTCGTCGGCCCTGGCGGCACCGCCGCGGTGCGGGGCGTGACCGAGGCGGCGGTGGGCTGGGAGGTCGTGCGCACCGGACACGGCGTCCAGCTCGTGGACACCGCCCTGCGCGCCGAGCCCGACCCCGAGGCCGTACGGCTCGGCCCCGGCGACGTGCCCGAGATCCTCGACCTGGTCGCCCGCACCGAGCCCGGCCCCTATCTGCCCCGCACCGTCGAACTGGGCACCTACCTCGGCATCCGCCACCAGGGCCGGCTGATCGCCCTGGCCGGGGAGCGGCTGCACCCGCCGGGCTGGACGGAGATCAGCGCTGTGTGCACCGACCCCGCCCACCGCGGCCGGGGCCTGGCCACCCGTCTGGTCCGCGCGGTCGCCGCCGGCATCAGGGAACGCGGCGAACGCCCCTTCCTGCACGCCGCGGCCACCAACGCGAACGCGATCCGGCTGTACGAGTCGATCGGGTTCACCCTGCGCCGCCGTACCGTCTTCTCGCTCGTCCGGCACACCGGGGCCGCCGCGCTGGAAGAAACGGCATAGCCGTGCCGTTGTCCTTGTCGAAGGTGAGTGCATGGTCCGCTCGGACGGAGGTGCGACACGTGACACGTGTACTGCGTGCCGTCCGCCTTCACTCCCGGCCCCACATCGACCTCCAGCGCGTGGCCGGCTCCCTCTGTAGCTCCTGACCCCGTTTCCCCAGCCGCCGTGCGCCCCGACTCCCGCGGGCCGGCGATCTCGTACGGACCTCCAGGAAGGCACCCTCGTGTCCACAACTCCCGCTTCCCCCCTGCACCTTGCCGTCGCCCTCGACGGCACCGGCTGGCATCCCGCCTCCTGGCGCGAGCAAGCCGCCCGCCCCCGGGACCTGTTCACCGCCGGCTACTGGGCCGACCTGGTCGCCGAGGCCGAACGCGGCCTGCTCGACTTCGTCACCCTTGAGGACGGACTCGGCCTGCAGTCCTCGCACTACGGTGAGCCGGACGGCCGTACCGATCAGGTCCGCGGACGCCTGGACGCCGTACTGATCGCGTCCCGTATCGCACCCTTGACCCGGCACATCGGACTGGTGCCGACCGTGATCGCCACCCACACGGAGCCGTTCCACATCTCCAAGGCGATCGCCACTCTCGACTACGTCAGCAGCGGCCGGGCCGGCCTGCGCGTGCAGATCTCGCCCCGGCCGCACGAGGCCGCTCACTTCGGTCGCCGCACCTTTCCACCGTTCAGTCTGGAGGGCATCCAGAGTCCGGCCGGGCAGGAACTGCTCACCGACCACTTCGATGAGGCCGCCGACTACGTCGAGGTCGTGCGCCGGCTCTGGGACAGCTGGGAGGACGACGCGGAGATCCGGGACGTGGCCACCGGCCGCTTCATCGACCGCGACAAGCTGCACTACATCGACTTCGAGGGCAGGCACTTCAGTGTGAAGGGCCCCTCCATCACCCCGCGCCCGCCCCAGGGCCAGCCGCTCGTCACCGCCCTCGCCCACCAGACGATCCCGTACCGGCTGGTGGCCCGCCAGGCCGACGTCGGCTACGTCACCCTGCACGACGCCGGCCAGGCCCGCGCGATCGTCGCCGAGATCCGCGCCGAGCAGGAGGCGGCCGGACGCGCCGGTGAACTCGTGCACGTCTTCGGTGACCTGGTGGTCTTCCTCGACGACGAGCCGGCCGCGGCGGAGGACCGCCGTGCACGTCTCGACGCCCTCGCGGGGGAGCCGTACACCAGCGACGCCCGCATCTTTGCCGGTACGCCCGCTCAACTCGCTGACTTGCTGCAGGAGTTGGCGGTGGAGGGGCTGAGCGGCTTCCGGTTGCGGCCCGCCGTCGCCGGGCACGACCTGCCCGCCGTCACCCGGGGCCTGGTGCCCGAACTCCAGCGCCGCGGCGCCTTCCGCACCGCCTACGAGGCCGACACCCTGCGCGGCCTGCTGGGCCTCGCCCGCCCCGCCAACCGCTACGCCACCGCCTGAGCCGGAAGGACCGCACCGACATGAGCAAGCCGCTGAAGCAGATCCATCTGGCCGCACACTTCCCGGGCGTCAACAACACCACCGTGTGGAGCGACCCGAAGGCCGGCAGCCACATTGAGTTCAGCTCCTTCGCCCACTTCGCACAGACCGCCGAACGCGCCAAGTTCGACTTCCTCTTCCTCGCCGAGGGACTCAGGCTCCGCGAACAGGGCGGCAAGATCTACGACCTGGACGTCGTCGGCCGCCCCGACACCTTCACCGTCCTCGCCGCCCTCGCCGCAGTCACCGAACACCTCGGCCTGACCGGAACCATCAACTCCACCTTCAACGAGCCCTACGAGGTGGCCCGCCAGTTCGCCAGCCTCGACCACCTCTCCGGCGGCCGCGCCGCCTGGAACGTCGTCACCTCCTGGGACGCCTTCACCGGCGAGAACTTCCGCCGCGGCGGCTTCCTGCCGCAGGGTGAGCGTTACTCCCGGGCGAAGGAGTTCCTGGCCACGGCGGGCGAACTCTTCGACTCCTGGCACGGCGACGAAATCATCGCCGACCAGGCGACCGGCGTCTTCCTACGCGACGCGAAGGCCGGCTCCTTCGTGCACACCGGCCAACACTTCGACATCCACGGCCAGTTCAACGTCCCGCGCTCCCCGCAGGGCCGTCCCGTCATCTTCCAGGCCGGAGACTCCGACGAGGGCCGCGAATTCGCCGCATCGAGCGCCGACGCCATCTTCAGCCGCTACGCCACCCTCGAAGGCGGCCAGGCCTTCTACACGGACGTCAAGAACCGCCTCGCCAAGTACGGCCGCCGACACGACCAGTTGCTCATCCTGCCCGCCGCGACCTTCACCCTCGCCGACACCGACGCCGAGGCGGAGGAACTCGCCAGGGAGGTGCGCCGCCAGCAGGTCAGCGGGGCCACCGCCATCAAGCACCTGGAGTTCGTCTGGAACCGGGACCTGTCCTCCTACGACCCGGAGGGCCCGCTGCCCGACATCGACCCGGACGTCAGCGACAACCACATCTCCCAGGGCCGCGCCCAGGTCCGGATGTACCGCGACCCCCTGGCCACCGCCCGCGAGTGGCGCGAGCTGGCCGAAGCCAACAACTGGTCCATCCGCGACCTGGTCATCAACACCGGCAACCGCCAGAACTTCATCGGCTCCCCGGCGACCATCGCCAGGACCATCAACGACTACGTCCAGGCCGACGCCAGTGACGGCTTCATTCTCGTTCCGCACATCACCCCGACCGGCCTCGATGACTTCGCCGACAAGGTTGTCCCGCTGCTGCAGGAACAGGGCGTCTTCCGCACCGACTACGAGGGCCCGACGCTCCGGCACCACCTCGGCCTCGCCCATCCGGACGAGGCGTCCGACGAGCGGGCGGCGTCGTGAAGTTCCTCGCGATCACCCTGATCGTGCACCGCCCGGACCCGGTCACCGGGGTGCAGAAGTCCACACACGACCGGTTCCGCGAGGTCCTCGACAACGCCCTGCTCGCAGGGGAGCTGGGGTTCGACGGCTTCGGCGTGGGGGAGCGGCACGAGCGACCGTTCATCTCCTCGTCCCCGACCGTCGTACTGAGCCATGTGGCCGCCCTGACCAAGCGGATCCGCCTGTTCACGGCCGTGACCACGCTCAGCCTGCTGGACCCGGTCCGCGCGTACGAGGACTACGCCACCCTCGACCATCTCTCCGAAGGCCGCCTCGACCTGATCATCGGCAAGGGCAACGGCGCCGCCCAACGCGACCTGTTCAACGTCACGCCCGAGGACCAGTGGGACCGCAACGCCGAGAGCTACGAGATCTTCCGGAAGATCTGGCGCCAGGACAAGGTCATCGCCGACACCCGCTTCCGTCCCCCGCTGACCGACGCCGAGGTGTGGCCGCGGCCGTACCAGCAGCCGGTCCGGGTCTGGCACGGCAGCGCCACCAGCAAGGAGTCGGTCGATCTCGCCGCCCGCTACGGCGACCCGCTGTTCTCCGCGAACGTCACCAACCCCATAGAGCCGTATGCCGAGTTGATCCGCTACTACCGCGAGCGCTGGGAGTTCTACGGCCATGACCCGGCCGACATCGCGGTCGGCGCCGGGACGGCCGGCATCTACGTGGCCCCCACCTCCCAGGAGGCGCTGGCCGCGTACCGGCCGATCTTCGAGTCCAACCTGGCGTTCTTCAGGAAGGCCGGCCTGCCGGTGGTCTTCGAGACCCTGGAGGACTTCGTCGAACGCAGCTCCGCCCTGATCGGCAGCCCACAGCAGGTCATCGACAAGGTGCACCGCTACCACGAACAGTTCGGCCACACCGTGGTGCACCTGCATGCCGACGCGAGCGGGCTGACGGAATCCCAGCACCGGGCCTCGCTCGAGCTGTTCCAGTCCGAGGTCGCCCCCGTGCTGCGTCGGGGGATCCCGGATCCGCCGTTCGCCTGGGGCCCCGTGCTTCCGGCATCACCGATCACTCAGGAGTCCGCCCGTGTCTGACATTCCCCTCGGCGTCCTCGACCTGGTCCCGATCTCCTCCGGCTCGACGGCAGCCGATGCCCTGCGCAACTCCATCGACCTCGCCCAGCAGGCCGAGCGCTTCGGGTATGCCCGCTACTGGTTCGCGGAGCATCACCTCAATCCCGGCGTGGCCGGCACGTCACCCGCTGTCGTCCTGGCGCTGACCGCCTCCGCCACCTCCACCATCCGGCTCGGTTCCGGGGCCGTGCAGCTCGGGCACCGCACGGCGCTGTCCACCGTGGAGGAGTTCGGCCTGCTCGACACACTGCACCCGGGCCGCTTCGATCTGGGCCTGGGCCGCTCGGGCGGCCGCCCGCCAGGACAGCCGGCCGTCCCGTTGCCGACGGCGACCCCGGTCGTCGACGGCCGCACCCCGAACCGCCTGCTGATCCCGCCCCGCTTCTCCTTCGAACATCTGCTCGGCTCACCCCGCATTGCACTGCAGCGCAGGCTGCTCCTGCTGCCGGGCGCCGAGTCACAGGACTACGCCGAGCAGATCGACGACATCCTCGCCCTGCTGGCCGGCACCTACCGCTCGCCGGAGGGCGTCGAAGCGCACGTCGTGCCAGGGGAGGGCGCCGACGTGGAAGTGTGGATCCTGGGCAGCAGCGGTGGTCAGAGCGCCGAGGTGGCGGGCGGCAACGGTCTGCGGTTCGCGGCCAACTATCACGTCAGCCCGGCCACGGTCCTGGAGGCGGTGGAGGGCTACCGGTCCTTCTTCCAGCCCTCCGAGTTCCTCGACAAGCCGTACGTCAGCGTCTCGGCGGACGTCGTCGTCGCAGAGGACGACTCAACGGCCCGTGAACTCGCCACCGGCTACGGCCCGTGGGTGCGCAGCATCCGCACCGCCGAAGGCGCCATCGAGTTCCCGACGCCGCAGGAAGCGCGCGCCCACGCATGGACCGACAAGGACCGGGCCCTGGTCCAGGACCGCCTCGACACCCAGTTCGTCGGCTCGCCGGGCCGGGTCGCCGACCAGCTGGAACAACTGCAGGAGGCCACGGGCGCGGACGAGTTGCTCATCACGACGATCACCCACGACCACACGGACCGGGTCCGCTCGTACGAACTGCTCGCGGAGGAATGGCGCCGACGGGGGCACTCCTTCCAGCAGTGAAGGCCCGCGCCGCCGACGTCACCCTGGAGATCGGCAACCAGACCTTCGCAGTGACCGGCGCCCGCGCCACCGCCGCATCCGAGGGCCTGCCGCTTCTGGCGCAACGTTCGCACCCACACCCTCCACGACCCTGTCGCCCACAAGCGGCCAGAGGTCGGGCGCTGGGTCATCGAGGGCGAACTGCCCGAACCGACCTGGTACTCCTGACCGCCCCCAGAGCGCCTCCCCGGCGGAGGCGCCCCCTTCTCCCCGAAAAGAGGACCCATGGCCACCGTCCTGTCCGTCTCCGGCAGCCCTTCCGCCTCCTCCCGCACCAACCGCCTGCTGCGCCACCTGGACCAGCGCCTGACCGCTCAGGGGCACGACGTCGTTCCGCTCGACGTTCGCACCATCCCCGCCGATGCCCTGCTCGGCGCGGACTTCCGGCATCCGGCGATCGTCGAGGCCACCGAACTGTTCGCGAGCGCCGACGGCGTCGTCGTAGGAACACCCGTCTACAAAGCGTCGTACTCCGGAGTCCTCAAGGCGCTCCTCGACCTGCTCCCGCAGTACGCACTCACCGGAAAGACGGTCCTCCCTCTCGCCACCGGCGGCTCCACCGCGCATGTCCTCGCCATCGACTACGCCCTGCGTCCGGTCCTCAACTCCATGGGTGCCGCGCACATCGTGCAGGGCTGGTTCACCCTCGACAAGGACATCACCGCCCACGACGACGGCTCGGTCACCATCGCACCGTCCGCCGCCGAGGCCCTCACCCAGGTCGTCGACCAGTTCTCGCTGGCGCTGGGCCGTACCCCGCTCCTGGCCGCGGCGAGCTGAGGCCATGACCGCACACGTCATCGCCGACGACGCCGAGGCCGTCACTGTCGCGTCCGCCCCGAGCAAATAGTTCCGGGCGGGCGCCTCGGCCCGCGACGCCGAACACCGGCTTCCCCGCGAGGAGCTGGACCTGCTCTCCGCCCCGGCACCGACGAACGTCCCCTGATCGCACTCCTGATCGGAGCCCCGAGTGTCCCTCACCTTCCACTGGTTCCTGCCGACCAACGGAGACAGCCGCCACGTCGTCGGCGGCGGCCACGGCACCCCCGCCACCGAGTCCGGGCGCGACCGGCCGCCGACGGTCGCCTACCTCAGCCAGATCGCCCGCGCCGCCGAGGACCTGGGCTTCGTCGGCGCACTCACGCCGACGGGAGCCTGGTGCGAAGACGCGTGGCTGACCACCGCAATGGTCAGCCAGAACACCGAGCGCCTGAAGTTCCTCGTCGCCTTCCGGCCCGGCTTCGTCTCACCGACGCTCGCCGCGCAGATGGCCTCCACCTTCCAGCGGCAGACCGGCGGACGGCTTCTGCTCAACGTCGTCACCGGCGGGGAAAGCCATGAACAGCGGGCCTACGGAGACGTCCTGGACAAGGACGCGCGCTACCGCCGTACCGGCGAATTCCTCGAGATCGTACGAGGGTTGTGGGAGGGCAAGACTGTCGACCTACGCGGCGAGCACCTCCATGTCGAGGACGCGAAGCTAGCACGGGTGCCCGACCCGGTCCCGGAGGTGTACTTCGGGGGCTCCTCGCCGAACGCCGGAGAAGTCGCCGCCAAGCATGTTGACGTCTATCTCACCTGGGGCGAGCCGCCCGCCGCCGTCGCGGAGAAGATCGCGTGGATCCGGGCGTTGGCCGACAAGGAGGGCCGTCGCGTCCGCTTCGGCATCCGCCTGCATGTCATCACCCGCGACACCTCCGAACAGGCCTGGGCCGAGGCGAACCGGCTCCTGGACGGCTTCGACCCGGAGGCGGTCAAGACCATCCAGGCGGGCCTGGCCCGCAGCGAGTCCGAGGGCCAGCAGCGCATGCTCGCCCTGCACGACGGCGGCAGCCGTGACCGCCTGGAGATCCACCCCAACCTGTGGGCGGGCATCGGCCTGGTGCGCGGTGGCGCGGGCACCGCCCTGGTCGGCAGCCACGACGAGGTCGCCGAACGGATCAAGGAGTACCACGCTCTCGGTATCGACGAGTTCGTGCTCTCCGGCTATCCGCACCTGGAGGAGGCCTACTGGTTCGGGGAGGGCGTCCTTCCGAAACTTCAGGCGCAGGGCCTGTGGCAGCACCCGTACGGACAGCGGGCCGCCCCATCGGCCCAAGTGCCGTTCGCCAGCGCCGGGGGCCGGCGATGACCACGTGATCGCGGCGAAGGTGGGAAGCGCCCATGTGTTCGCTGACGACGCCGAGGCGGTCGTCGTCGCCGAGTTGGCCGCCAAGTTCGCCCGCGAGGCCGCGCAGCCGCGGCAGGCTCCTGGCCCCGTCCGGCGGCGCCATGCTCCGTGAGCGTTTCCACGGCCCGGCTGGCATCCCCCGATGCAGGGGCCACTCTGGTGAGCCTGCGCCATGGCACCACACACGACGTGCCGGCCTGCTGGTTCGGTGTGGACCCACCATCACGCGCGCGACCAGCGTTGATCTCCCCCCGCGCGAGGAGGCCCCGCCAAGCCAAAGCGAGGTGGTGGAGGGTGTGTGGACGTGCGCGTCCACAGAGCGGAAACAGATTTCCGGTGGCACGTTCCGCGACTCCATTGTCCAGGCGCACGACCTGGACCGCGCCCGGCGTGACGGGGGCTGAGGGCTGCCCTGCAGTGCGCGGGACTCTCATGGGGTTAATACTCCAGCCGTAGATCGTGATCTCGATGGTGAGGGGCGCCGAGGAGACAGGTGGTCAGTGTCGATCACCTGGACGAGATCGACCACGCCACCGAGGGTGTCCGTTCCTTCTCCGCCTACCCGACTACTCAAGTCCACCGAGACGGAGGGCGTCCCTTAATGCGCTGAGCTTCTCGGTCGTCGCCGGGGTCCACTCCTTCGCCTGTCCAGCGAGTCGGAGGGCATCCTCAATCTCGTTGAGTTTCGCGTAGGGCAGGGCGCCCGCCCGCTCGATCAGGTCGTCCCGGGACACGGTGGTCAGCCACGTGCAAGGGGTAAAGCCCGGACTCGGGAACGCGAATCGCAGCACGCCTTCAAAGGGCAGTCCTTCCATGGCGCCTACTGCCACTTCGACGCCCAGACCGCTGATGTCGACGCCCGCCGGAGCCACGACCTGCATCACCCGGATCCCGGACGCGGCGCCTTCCGACAGCAGTACGACCGGTCGCCGCTCGTCGAACTCGACCCACCAGACTTCGCCACGTTGCACATGTCCTCCTGACACAGGACCGCATGCGGACGCTGCGCGACCCTGACGCGCTGTGGAGACGGGTGCGGCCACGTTGATCATCGGTGTGTGAAGACAAACGATCACGCGGTGGCCGCAGATCACAGCGTAGACCCTGCCCGCTGGCAGGAGGCGTTCGATGGCCTGATGAGCCGGATGGCCGGGCGGTTCGCGCGGGTCGAACCCCGCCTCCGGGCCAAGCGCTTGGTGCTGGGCCTGCTGTCGGATCTGCCGCGCAAGAACTGCTGGACGATCGCAGAGTGGGCCGGGGAGGCCACCTCGCACGGCATGCAGCATCTGCTGTGCAGGGCCGCCTGGGATGCCGAGGCCGTCCGCGACGACGTACGCGAATACGTCGTCGAGCACCCCCACGACGAGGCCGCAGTGCTGGTCGTCGACGAGACCGGCGACGTGAAGAAGGGCACACGCACCGTCGGGGTCCAGCGCCAATACACCGGCACCGCCGGGCGGATCGAGAACTCCCAGGTCGCCGTCTACCTCGTCTACGCCGGCGAGCGCGGGCACGCGGCGGTGGACCGAGAGCTGTACATCCCGCGCTCCTGGACCTGCGATCCGGACCGCTGCCGGGCCGCGGGGCTCAGCGAGGACACCGTCTTCGCGACCAAGCCGGAACTGGCCCGGGTGATGATCGAACGGTTCCTGGACACTGGACACCGCGTCGGCTGGGTCACGGGTGACGAAGCCTACGGCGGCAACCCGAAACTGCGATCCGCGCTGGAAAAATGCGGCATCGGCTACGTCCTCGCAGTGGCCTGCTCAGCCCAAATGACCACCGGCGCCGGCACGTTCCGCGCCGATGCGCTGGTGAAGAAGGTGCCGAAGCGGGCCTGGCAGAAGCTCTCGGCCGGACGCGGCGCGAAGGGACAGCGGTTCTACGATCGTCATCGACCTCGCCGAGGCGGCACCGGGCCACCACCAGTTGCTGATCCGTCGCAACCGCACCACCGGTGACCTCGCCTATTACCGCTGTCACTCCACCACGTCGGCATCCCTGGCCACCCTGGTCAAGGTCGCAGGTTCCAGATGGCGGGTGGAGGAAACCTTCCAAAGTGAGAAGGGGCTGGCCGGACTGGATGAGCACCAGGTCCGCCGCTACGCGTCCTGGGCCCGCTGGGTCACCCTCGCGATGCTGGCCCATGCATTCCTCGCCGTCGTCCGCGCCGACGAACACGCACACCGCCCCACGCCGGCCAACCTGATCCCGCTGACCTGTAACGAGATCCAGCGCCTGTTCATCAGTGTTGTTGTCCGGCCCGCTCACGGCCCGGCCCACCGGCTCAACTGGTCCGCCTGGCGACGCAGCCACCAGGCGCGATCACGAGCCAGCCACTACCGGAGACAAGCGTGACTGAGCACTTCAGCTGGCCACCCTGAGCACCGTAGTCGGTCGCCCCCAGCCAAAAGCTGAGGGGTTCATCGGTCGCTGGGAGTAGGTCCTGCGCCTCAGGCGTGCTTCGCCCCTGCTGGCTAGGGTCGGTCCGCATGGAGACCACGGGAATCGTTCGCCGCCAGACGGCGGAGCGTATGCGCGACACTCTGGAGCGGCTCGTTACCGAGCGGGATGTATGGGTGTCGACGGCTCACCCTGATCACGGGCCGCACCAGGTGCCGCTGTGGTTCTTGTGGGATGGACGAGCAGTGTGGATGTGCACCAGCGCCACTTCCGTGACTGCGCGGAACGTCCGCAAAGAGCCGCGCGTGCGCCTGGCGCTACCGGACACCTTCGACGTGGTGCTCCTCCAGGGGGAGGCGGAGTGCTTCCCGGACCAGGAGGTGCCCGGAAGCGCAGCGGAGGCCTTCGCCGACAAGTTCGGGTGGGATCCACGCGTGGAAGAGGGTTCCTTTCTGTATGTACGCGTGGCCCCGAGGACTGTGCGCGCTTGGCGCGGCGAGCCGGAACTACGCGGGAGAGTCATCATGCGCGACGGAATGTGGCTGCAATAACGGCCGCCCCTCGCCGACGCGCCTCTCGCCGATCACGATCTACAGCTGGAGTATTAACCCCCGGTTTTATCCAAACCCCCGAGTTGATCATCTCGCCATTGCGTCTCATGTAGAAATTTAAATTCCTGGGCCAAGTCTCCGAGAGAGTCGGACGTCATGTCGAGAAAGGGTGGCCTCGGGTGGCGGAGTGGGTGGCAGCCCTTGCGACTTGCGCTTTGCCCAGGATCCAACCGTCTCTCCATCTGGCGTGGCAGTGGGGGTGAGAGATGATCAATATCGATGTCTTCGCTCTGTACACGGTCGTAGGCGTTGTTTCGGATCGTTGTAACTTCGGCGCCGATCTCTTCCCTGCTACGGCATCCTTGATCTCGTCCGGAGCGGATGGCTTCGGATTGCATATGGCGGCGAGGGGGTGGGTAAACCCCTCCCAGAGCTAAAGCCGTTGGTCCCTGTCTCGGGAGAACCTCGCCGCCTTCACAGCGCCCAAGTGGGTGCTGTTCGTGGATGCCCTGCCGTGCAACGCCAGCGGAAAGATCCTCAAGCGCGACGGTTCGGCGGCGGTCCCGGCACGGCCTAGCGGGCGCGAGCCGGGCCGGCGCTCACAGGATGCGCCCCAGCTCTATGACCAGCTCGGCGATCCGTGCCTCGTCGCGCCGGTAGTGGGCCCACTTGTCCACGCGCGTCGCCCGGACCAGCCCCGCGACTGCAGCTCGGCCAGGTAGGCCGACACGGTCGACTGAGCCAGCCCCGCCTTGGCCTGGATGTGGCTGACGCTCATGCTGAAAACGGCCAATCCAGAAGCAAGTATCTTGCAATTGATGACGGACCGGGCCTACCGGTTCGCCAGGGTCCGGGTCCGACAGCAGGTGGATACGGATCCCACGGTTTTACCGTGACACGCTGCGCGACGTGATCGATCCGCGCAGGCCGGTGAAGGACTCTCTTCATCTCTTCCAGGCCGTCACAAAACTCCCCGACGAGCAGCGCGACGTCGGGGTGCTGATGCATCTCCACGGTTACTCCGTCGGTGATGCCGCCTACCACCTCGGCATGAGTTGGGATAGGGTCCGCCACTTGGACCGGCCCGGCGTGTCATTTGGCACTACCTGGCACTCACCGTGGAGCCCACGGGCCAGATCTGAAGCGGTGGGGGACGTGGTCGTTGTGCGATCAGACGGTGTTTCGACTAGGGGTGCGTAACAGCTGTCCACGGAGCTGTGAGGAGCGTGGCGGGATGCTCCGCCGTTTCCGTGAAGACGGTGAGTCCGCCAAGACCGAAGCGTTCTGCGCCAGTCGCAAGCGTGCTGATCAATCCGTCGTGGTCTGTCGTCGCTCGGCGCCTCAGCTGGATGCCCAGCTGCGGCTACCCGCCGTGTGACCTGCGCTGTACCAAAGTGCCAACTATGTTGCCTGTGCGGTACCTGCAGGCGGTCGAGTCAGTTGGCATCGGCGCAGGCCACGAGTGTTGCCTTGGGTCAACTAGCAAGCTTGGCCACACCGCGGCATCCGGGGCGGAAGCGCCCGGGGCAGGAAGCACAGGCGTGCTGGTCGGCGGTCGGGGTATGCGGGTGCTTGCCGGAGTTGGACCGGCGAGGACCGGGCCGATCGACTGGGAGGGGCGCATCATGGCGACGACGACCGTGCAGACTGCCGAGCTGGTGGGTGTGCCGGAGATCGCCGGCCCTCCCGTGAGGGCGAGTTCACCTCCTTCGCCATCGCCTGTGTCGTCGGCGAGATCGAGCGGTTCTTCCGCGACACCTCCTGGGGCGTGCACGTGCCGCGCCGGCTCCAGGAGGTCCGCGTTCCCCAACTGGCCTGCGGGGGCTGCGCGTCGGCCTCCCCCCACGCGGCGCCGGTCGAGGACTTCCACGCCCTAGCCCCGTGATCGCCGAACCCGACGAGCGTGACCGCAGGATCGTCCACCGGCGGTTCGTCGAGGAACTCACCCTGGCCCGGACCGGCGAACGCCCCGGCGCTTCTCGGGCGGACGTCTCCCGGCTGATCTCCCGTCTCCTGGCCCGCCCGCGCGAGGGCATGCTCGGCATCACCTGACGGAAGTCGGGCGGAGCAGGGTTCGTCCTCGATGCCCACCTCTTCGACAGGGCGCCACCCCCGGGCGGCACAACAGTTGCCATTTGACAATTATGGCCGTGAGGCAACAAAGTAGCGGCGTCGCACTGCACGGGGAAGGATCCGCAATGTTCCGGTGGGCGGAGACCGCTCCGGGCGCCGGCCGCCCGGGATCCGCGGCATCGCGGCGCTCGGTGGACCGGCCGTGCGCTCAGGCCGTCCGGTCTCCGGTGTGCGGGGTGTGGTCGTGTATCTGCGACGCCGCCGCGTCGCAGAACGCTTCCAGTCCCGCGAGGAACTGGGTGCGCTTGGCGGCGGGCATCAGCTCCAGCACGGCCTGCAACTCCTGCTCCCGGCGTGCACGCAGGTCGTCGAGGAAGGCGCGACCGCGGTCGCTGAGGTGTAGACGCACCTCGCGCCGGTCGCTGGGGCTGATCTCGCGGTCGACGAAGCCGGCCGCCACCAGTCGGTCGCAGAGCCGGCTGGTGGACGGAGGCGTGGAAGCGAGAGAATCGGCGAGAGAGCGCAGGTTGATGCCGTCCTGGTGCTCGACCATGAGCAGAACGCGCATCTGGGACGGAGAGGCCGGCGCGGTCGAGGCCCGGCCCCACAGGACTTCCAGCAACTCCACGGCCGTCAAGGTCACGCGCGCGACCTCGACGGGTTCGGGGCGGGGGCGGAAGACAGTCACCGTCACACTCTCGCAGGCACCTTGGACGATCGCCAGCGTACTAGGTGCCGGGAGCGGCAAGGGATGGGGCGGCCGGTGCGGCTCGGATCGGGTGGCCTCGTCGCCTGAGCGAGGTTCGTGTGTGTCCGTCGAAGGATTGGTGTATTTACGATCGTGAACAGATTTGTGACCGCTGAGCGCGCCCTGCGCACGGCGGCCCCCCACGAGTTGCTCGACGCTGTGCGTCATGTGCTCGTCCAGGAGTACGCGGCGCAGGCCGTCGAGCTCTATCTGGCCGACTACGGCCTCACCGTCCTGCAGCCGGTGTCGGTGCTGCCCCTGACCGCGGCTCCGGTCTCGGTGCACAACAGCCCTGCCGGCCGTGCGTTCGGCTCCCAGGAGCCGTTCGTGGAGGACGTCGACGGCGGTGCCGTGCACGTCCACCTGCCGGTCACGGTCCGCGGGGACCGGCTGGGCGTGCTGACGGTCGCCCTGCCGGACGAGGAGGGGGCGCGGGACCTGCTGGGTGAGCTCGCGGACATCGCCGAAGTGCTCGCACACGAGGTGGTCGTGGCCGAGCGCGACACCGACCTGTACCTGCAGGCGAGGCGCAAGGACCGGCTGACCCTGGCCGCCGAGATGCAGTGGCAGCTCCTGCCCGGCCGCGCCTGCTCCCGCCCGGAGTACGAACTCGGCGCGCAGCTGGAGCCGGCGTACGCGATCTACGGTGACAACTTCGACTGGTCCGCCACGGGGGACCGCCTCACGCTCTACGTCACCAACGGCATGGGGGAGGGCATCGAAGCCTCCCTGCTGACGAACCTCGCCATCAACGCCCTGCGCAACGCCCGGCGCGCCGGCATCGCCATCGACGACCAGGCCGCCCTGGCGGATCAGGCGGTGTACGCCCACTACCAGGGGCGCTGCTACCTCTCGGTGCTGATGCTCGACTTCGAACTCGCGACGGGCAGGGCGAAGCTGGTGGACGCCGGCTCCCCGCAGCTGCTGCGGCTGCGGGACGGCGTGGTCGAGCGCGTCACCTTCGAGGCGCAGCTCCCGCTGGGCATGTTCGAAGAGACCGACTACACGGCTCAGGACTTCCAGGTCGAGCCCGGGGACCGGCTCGTCTTCGTCAGCGACGGGGTCTACGAGGTAGCCTCGCCCGGCGGAGAGGCGTACGGGGACGCCGCCCTGGCTCGGGCGATCATGTCCACGCGTCTGCTGCCGGCCGCCGAGGTGCCACGTGCCATTCTGCGAGAGCTGACCGGCCACAGGGGGCAGTCCCTCCCGAAGGACGACGCCCTGGTCCTCTGTCTGGACTGGCGCGGACGCTGAGTCGTCGATCGCCGGCCGCGTATGTGTCGATGCTGTGTCGTTTCCTCGGTGCCGGCGGAAGTAATGCTTGTCATGTGGCAATAATTGGCGAGGTTGTGCCGGTCGTGGCGCAGCAGCCTGTTCTCGAAGGAGACGATGCAGGTGTCGGAGCAGGCAACGGCCGAGCCGGCGGCGCGGGAGCTGGGGCTTTTCCTGGAACGCCGACGCGAACAGATCGCCCAGCGATGGGCGGACACGCCTCTGTTCCGTACCGTCTTCACCGTCTCCCGTGACGAGGCCGTCGAGGCGTGCAAGACCGTGGTGGACGCACTGTCCGAGGTGGCGTCGAGTGGGCGGCTGGAGGACGTCGCGGCCCCGGGGTTCGACTCCGCGCGGGAGCAGTTGGGGCGTATGGCCGCCTCCCGTTCCCGCGGGGGGTTCAGCCCGGCCCAGATCACGGAGGAGGCCGCCTGCCTGCGGGTGGCGGTCACCGGGCTGTTGCGCGAGGAGAACTCCGGTCCGGCCGGTCCTGAGGCACAGGATGTGCTGCTGGCTCTGACCGTGCTCATGGGAACCCTGCGTCTGGTGATCATGGAGACGACCGTCAGCGCCGGCGAGGAAGTCATAGCGCGGCAGCGGCAGCAGTTGCTCGAGGTGGCCACTCCTGTGATCAGCCTGTGGGACGGCATCGTCGCGGTGCCCCTGATCGGCACGCTGGACAGCGCCCGCAGCCAGGTGGTCATGGAGTCGCTGCTGCAGGCCATCGTGGAGCAGCGGGCCCGCTTCGCGATCCTCGACATCACCGGCGTGCCCACGGTCGACTCGCTCGTCGCACAGCACCTGATGAAGACGGTCGCCGCGGCCCGGCTGATGGGCGCGGAGTGCATAGTCTCCGGCATCCGCCCGGCCATCGCGCAGACCATCGTGCACCTGGGCATCGACCTGAGTTCGGTGCTCACGCGCACCTCGCTGTCCGACGCCCTGGCCCACGCGCTCGACCGGCAGGGCACAGAGGTCACACACCGTACGGCCGGTGTGAACCCGCGATGACCGTCCCCCGCCCGGGCGACCCGGCGACGGTGCCGATCCTGGCCCTGGAGGGCATCCTGCTGGTCACCCTGCAGGGGGAACTGCACGACGGCATGGCCGAGCGGCTCCAGCAGGACATCACCCACCGCGTCGCCCGCAGCGCGGCGACCGGCGTGGTCATCGACGTCTCCGGCGTGGAGATCGTCGACTCGTTCCTGGGACGGGTCATCGCCGAGATCACGGCCGCCGCCCGCCTGCTGGCCGCCCGTACCGTCCTGTGCGGGATGCGGCCGGCCGTGGCGATCACCCTGGTCGAGCTGGGCCTGACCCTGCCCGGCCTGGTGACCGCGCTCGATGTCGAACGTGCTCTTGAGCTGCTCCGCCGTGGCCCTTCCGCCGCGCCGGGCGGACGTGAGGGGTGTACGTGACACCGGCTTCCGAACTCGCCGCCACGACCAGCCTGCCCATCGGCTCGGACGCGGATCTCGCATGGGTCCGGCACCAGGTGCGGCGGCTCGCGGCCGAACTGGGATTCGGACTCGTGCAGCAGACGAAACTGGTCACCGCGGCCAGCGAGCTGGCCCGGAACACGCTGGTCCACGGCGGTGGAGGGCAAGCGGAGATCACTCCAGTCACCGATGGCCCGATGCGGGGGGTCCAACTGGTCTTCGCGGACACCGGCCCCGGCATCCGCGACGTCGAGCTGGCGATGTCCGACGGCTACACCACCGGGGGCGGCCTGGGACTGGGCCTGAGCGGAGCCAAGCGGCTGATGGACGAGTTCGCCATCGACTCCGAGCCCGGACGGGGCACGGTCGTGACCGTCACCGCTTGGGCCACCGGGACGCCCGGCGCTCCTGCGGGGCCCCGATGACGCGCGTCTGGGACATCCCGGTGCACGACTCGACCCGGGTGCGGGACGTGCGGGTGGCGACCGAGGAGGCCGGCGCCCTGGCTCGCCTGGACGCCCACCGCACCGCGGTCGCCGCGCTGGTGGCCACCGAACTGGCGACCAACCTGCTCAAGCACGCCGGTGGGGGCCGCCTGGTGATCGACCTCGTCGAGCGCCGGGGAGCGGGCGCCCACGGTCCGGCGGTGCAACTCGTCTCCCTCGACCACGGCCCCGGCATCCGGGATGTCACCGCGGCCATGCGTGACGGCTACACGACCAGCGAGGCGTCACTCGGTGCCGGTCTGGGCACCTGCCGGCGCATCTCCAGCGCGTTCGGCCTGTACAGCACCCAACGAGGCACCGTAGCGGTGGCCCGTGTCGACCAGGGCGCCGTCGCCCGCGAGGAGACCGGGCCGGCCTGCCGTGCCGGCGGTATCAACGTGCCACTCGGCCGGGCCGAGCGCTCCGGTGACGCGTGGAGCTGCGTGCGATCCGGCTCACTGCTGACCCTGCTCCTCGCCGACGGCCTGGGCCACGGCGCCAAGGCCGCGCACGCGTCCGGCGCCGCGGTCGACGAACTGCACCGCGTCGGACATCTGCCACCCGCGGAGATCCTGCGTCGGATGCACCCGGCACTGCGACCCACCCGCGGGGCGGCGGCCGCCGTGGCCCAGCTGGACACGGACACCGGAGAACTCGCGTTCGCGGGCGTCGGCAACATAGGTGCCCGGCTGCACACCGCCGGCACATGGGAACACCTGATCTCCCACCCCGGCATCGTCGGAGCCCAGTTCCCGGCGACCGTACCGGTCCGCCGCCTGCCCTGGAGCCCAGGGAGCCTGCTGGTCCTGCACAGCGACGGGCTGCCCGGCCGGTGGGTGCCGCCCGACGATCCCCACCTGCCCACCCACGACCCGGCGGTGGTCGCGGCGGCCATCCTCAGGGACGCGAGCAGCGCCGCCAGCCCCGTACGCGATGACACCTGCGTAGCCGTCCTGGCCTGCGGCGAAGCGGCCCGGCGCCCGTGAGGGCGCCGGACGTCCGCGATGTCACCTCTGTCACCGAGGCCGTCCGCGCGCGGATGCTCGCGGCGTGCCTCACGGCCGCCCTCGGCGTGCCCGCGCTCGAACGGACCCGTTTCCTCACGGCGCTCACGGCGCGCCTGCGCGAGGATCTCGCCCAGGGGGGTGCGGAACTCACGCTCACCGTTCTGCCGTCCGCGTCCGACGGGACCGTGCGGGTGCAGGCCGTCGGCAGGCCCCTCGCACCCGAGCCGTGCCGGACACCGACCTGGCGGCTGGCCGTCTCCTGCCCCGGCCCTGCCACGCGGGACCTGCCCCGTCCGGGCCCGGACCACGTCGGTCACGCGGAAGCGGTTCTGTCGGCGGACGAGGAGACCGCGCCGATCCTGCGGCGGCTGGACGAGACCGAGAGACAGCTCCGTCTGCACCGTGAGGAGTTGCACCAGACCAACCAGGGCGTGCTGGCCCTGCATGCCGAACTGGACGCTGCCGCGCGAACCCAGCGCGACCTGCTCGACGCCGAACGAGCCGCCCGCGGCGAGGCCGACAAGGCCCGACGCCTGCTGACCTTCCTCGGCGACGCCAGCGCGGTCGTGACCGCGTCTCTCGACCAGGAGGACATCCTGCGATGTCTTCCCGGGTTGCTCGTCCCCGCGTACGCGAGCCAGGTCGACGTCTGGCTCTTCGACGAACCCGCAGGCACGAGCGGCGCACACTCCGCCGCGGCGGTCGCGGCCGCCCGCCTCGACCGTCCCCAGCACGCCGGGCCGCGCCCCGGCGCACTGCCGGGCGTCGACGACCTCCCGCCCTCCGCGCTGTCCCCGGACCGGCCGCTGCTGTGCATTCCCCTCACCGTGCGCCGCACCGCGGGCGTGCTGACCCTGACCGCGCCCGGCGACCGCTTCGACGAGGACACCAGTGTGATGCTGGTCGAACTGGCCCGCCGGACCGCCATCGCCCTGGACAACGCCCGCCGTTACGAACAGCACCGGGACACCGCCGAAGCCCTGCAGCGGGCCCAGCTCACCGACCTGCCCGCCAGCGAAGGCCTGCGCCTCGCGGCCCGCTACCTCCCTGCCACCCGCGGACTCAACATAGGAGGCGACTGGTACGACGCCTTCACCCACCCCGACGGCAGCCTGCTGACCGTGGTGGGCGACGTCACCGGGCACGGCCTGCGCGCCGCCGTCCTCATGGGGCAGCTGCGCACGGCCCTGCGCGCCTACGCCATCGAGGACGACAGCCCGGCCCGCATCCTCACCCGCCTGCACCGCATGCTCCGCCACCAGCAGCCGAATCTGTACGCGACCGCCGTGGTCGCCCGCTTCCGGCCCGGCGACCCGCACGTCGTATGGGCTGCCGCCGGGCACCCTCCCGCCGTGGTCAGGACGCCCGGTGGTTCCGTGCGCGTGCTGGACACCCGACCCGGCGTCATGCTGGGGGTGCCCCTCGATTTCGAGTACGAGGACCACACGGCCGAACTGCCGCCCGGCTCCACGCTCGTCCTGTACACCGACGGTCTGGTGGAGCGGCGAGCTCACGGCATCGACCCGGGCGTCGAGCTGCTCGGCAGGACCCTGGCCGCACTCGCAGAATCCGAGCTGGAGGACCTGGACGGGTGCGCCGAGTCGTTGCTCGCGCCCCTCCTGCACGACCACGAACGCGACGACGACGTCTGTCTCCTGCTCTGCCGCACGGCTGGGCCGACCACTCCGCACCAGGAGCCGATCGCGATAGCGTGGCGGTCACAGGGGGAGAAGATGGAGATGCCGTGAATGCCTCGGACCGGGCCCCGTCCGCGGAAGCCCAGCTGCGCATGGTTCCGCCGCACGCCCTGGTGGCCACCGCCGGCCGTCTGCTGGCGGAGCGGTTCGGCGCCCGGGAGGTGACGCTCCTCCTCGCCGACTACGGCCTGACGACCCTGCAACCCGTCACGCATCTGCCGCACACCGGAGATCCGGTCTCCGCGCACGACGGCCCCGCCGGTACCGCCTTCACGACTCAGAAACCAGTGGTGGAAGTCACCTCCGACCCGGCCACGCAGCTGGTGCACCTGCCCATGTCCGTCCGCGGGGACCGCCTGGGAGTGCTCTCCGTCCGGGTGCCCGCCACCTCGGCCGAGCCGGGCACGGTGCTCCGACTCTGCGACTTCGCCACCGCGCTGGGCCATGAGGTCGTCACGGCCGGCCGGGACACCGACCTGTACCTCATGGCTCGCCGCACCCGTCGTCTCACTCTTGCCGCCGAGATGCAGTGGCAGCTGCTTCCGGGCCGGGGCTGCGCCCGCGACGAATACGTCATCGGTGCTCACCTGGAGCCGGCCTACGCCATCGGCGGTGACAACTACGACTGGTCCACGGGCGCCGACCACGTCACCCTCACCGTCACCGACGGAATGGGCCAGGGCATCGAAGCCTCCCTGCTCACCAGCCTCGCCGTCGGCGCGCTGCGCAACGCCCGTCGCGCCGGCATCGGCCTCGCGGACCAGGCGTGCCTCGCCGACCAGGCCGTCTTCTCCCAGTACGGGGGCAAGCTGTACGCCTCCACCCTGCTGTTGCGCTTCGACCTCGACAGCGGCAGGGTCTGCGCCGTGGACGCGGGCTCCCCACAGGTCTACCGCCAGCGCGATGCCACGATCGAACGCATCGAACTCCGGGCCCAGCTGCCGCTCGGCATGTTCGAGGAGACCCTGTACGAGGAGCAGACCTTCCAGGTCGAAGCGGGCGACCGCCTCGTCGTCATGAGCACCGGTGTCCACGGCACCCGGTCGGCGACCGGAGAGGTGTTCGGTGAAGGCGTGCTGCGCCAGATCCTCGGGGCGACCCGGCAGAGCTCGCCGCACGAGACGGCACGCTCGGTCGTCGCGGGGCTGATCGAGCACGTCGGCGACGAAGGACTCGTCTCCGACGCCGCCGTCGTCTGCCTGGACTGGACCGGGCGCGATGCCGGGACGACCCGGGCCGGCCGGCGGAGCCGCTGACTCCGTGTCGGCTCCGGAGGCGGGAGGACGCTCAGTCCGGTGCGCGGAGGAAGGCCTTCATGCCATGGATCAGGGCCGATCGCTCCGCCGGTGCCATGGCCGCCAGCACCTCGGCCAGGGCCCGGGCACGTCGATGCGCCACGTCTTTCAGAACACGGCGCCCCTGGCCGGTGAGCGTCAGCAGCACCTCACGGCGGTTGCGCGGGTGCAGGGCCCGTTCCAGCAACCCCGCCGCCTCCAGCCGGTCACAGAGACGGCTGGCGGTGGGCAGCCCTATGTCCAGGCGGTCCGCCAGGCCCGTGAGGTTCACCTCCGGTGCCGCCTCGACGGCCCGAAGCGCCCGCAGCTGGTGGGGCGACAACCGCACAGCCGCCTCCTGCGCGGCCACGGACCACAGGGTCGCAAGACGCTCCACGGCATCGGCGATCTCGTGCGCGCCGACGCTCGGATCCCCCGACCCCTCGGCGCGGCCGTCGGCGCTGCCGGGAAGAGTCACGAGCTCATCACTTTCCGTGAGATCCGGGTGGTGCGGGAACAACCCATATTCCATCGCCCTACCCGGGGAACCGGAGCTCAAGCAGTGTTCGTGTGGCACGACCACCCGACCGCGCCAAGCACCCCCGCCCGGAGTCAGGGGCGGTCCGCCGCGGGTACCGGGTGACCGGCTCCTTCTCCCCGAGCGGGCTTCGCCAGCTCTGCGTTGAACTGGGCGCCGACGAGGAGGGCCAGGTTGGACAGCCACAGCCAGATCAGGAAGACCACGACGCCGGCGAGTGAACCGTACAGACGGTGATAGGTGCCGACGTGGGAGGTGTAGACGGCCATTCCGAGTGAGACGGTCAGAAGGAGCACGACCGCCAGTGTGCCGCCCGGCGCCATCCTGCCCACGGGTCGGGAGGACACGGGGCCCGAACGGTAGAGGACGAGCACCAGGGCGACGGCGACCGCGGCCGCGACCGGCCACCGCAGCGTGTCCCAAGCCGTCTGCGGCCCGGTACCCCAGTTCAGCGCCCGGCTCAGACGCCGGGTCAGGCCGCCGGTGAGGAACAACGCCACGGTGGACGTCAGGAGAAGGCTGATCAGGAAGAGGGCCGTGGCGATGATGCGCGGAGCGGTCCGCCAGACCGGCCGGTGCGCATCGACGCGATGCATGGCGTGCAACGCCCGGCGAAAGACGCTCAGATAGCTGCATCCTGACCACAGGGCTGCCGAACCTCCGAGAAAGACCAGCGTCCATGCCGTTGACGACTGTCCGGCCATCTGCCGCAGGGTGCTGCGCAGCATAGCGCGGGACGCGACCGGGGCGGCCTGCGACATGCGGTCGATGACCTCCGGCTTGGCCGTGGGCACGGTGAGCCCCAGGACCGAGAGGAGCACGAGCAGCAGGGGGAACAGGGCCAGTACCGCGTAGTACGTCAGCGCGGCGGCCCAGTCCGTGACGTCGTCGTCCCATACGGCGATCGGCGTCCGGCGCAGCGCCGCCCACCACCGGGCCGTCCGGCCGTCGGCATCCTCCACGAGGCGGATGTCCTCACCTCCGGTGCTCGGACGGCTTCCCGAATTCTCCGGTGGGTCGCCGTCGTCCTGCTGGGGTTTCCGGTCGGCCTACAGGAAGCGCCGGATCGGGGTGACCGAGGCCTCCTTGACGCGTTGCAGCACGGCCCGTCGTCTCCAGCGAGCGGGGTCGATGGAGACGCTGCGCTCCAGGTCCGCGTCGTAGTCGCGGTCGAGCGCGGCGGTGAACTCCTCGTCCAGGACGGCGAGCATGACCTCTTCGTCGTGGTCCATGGACCGGCGGTTGAAATTGGTGGATCCGATGAGAGCGGCGACCGAGTCCACGGTGATGATCTTGGCGTGCATCATGGTCGGCTGATACTGGCGGATGTGCACACCGGCCTGCAACAGACGGGTGTAGCGGTGCTGACCGGCGAGCTGACAGGCGCGCTGGTCGGTGTGCGGGCCGGGTAGCAGGATCTCGACACGGACCCCGCGACCCGCGGTCTCGCACAGCAGGTCGATGAAGTAGGAGTCGGGGGCGAAGTAGGCAGTGGCCAGCCGGAAGCGTTCCTCGGCAGAAGTGAGCATGACCCGGATCAGGGTCTGCATGTCCTGCCAGCCGATGCTCGCCGAGCCGCGGACGACCTGCACCACCGACGAGCCCGCCTGCGGGTGTTCCGCGAAGCGGTCACGGTCGTCGAAGAGTTCCTCGTGGCACTCGGCCCAGTTCTGCGCGAACGCGGCCGCGATGCCGTCCACGGCGGGACCCCGCACCCGGACGTGGGTGTCCCGCCACTCGGCGGGATTGCGGGCGTCACCGCACCATTCCTCCGCGATGCCCACGCCGCCGGTGAAGGCGGTGTGCTCGTCGACGACGAGGGCCTTGCGGTGACAGCGGTGGTTCTGTTTGAACGGAGACAGCCACACGGGTTTGCGGAACCAGGCCACCTGTACGCCCGCGGTGCTCATGACGTCCAGCAGGCGCTGCTCGATCTCCTTGGCGCCGAAGCCGTCGAGCAGCAGCCGCACCCGGACTCCGGCGCGGGCGCGTTCGGCGAGGGCGACGGCGAAGTCGTGGGCGATCCGGCCCCGCCAGTACACGAACGTCATCATGTCGATGGTGTGCCGAGCCGTGCGGATCGTCTCGAGCATCGCGGGGAAGATCTCGTCACCGTTGCGCAGGGGTGTCAGTTCGTTGCCTTCGGTCGCGGCCACGCCGATCAGCCGCTCCAGGCGGCGGCGCAGGCGCTGTTTGCGCGCCGCCGCGTCAGGCGCGCTCTCGCGAGCAGGGGGCGCCGGAATGCCGTCGAGTATCACGCCAACTCTCCCAGGGGGCCATACGGACAGAGCGTCGAGGGCTGCCGGACGAGCCCGAAGAAGCACATGCCCGGCCGGCACCGCATCACTCCAGCCGTCTGCCGGCGCCCACGGCTCGGATGCGGGCCGTACGAGTGGGACGACCACCCCTTCGAGTGAATGACCCCTGGGCGATCCGGGCAGGGACCACAGGTCGGGGGTGAAACGAGGTGACAACCGATGGCTGTGGTCACATCTGCGGGCGCGGGCGACCCCGGGCTGTTCACGCCGGGCTCCGTGACCTGGCAGATGCACGGCGACCCGATGATGTGGGTCGCCGGCGTCCGCGCGCTCTACCTGCAGGCCCTGCACCCGCGCGCGGTCCGCGGGGTCATGCAGAACTCCGACTTTCGCCGCGACGCCTGGGGCCGGCTCATGCGTACCGCGAACTTCGTCGGCACCACGACGTACGGCACCACCGAGGCCGCCGAGCGCGCCGGCGCCCGCGTACGGAAGATCCACAGCATGCTGACCGCGACCGACCCGGACACCGGTGAGCGGTACGGGGTGGACGAGCCCGGGCTGCTGCTGTGGGTGCACTGCGCCGAGATCGACTCCTATCTGCACGTCCTGCGCCGCTCGGGCTTTCCTCTCACCGACGCCCAGGCCGACCGCTACATCGCCGAACACCGCGTCGGCGCCCGTCTGGTGGGACTCGATCCGACGACCGTGCCGGGCAGCCGCGCGGAACTGGCCGCCTACTTCGCGCGCGTGCGCCCCGAGCTGGCCGCGGGCCCCGAGGCACGCGCGGTGGACGACTTCCTCCTCCGCCCGCCGGCGCACCCCCTCCTCGTACCGGTGCGCGAGGTGCTGTGGCGGCGCGTGGCGCAGTTGGCGTACGCCGCGCTGCCGCCGTACGCCCATGAGCTGTACGGCAGACCCGCCCCCCCACCTGCCGTCGTCACGCGGCGGCTGCGGTCCACGGGCGCCCTGCTGCGGTGTGTTCCCGCACGCCTGCGCTGGCAGCTCCCGCCCAAACACATCCTGCGCGCCATGGCGAGGCTCGGCCCCCAGGCGCGTCCGGCACCGTACAAACTTGGACGATAGGCCGCCATACTGGACGAGCAGGGGGGTCTGTCGCGGATCGGACCGTGCCGTGACGCGGCCGGGTGCGGTCGGGCGACGGCTCCCTCGGCGTGGGGCGGGGCGGGGCGGACGGCGACGGGGGCGACGGATCGCTATGGGGGAGAACAGGCTGGTTCAGGGCCGGTACCGGCTGCTCGACCTGATCGGGCGCGGCGGTATGGGCGAGGTGTGGCGGGCCCGGGACGAGTCCCTGGGCCGGCAGGTCGCGGTGAAGTGCCTCAAGCCGCTCGGGCCGTACCACGATCCGTCGGCCGGCCGGGTGCTGCGCGAGCGGTTCCGGCGCGAGGCCAGGGTCGCTGCCGCGCTCTCGCACCGCGGGGTCACCGTCGTGCACGACTTCGGCGAGTCCGACGGGGTGCCGTACCTGGTCATGGAGCTCCTCGAGGGCCGTGACCTGAGCCGGCTGCTGGAGGAGAACAAGGGGCATCCGCTGCCCGTGGACGACGTCGTCGACATCGCCGGGCAGGTCGCCGCCGCCCTCGCCCACACCCATCGGCAGGGCATCGTCCACCGGGACCTGAAGCCCGCCAACATCGTGCGGCTGACCGACGGGACCGTGAAGATCTGCGACTTCGGCATCGCCCGCCTCGGCCACGACATCGGCTTCACCGCCCGGTTGACCGGCACCGGCATCGCGCTGGGCACCCCGCACTACATGTCCCCGGAACAGATCGGCGCGGGCGAGGTCGACGAGCGCAGCGACCTGTACTCGCTCGGCTGTGTGCTCTACGAGATCGCCACCGGGGCACCGCCGTTCGACCTGGACGATCCGTGGTCGATCCTCATCGGCCACCGCGACACCCCGCCCCGCCCCCCGCGCGAGCGGCGCCCGGATCTCCCCGCCCCGCTCGACCGGATCATCCTCGACCTGCTGGCCAAACGACCCGAGGAACGGCCCCACGACGCCCGGGAACTGGTCCGCCGCATCCACACCGGCCGGGCGGCTCACGTCCCCGTCCCGGCCGTCCCGCCCCCGGACCGGCCGCGGGCCGGCCGCCTGCCGTCCTGGACCCGCGGTATGGCCACCGGCCACAAGGCGGTCGGTGCCGGGCTCGGCGCCCTGCCCCCCGATCCCGGCGCGGCCCTGACCGGCCGGTGGGCGACCCGTCCGGCCGGTACGGCGGTGGCGCTGCCGTCCGAACCACCGCCCCAGGCACTCGCCGCCCTCGCCGCACGGTACGGCGAGGGCGTCCGGCTGGCCCGGCTCGGCCGCTGGGCGGAGGCGGGCGAGATACACCGGGCCGTGGCCGCCGAACGGGCCGCGCTCCTCGGCCCGGACCACCCCGAGACCCTGACCGGCCGCTACCAGGCGGCCTTCGCCCTGGTCCGCGCCGGACGCGCCGCCGAGGCACTGCCCGCCTTCACGGAGGTCGCCGAGGCCAGAGCACGAGTCCTCGGCGCCGACCATCCCGACACACTCGCCGCCCGCCAGGAGACCGGCTACGTCCTGGGCCGGCTCGGCCGCCACTTCGAGGCGCACCAGGTGTACACCGCGGTGCTGGCCGCCCGGGTGCGCGCCATGGGCCCCGACCACCCGGACACCCTGCGCTGCCGGCACAACGTCGCCTGCACCCTCGGCAGGCTGGGCCGCCCGGACGAGGCCCTGCGCACGGCCCTGGACGTGGCCGCGGCCCGGGCCCGCGTGCTCGGCCCGGACCACCCCGACACTCTGGTCTCCCGCTGCGAGGCCGCCTACGCCCAGGGCCAGTCGGGCCGCTGGGAGGAGGCCCTGCGCGGCTACCGCGAGATCGCCGCGGCCAGAGCGCGGGTCCTCGGCGCCGACCATCCCGACACCCTCGCCGCCCGTTACGAGACCGCCCTCAGCCTCGGCCGCCTGGGCCGCAGCGCGGACGCCCTGAGCCTGTACCGCGAGCTGATCGAGGACCGCACCCGCGTCCAGGGCGCCACCCACCCGGAGACGCTGCGCGCCCGGCACGGCCTCGGCGTCAACCTGGGCCGGCTCGGCCGCTGGGAGGAGGCCCTGGCCGAGGCCCGCGAGGTGTGCGTGCTGCGCGAGCACCTCCTCGGCCCCGGCCACCCGGACACCCTCGTCAGCCGTCGCGAGGTCGCGGTCGCCCTGGGCTGGCTCGGCCGCTGGGCACAGGCCCTCACGGAGTACCGGCGGATCACCGCCACCCGCGAACAACTCCTCGGGCCGGAGCACCCCGACACCCTGGCCGGACGCGGGGACGAGGCGCACTGCCTGGAGCGCCTCGGCCGGGACACCGAGGCCGGCGAGCTGTACCGCAGGGTCGCGGTGATCCGCGGCCGGCACGCGTTCGGCGGGCGGTGACACCGGGTCGTCCCGACCGCCGCCGAGCTGCCTTTGGCATGTGCCATTGGTATTTCGCCTGTTTGGCGGTGCCGTCGGCCGTCGCCGCCCTGAGAGGGTGACCGCAGTCCCCGGTGGAACGAACCCGGTGACCGGCCTCGGCCACCGGCGGGATCCACCTTTCGCCGAGGCGGCGCCCGCGCCGGACCCGTGGATCCGTGCCGCCGCCCGCACAGCGTTTGGAGCCAAGCGTGCGTGTCATGATCCAATTGCGCCCGGAGCCCGATGTCGTCGCAGCCGTCATCGACCCGAGCGTGACCACCACCGTCACCGAGATCGCCGGTGAGCTGCCCGGAATCGCCCTCGACCCTCAATTCGAGCCGGTGGCGGTGCCCCGGCCGCAACCCGCGGCACCGGGGGCCGACCCCTTGTCGCTGGAGGCCGTCACCTACTCGATGGCTCCGCAGCACGCCGGTGTCCTCGTACGCGGTGAGATCCAGGACTACGACGTGGCCAGCCGCTACGCGATGCTGTCCGCGGCCCGCCGGGACGTCGTCGGCATCTTCTCCGACCCGGTCATCGAGACGCTGCCCACCTGCGGCGGCGACGGCCCGGTCGGGGACTGGCACGACATCCGGAGCAAGCTGACCGACCACCTGAAGTCGGAGGGCATGGACGGCGAAGGCGTCGCCCTCGCCATCCTCGACACGGGCATCAACGTCGCCCACGTGACCGAGGTCCTCGGGCAGGACGTGACCGTCGACGAGGCCCGCAGCTGGAAGCCGGACGGGGTCACCGGCAGCTTCGGCCGCTTCCCGGTCGACCACGGGTCGATGTGCGCCTTCGACACGAGGATCACCGCCCCCAGGGCCACGCTCCTGGACCTCCCCATCCTGCGCCCGAAGCCCCTGCTCGCGCTGCTCACGGACGCCGTAAAGGCCTTCGCCCACCTGCGGACCGTCCTGGACGCGATGCCGCAGGACAAGCGCGCGCTGGTGGTCAGCAACAGCTGGGGCTCCTTCGACCCGCGCGGGGACTTCCCGCCGGGCCACCCGGGCAACTACTCCGACAACCCCGCCCACCCCTTCAACCTGGCCGTCAGCGCCCTGGTGGAGGCCGGCGCGGACGTTCTCTTCGCCGCCGGCAACTGCGGACGGGAGTGTCCCGACGTCCGCTGTGCCTGGCCCGACCGGTCCATCAACGGGGCCAACTCGCACCCCAGCGTGCTCTCCATCGGCGGCGTCGACCTCCGCGGCGCCCGCGTGGGCTACTCCTCCCAGGGGCCGGGCCGGCTCAGCCGACGCAAGCCGGACGTCTGCACGTACACCCACTTCGCGGGATCGAAGGCCTTCGGGCCGGACGAGCCCGACAGCGGGACCTCGGCGGCCTGCCCCGTGGCGGCCGGCGTGGTGGCCGCGGTGCGCTCCCAGCTCCCCGTCGCCGAGCTGTCCCCGGCCGAACTGCGCGTGCTGCTGCGCCGTACGGCGGACGACCTCGGGATGGCCGGCTTCGACTTCGACTACGGGTACGGCACGATTGACGCGGCCGCCATCGTCGAGGCGGTGCGCCGCCGCAGGAAGAACGGCCGTCATCGCTGAGGAGAAGCCATGACCCAGGGCCCCACCGTCCTCGTCACGGTCACCCTGCCCGCCGGGGCGACACTGACGGACGCCCTGCGCCGGTACGGGCTCACCTCCGACGAGGTCGACGAGGCGTACGGTCTCGTGCCCGTGGATCCGGCCCAGGGCCTGTACGCCCTGCTGGTCAGTGAGGAAGCGGCCGCGCGCATCACCGGCGGTCCGGGCGTGTCGGGCCCCTACGCCAATCCGCCCATCGAGCCCTACGGGCCACCGCGGTCGGGGCCCGGGAGCGACGACGGCGGACGGTGAACGACGTGCCGTGGGCCGGCGGGGACCGGCCCACGGCACGTGCCCGCCGGCTGCCCGACGGGGCCGCGGACCGCCGGAACGCGCCCTCGCCGAACGGGATCATCTTGTGTTACGAAGAACCATGTCTGCCAACGAGGGATCCCGCGCGTACGACGCCGTCATCGTCGGCGGTGGCCATAACGGCCTCGTCGCCGCCGCCTACCTGGCTCGGGCCGGCCGCTCCGTGCTGGTGCTGGAGCGGCTCGACCACACGGGCGGCGCCGCCGTCTCCACCCGCCCGTTCGCCGGTGTCGACGCCCGCCTCTCGCGCTACTCCTACCTGGTCAGCCTGCTGCCGCAGAAGATCGTGCGCGATCTCGGGCTGGACTTCCGGATCCGCTCCCGCACCATCTCCTCGTACACGCCCGTGGAGCGGGCCGGGCGGCCCACCGGGCTGCTGGTCGGGGGCGGTGAGCAGCGCACCCGGGAGGCCTTCGCCCGGCTGACCGGCTCGGAACGCGAGTACGCGGCCTGGGAGCGCTTCTACGGCATGACCGGCCAGGTCGCCCAGCGGGTCTTCCCGACCCTCACCGAGCCCCTGCCCACCCGCGACGAACTGCGCCGCCGCATCGACGACGAGACCGCCTGGCGCACACTGTTCGAGGAGCCGATCGGCGTCGCCGTCGAGGAGAACTTCCGCGACGACCTGGTCCGGGGCGTCGTCCTCACCGACGCCCTCATCGGCACCTTCGCCGACGCCCACGACCCCGAACTGGCCCAGAACCGCTGCTTCCTCTACCACGTCATCGGCGGCGGCACCGGCGCCTGGGACGTGCCCGTCGGCGGCATGGGCGCCCTGACCGACGCCCTCGCCGCTGCGGCCCGCTCCGCCGGCGCGGTCGTCGCCACCGGGCACGAGGCGGTCCGGATCGACACCGACGGACACCGGGCCGAGGTCACCTACCGCACGGCGGACGGCGAGGGAGTCGCCGCCGCCCGGCACGTCCTGGTGAACGCCTCCCCGCAGGAACTGGCCGCCCTCACCGGCGACCCGGCGCCCGAGCCGGCCGAGGGCGCCCAGCTCAAGGTCAACATGCTGCTCGAGCGGCTGCCCGCACTGCGCGACCCCGCCGCCGACCCGCGCGAGGCCTTCGCCGGCACCTTCCACATCGCCGAGGGCTACGACCAGCTCGCCGCCGCCCACGCCCAGGCCGCGGCCGGGGAACTCCCCGCCACCCCGCCCTCGGAGATCTACTGCCACTCCCTGACCGACCCCACCATCCTCGCCCCCGAACTCGCCGAGCGCGGCTACCAGACGCTCACCCTGTTCGGTCTGCACACCCCGGCCCGGCTGTTCGACCGGGACAACGACGGCGTCCGCGAGGAGCTGCTGAAGTCGACCCTGGCCCAGCTCGACGCCCACCTCGCCGAACCACTCGGCGACTGTCTCGCCACCGACGCCGACGGCCGTCCCTGCATCGAGGCGAAGACCCCGCTCGACCTCGAACGGGACCTTCGGCTGCCCGGCGGCAACATCTTCCACCGGGCCCTGTCCTGGCCCTACGCGCAGGCGGGGACCGGCCGCTGGGGCGTGGAGACGGGGCACGCGAACGTGCTGCTGTGCGGTGCGGGAGCCGTGCGCGGGGGAGGGGTGAGCGGGGTGCCGGGGCACAACGCGGCGATGGCCGTCCTGGAGGCGACCGCGTGACACCGGCTCGCACCAAAGAATCTGACGGAACGTCAGAAAAGGTCTTCCCTCGGCAGGACGGCTGCGGCATCCTGCGCCCATGCAGACGGAGCTGAGCAAGCGCCTGGGAGTCGAGCACGCCGTCTTCGGCTTCACGCCGTTCCCCGCCGTCGCCGCGGCCATCAGCCGGGCCGGCGGTCTCGGGGTGCTCGGCGCGGTCCGTTACACCGCCCCCGACGACCTCGAACGCGACCTCGACTGGCTCGACGCGCACACCGGGGGAAGGCCCTACGGGCTGGACGTGGTCATGCCCGCGAAGAAGGTGGAGGGCGTCAGCGAGGCGGACGTCGAGGTCATGATCCCCGAGGAGCACCGGCAGTTCGTGCGCGAGACCCTCGCACGGTACGGCGTCCCCGAGCTGGCCGAGGGCGAGGCGTCCGGGTGGCGCATCACCGGCTGGATGGAGCAGGTCGCCCGTACCCAGCTCGACGTCGCCTTCGACCACCCGATCCGGCTCCTGGCCAACGCCCTCGGCTCCCCGCCCGCCGACGTCGTCGCCCGTGCCCACGGACAGGGCGTCCTGGTGGCCGCTCTCGCGGGCAGCGCACGGCACGCCCGCAAGCACCGGGAAGCCGGCATCGACATCGTCGTCGCACAGGGCTATGAGGCCGGCGGCCACACCGGGGAGATCGCCACCATGGTGCTCACGCCCGAGGTCGTGGAGGCCGTCGATCCGCTGCCCGTCCTGGCGGCCGGCGGCATCGGCAGCGGACAGCAGGTGGCCGCCGCCCTCACACTCGGCGCTCAAGGTGTGTGGCTGGGATCCATATGGCTGACCACCACAGAGGCCGATCTGCACTCGGCCGCCCTGACCCGCAAACTCCTCGCCGCGCAGTCCGGTGACACCGTCCGCTCCCGCGCCCTCACGGGCAAGCCCGCCCGCCAGCTCCGCACCGAGTGGACCGACGCCTGGGACGACCCGGCCGGACCCGGCACCCTGCCGATGCCGCTGCAGGGCCTGCTGGTCGCCGAGGCGGTCTCCCGCATCCAGAAGTACGAGGTCGAACCGCTGCTCGGCACGCCCGTCGGCCAGATCGTCGGCCGGATGAGCAGCGAACGCAGCGTCCAGGCCGTCGTCGACGACCTCACCCGCGGCTTCGAGCGGGCCGTGGACCGCATCAACCGCATCGCCGGAAGGAGCGGCCAGTCGTGAGCACACCCCCCGCAGGTTTCTGGGCCCAGGCCGCCCGGCACCCCGACCGCACCGTCCTCGTCGCTCCCGACGGCGAGGAGTGGACCGCCGGCCGTCTGCACGGCGCAGCCAACCGGCTCGTCCACGGGCTGCGCGCGGCCGGCCTGGAGCGCGGCGACGCCTTCGCCGTCGTCCTGCCCAACGGCGTCGAGTTCCTCACCGCCTACCTGGCCGCCACCCAGGCCGGGCTGTACCTGGTACCCGTCAACCACCACCTCGTCGGCCCCGAGATCGCCTGGATCGTCGCCGACTCCGGTGCCAAGGTGCTCATCGCCCACGAGTGGTACGCCGGTGCCGCACACGCCGCCGCCGACGAGGCGGGCCTGGCCGCCACCCACCGGTACGCGGTCGGCGAGGTCGACGGCTTCCGCCCGTACGCCCGACTCCTCGACGGACAACCGGAGTCCGCGCCCGCCGGCCGCGAACTCGGCTGGGTCATGAACTACACCTCCGGTACGACCGGACGCCCGCGCGGCATCTGCCGACCGCTGCCCGGCAAGGCTCCCGAGGAGTCCTACCTGGGCGGCTTCCTCGGCATCTTCGGCATCAGGCCGTTCGACGACAACGTCCACCTCGTCTGCTCGCCGCTCTACCACACGGCGGTGCTGCAGTTCGCGGGCGCGTCCCTGCACATCGGCCACCGCCTGGTGCTGATGGACAAGTGGACCCCCGAGGAGATGCTCCGCCTCATCGACACCCACCGGTGCACGCACACCCACATGGTGCCCACCCAGTTCCACCGCCTGCTCGCCCTCCCGGCGGAGGTGAAGGACCGTTACGACGTCTCCGCCATGCGGCACGCCATCCACGGCGCCGCCCCCTGCCCGGACCACGTGAAGCGGGCCATGATCGACTGGTGGGGGCACTGCGTGGAGGAGTACTACGCGGCCAGCGAGGGCGGCGGCGCCTTCGCCACCGCCGAGGACTGGCTGAAGAAGCCCGGCACGGTCGGCAAGGCCTGGCCGATCAGCGAGCTCGCGGTCTTCGACGACGACGGCAACCGGCTCCCGCCCGGGCAACTGGGCACCGTCTACATGAAGATGAGCACCGGCGGCTTCTCGTACCACAAGGACGAGGCCAAGACCCGCAAGAACCGCATCGGTGACTTCTTCACCGTCGGGGACCTCGGCTACCTGGACGAGGACGGTTACCTCTTCCTCCGCGACCGCAAGATCGACATGATCATCTCCGGCGGGGTCAACATCTACCCGGCCGAGATCGAGTCCGTGCTCCTCTCCCACCCGGCCGTCGCCGACGCCGCCGCTTTCGGCATCCCGCACGACGACTGGGGCGAGGAGGTCAAGGCCGTCGTCGAACCTGCCGCCGGCCACGAGCCGGGCCCGGCCCTGGCCAGGGCCCTCCTCGACCACTGCACCGAGCGGCTCGCCGGGTACAAACGGCCCAGGAGCGTCGACTTCATCGCCGAGATGCCCCGCGACCCCAACGGCAAGCTGTACAAGCGACGGCTGCGGGACCCCTACTGGGAAGGCCGGACGCGGGCGGTGTGACCTCCCACGCGGCGGCGCCGGTTCACGCCCCCAGGAACCCGGCGAGGCCGGCGGCGTCGGTGCCGATCTTGCGGTAGACGCTGGACAGCAGATGCCGCACGCCTTGCTCGGTGAGGTGCAGTTCCTTGGCGACCACGGCCGCGGAGTGTCCTTGCACCGTCAGTTCGGCGGTGCGGCGCTCCTGGGCGGTGAGCGTGTCCGCCTGCGCGTACCGCAGCGGCAACGGACGCATCCCGGACGCGGAGAGCTCCGCCCTGGCCCGGGCGGCGAGTGCCTCCGCCCCGCAGTGGACCGCGCCTTCCAGGCCGCGGTAGAGCCGGTCGGCGGCCTCCTGCAGCCGCCCGTCGCGGGACAGGGCGGCGCCGTGGCCGATCTGGGCGCGGGCGAGTTCGTAGGCGGCGGGCGACTGTTCCAGGTGGTCGACGGCCTCCGCGTACAGGTCGAGCGCCGCCGGCCCGCCGGTCACCTCGGCGAGCGTGTGCAGGGCCTGGCCGACGGCGGAGGCGGCGCCGAAGTCCCGGGCGCGCTTCACGGCGTCCCGGGCGTGGCCGACCGCCCGGTCCGGGTCCGTGGGGGCGAGGGCGGAGGCGAGGTGCAGCTGCCACGGGCACCATGCCGGGTTCCGCCAGCCCCGTTTGTCCAGCCACTCTCCGACCGAGGACAGCAGCGGCACCGCCTCGGCACGGCGTCCCTCCGCCAGCAGCAGTTCCGCGTACACGGTGCGCGGGTCCGGGTAGATGACGGCGTTCGGCGTCATGTCACCGAAGTGGTGCTCGTCGGCGAGTGCGCGCGCCTCGGCGACGCGGCCACGGGCCAGCAGTGTCTCGATCAGGACGCTGACGCCGTACCACTGGGCAGCCACGACCCCGTCCACCTTGTCGGCGATGCGCAGCCCTTCCCGGACCAGGTCCTCGGCTTCCGCCAGGCAGCCGCGGTGGTAGCGGACGTAGCCGGCGATGGTCTGGCCGAAGGCCAGATGCGAACCGTGCCAGCCCTTGCCCGCGCACTCGGCGATCCCTTTCTCGAACAACTCCTCGGCCCGCCGCGGCTGGTCCCCGTACATGAACACCAGCGCGACCGAAAGGGGTACCTCGAAGCCCCGGTTCTCGTCGGTCCAGCTCATGCCGCCGCGCAGGGACTTCTCGGCGTACGCCAGAGCGGTCTGCCGCGGTTCGCCGCGCAGGACGGCGTCCCAGGCCCGCAGTCCCAGGATGAAGCGCTCCTCCAGGCTGCGACCGGGCAGCCGGCCGGCGAGACGCGCCAGCCTGCGGGATCGGGCGGGCGAGTCGGGATCGTCGGCGCGCATCGTGCTCCAGACGAACTGGTCCGCCTGCATCCGCAGCTTGACGCGCGGATTCGTGGCCTGCTTCGCCTCTTCCGCGGCCACGGCCACGGCCTCGGCCATCCGGTCGGTGTGGGCCAGCGCCGTGGTCAGCCGGTAGACGACGGAGGCACGCAGATCGGGGTCGACGTCGGGCTCCGCCAGCGCCTCGCGGAGATACCGCACCGTGGCCGTGGGCTCGATCAGGAAGGTGGCGCGTGCGAGTTCGTGCAGCACCGCGGCCCGGTCCTCGGGCAGGGGCGGCTCCTGCAGCGCGCGCGTCAGCAGCCGCCGGGCAGCCTCGGTGGCCCCGGCGCGCAGGTACTCGCGAGCGGCCTCGCGCAGACAGGCGACCGTCTCGGGGCTGCCCTCGCAGGGCACCTCCAGCAGATGCCGGGCGGCGGCGGTGGGGCCGTACCCCGCGGTGAGGACGGCCTCCGCGGCCGCGTTGTGCAGACCGGCACGGAAACCGGTGCGGATGGACCGGTAGATCGTCGTGGCGATCAGTGGGTGAACGAACTCGAGCTCACCCTCGGCGCCGTGCCCCTCGGAAAGGATCCGGGCCGCGCGCAGCTGCTGGATCGCCTCGGCGGCGGCCTCGTCGCCGAGCACCGCGATGGTCGCGGCGAGCTGAGGTGAGAAGGGCGAACCCAGCACGGCCGCGGTGTGCGCGAAGCGAACGGTCGCGGTGCCGAGCCGTTCCAGCCGCTCGATCAGCCCGGGGCCCTTGATCGCCGCGGCGAGCTCACGCATCGCGGGCAGGTCGCCCTCGGTGCCGCTCAGTCCGCGCTCGGCGAGCCCGATGGCGAGCTCCACCGTCTCGAAGGGGTTTCCGCCGGTGGCCGACCAGCACTCCTTGCAGAACACGTCCTGCGCCGCCGCACCGACTTCGTTCCTGATGATCCGCGCCACGCCCTCGGCGGTGAGATGCGCCAGGTCGTGCGGGCGGTCCCCGTGCCGTCCGACGAGGGCGCGGAGTTCGTCCGCCTCGGGAGGCAGCTCGTCGGGCCGGTAGGCGACCACGACCAGCAGGGGAAGGTCATCGACCCGGGACGCGAAGGAAAGGAACCAGCTCAGGGATTCGGCGTCCGCCCAGTGCAGGTCGTCCAGGAACAGGACGACGGGCGCCTTCTTCATGGTGAGACGCGTCATGACCCAGTCGAGACCCTCGCGGACCCCGGTCGGGTCCGGTGCGGGGGCGGGACCCCTCGCTTCGAGACCGAGCACGGCGGCCATGACGTCGTACCAACCCCCCAGGAACGCGCGGAGTTCCGACCCCTCCATCCTGGCCAGGGAGGGTTGCACCACCTGGCGCACCACCCGGAACGCCGACCCCTGTTCCTTCTCCCCGCCTCTGCCCGACAGCACGGTGAATCCGGCGGCCGCGGCCCGGTCACGTGCTTCCATGATGAGCGCCGTCTTGCCCAGTCCGGCCGGCCCGCTGAAGGCGACCAGACCCCTGCGCCTCGCTCGCGGCACACCGTCCGCGGCGCGTCGCAGCTCCCGGAACGCGGCGTCGAGAGCCTGGAGTTCCTGTCGGCGCTCGATCAACGTCCGTTGCTCCGTGACCGGGTGCCGCGGCTCCGTCGCCATGTGCCGTACCGCCTTCTGTCGCTCGGCTCGGGGAGAGCCGAGGGTACGCCTCACCCAGGTGCCGGAGGGCGGATTGGGCACCTTCGGGTGAATCACGAACCGCAGGTGGGAGAATGTCCGTCCGTGGGGTAGGACCCACGGATGGACGCCTCCCGGTGACGCCGTCTCCGGAGCACGCCGGGAGCGCCTACGGCACGGCAGGCACCGACGCCACATCCGCGTAGCGAGGCACCGTGCGGGACCAGTCGTAACACCCGCGGATCCAGCCGATCATGCCCTGCACGTAGCCGACGCCCGCGGGGCTCAACTCCGGTTCGACCTCCTCGCGGAGCTCCTGGAACTCCTCGATCGTGCGGTTGATCTGCTGGACGGCCAGGAGGACGGCGGTCTGCAGAGAGCACCGGTGTGCGCGTCGCAGGGCCAGGGCCAGGTTGATCATCTCGCCGGTGCGCTCCTCCTTCACCGCGGAGAACAGGTCGGCCGTCCACACCGCGGCGTCGGCCGACAGCCGGCTCAGCCGCCGTACGCCGGGATGATGGAGCTCGGCAACGGTCAGTTCGTGTGGCTGGGCGGCCTCGTACAGGGGGTAGAACGGCTGGACGCCCGCGGTCAGCGACCGTATGGAGGTGCAGTCCCGGCTCCGCAGGAGGACGGGCCGGGACTGGGCCACCGCTTCGTACAGCAGGCCGTGCACGTACTCACGGCTCTGCCAGGCCCACCGCGCGGCCTGCGCGGGTGTGCTCCGCTCCCTGACCTGCCGGTGGAGGTCGGCCAGGGCCGCTCCGAGAGGAGTGCTGGGCGGCCGGTCGTCCCGGAGGATCTCGACGCTCTCGCACAACATGGGCAGCAACCCGCCCGGTGAGCACCGGCCGACGTCCTCCGCCAGGTCGTCGAAGACGAACTGATAGGCGATCTGGCGGGCCACGATCCGGAGGAGACCGGCATCCACGGTGGGGCTGGTGCAGCACGCGAGTTCGGCGGGGCGCGTGCGGGCGATCATCTCCGGCACGCCCGGTTCGTCGCTCAGGCCCCACGTGCTCAGCCATGCGTCGACCCCGGCCGCGGCCTCGGAGCCATGGGGATTGCGCTGGAACGGGAACGGCATGTGGAGGTTGGCGTCGATCAGGTCCCGGAGGGTGCGGACCGCCGTGCCGTCCGGTGGGCCGAGCGTGATTTCCTCATGCGTTGTCGACACGGTGCTCACCTGCCGTCCGGGATGTGGAGGGGCGAGGGGCGCCTGCTGCCGATGAGCGGGTCTCGCAGGCCATGACCAGTGCCCGCGGTCCCATCGTGATCCCGGGGCGGGGGGGCCGTTCGACGTACCCCGGCAGATGGCGCAGCCGTCGGCGGCCGGCGATGGTCGCGAGCGCCAGGACGGCCTCCACCATGGCGAACTCGTCACCGAGGCATTTGCGGCCGCCCGCGGAGAACGGCATCATCGCGCGGCGCTGCTCGACGGTGGGCAGCCCCGGCAGCCAGCGGTCGGGGTCGAAGCGCTCGGGTTCGGGGAACGTCACGGGATCGTGGTGGAGGAGGTAGGGGCTGTACAGAACGGCGGCTCCCGCGGGCAGACGGCACCCGGCGAGTTCCGTCTCCCTGGTGGTGACGCGGGTGAAGAGCCAGCCGGGGGACGAGTGGCGCAGCGTCTCGGAGACGACGCACCGGGTGTGGACGAGGCGCGGCAGGTCGTCGGGACCCGGTCGACGGCCTTCGCCGAGGACGGAGTCCAGCTCGGCGTGCAGGCGGCGCTCCGCCTCCGGGTGGCGGGCCAGCAGGCTGAAGGCGGCGGCCAGGCACAGTGCTTGGGTCTCGGCGCCCGTGAGCAGCAGCGTGATCAGGTGGTCGTGGACCTCCTGTTCCGTGATCGCCGGCGCTCCGCCGTCGCCGCGCGTCGCCGCCAGCAGGGTGCCCAGCACGTCGTCGCGGTCGGCGCCCCGCCGCCGCTCCGTGATCACCGTGTCGATGATGGCGTGCAGCCGGGTGAGCGCTCGCCGGTAGCGGCGGTTGGCGGGTGTGGGGAGGCGGAACAGGGCGTCGATCGGTACGACGGTGCGGACGAAAAGACCACGGACGACATCGGTGAGACAGTCCCGCACCGCGGCGGCCGTCGTGTCGTCCAGCGAGTCGGAGAGCAGCACCCGGCTGATCACACGGGTGGTGAGGCCCATCATCGCCTCGGTGACGGGAACCGTGCGGCCTGCCGGCCACGTCTCGCACACCGCCTCGGCCTCTTCGGTGATCAGATCCGCGTAGGCGCCGACGTGGGAGGGACGGAAGGCGGGCTGCAGCAGTCGGCGCTTGTCCCGGTGCGTCGGCTGGCGGCAGGTGACGAGACCGTCGCCCATCAGCTTCCCGAGCCTGTCGTACAGCGGGCCCCCCTTGTCGAAGGTGTGCGGATCCATGAGCACCTCGTGCGTCAGCTCCGGGTGGCACACCATCCAGGCGCGCTGGGGGCCCAGCCGTATCTCGACCAGATCTCCGTGCGCGGGCAAAGAATTCAGACAAGCCAACGGCCGGCGGTAGAAGGCGATAGCGTGGCCCAGGAGTGGGAATATGCCGGGTGCAGTACCTGTCGTCCATGTTCGTTTCTGCTCGGACACCGTACGGCTCATGGATACCTCCTGTCCGGCGTGACAGGTAAATCGGTGCAGCTGTCACGGAGTTGACTGCATCATGTCCTGTCCAGGTTCAATGCTGCCCGGTGTCCGGAAACGTTTCTTCATAGGGGCGCACGGAAGCACGCAGAAGCAGAAGCCGCGTGCGACGGACCCTCGTTGCCGCCCCCCCCGGGTGCTTGACCTCCCTCCGCGACGGACCCAGGATCATGAGCCATGACGCAGGGACACGGCAGCACGGTCGACGGGGTGCTGCGACGCAGCGCCCGGCGCACCCCGGCGCGGGTCGCGGTGGAGTACGGCGCGCGCGGATGGACGTACGAGGAACTCGACGACGCCGTCTCCCGCGCGGCTTCCCTGCTGCTCACGCAGGGCCTCACCCCCGGTGACCGGGTCGCCGCCTACGGGCACAACTCCGACGCCTACGTGATCGCCTTCCTCGCCTGCGCCCGGGCCGGCCTGGTGCACGTGCCGGTCAACCACAACCTGACCGGTGACGACCTGGCGTACCTGGTGGGCCAGTCGGGCAGCAGTCTGGTGCTCGCCGACCCGGGCCTGGCCGGTCATGTGCCGGACGACGTACGGGTGCTGCCGTTGCGGGACACGGAGGACTCGCTGCTCGCCCGGCTGCCGGACGCGCCGCCGTACGACGGGCCCGAACCGCGCACCGAGGACCTGGTGCAGCTGCTGTACACCTCCGGGACCACCGCCCTGCCCAAGGGCGCGATGATGACCCATCGCGCACTGGTGCACGAGTACCTGAGCGCGATCACCGCCCTGGACCTGAGCGCCGGGGACAGGCCGGTGCACGCGCTGCCGCTGTACCACTCGGCGCAGATGCACGTCTTCCTGCTGCCCTACCTCGCGGTCGGCGCCACCAACATCGTCCTGGACGCGCCGGACGGGGACCGGCTGTTCGAGCTGATCGAGACGGGCCGCGTGGACAGCCTCTTCGCGCCGCCCACGGTGTGGATCGGCCTGGCGGGCCGGCCCGACTTCGCCACCCGCGACCTGGACGGCCTGCGCAAGGCCTACTACGGTGCTTCGATCATGCCGGTGCCCGTGCTGCGGCGGCTGCGTGAGCGCCTGCCGGGGCTCGCCTTCTTCAACTGCTTCGGGCAGAGCGAGATCGGCCCGCTGGCCACCGTCCTCGGACCCGACGAGCACGAGGGACGGCTGGACTCCTGCGGCCGCAGCGTGCTGTTCGTGGACGCCCGGGTCGTGGACGGCGAGGGCAAGGAGGTGCCGGACGGCACCCCCGGCGAGATCGTCTACCGCTCACCGCAGTTGTGCGAGGGCTACTGGGACAAGCCCGAGGAGACCGCCGAGGCCTTCCGGGACGGATGGTTCCACTCCGGCGACCTCGCGGTGCGTGACGCGGAGGGTTACTTCACCATCGTGGACCGGGTGAAGGACGTCATCAACTCCGGTGGTGTGCTGGTCGCTTCACGCCAGGTCGAGGACGCCTTGTACACCCACGAGGCCGTGGCCGAGGCCGCCGTGATCGGTCTGCCCGACGAGCGGTGGATCGAGGCCGTCACGGCGGTCGTCGTCGCGCGCGGCGAGGTGACGGAGGAGCAGCTCGTCGCGCACGTGAAGGAGAAGCTCCCGCCCTTCAAGGCGCCCAAGCGGGTGCTGTTCGTGGCCGAGCTGCCGCGCAACGCCAGCGGCAAGATCCTCAAGCGCGAGCTGCGGGACCGGTTCAGCGGCTAGCCGTCCCTCCTCGCCGGCCGCAGCGCGTCGGCCAGCACCCGCCAGTGCGGCAGGGCCGACGCGCCCGGTTCGACGCCGATCACCTGCACGGCCACGTGATCGGCGCCCGCCTGGAGGTGGCCGTGCAGCTTCCGCACGACCGTGTCCGGGTCGCCCCAGAACACGAGGTCGTCCACGAAGCGGTCGCTGGCGCCGTCGCCGAGGTCGTCGTCGGTGTACCCGAGACGGCGGAACTCGGCGATGTTGTACGGGGTCCCGAGGTAGCCGTGCCGATGCTCGCGCGCCAGGGCACGGGCGCGGACCGGGTCGCGCTCGAACAGCACCGCGTGCTCGACGGCCAGGAAGGCGTCCGGTCCGAGGACCTCCCGGGCCTGGGCCGTGTGGGCCGTGTTCACGTGGCAGGTCTGGGCGCCGTCGGCGCGGTCGCGGGCCAGCTGCTGCATCTTCGGGCCGTACGCGGCCGGCAGGCGCCGGATCGGGTGGTGCGGGCGGGGGTTGGGCGTCTGCAGGGTGTCCAGCTCGTCGAGGTACGCGGCCATCGCGGCGAGGGGCCGGACCCCCGGGCGCGGATCCCCACCGAAGCCCAGGCCCAGCACGTGCCGGCCCGGGTAGGCGTCGGCGAGCAGCAGGGCGGCGCCGTGCGTCCAGCGCGCCTCCCGGGACCAGATCCGGGCGATGCCGTTGACGACGTTCAGCCGCCGCGTGCAGGAGAGCAGGTACCCGGCATGGGTGAACGCGTCCCGCCCGAGCAGCTCGGGCACCCGGAGCGCCCCCGGCCCAGCTCCTCCAGCTCCTGGACCGAGTCGCGGATCCGCGCTGCCGGCTGGTGCTCGAAGTCGAAGGTGTAGATCCCGAACGTACCGAGGTCCATCGGTGTGCTCCCTCGCGGAGTGGACAGCGTGAAATCGTCGATTCGTCATATCGGAGATTTTCGATATGACCCCCAAGGGGCGCGCGGGGCGGGGGAGGGCGCGGGAGAGGGCGAGGTGTGAGGATCTAGAGGGTCCGCCCGAGCTCGGCGACCAGCTCGGCGATGCGCCGCTCGTCCCGCCTGTAGCGGGTCCACTTGCCCACCCGGGTCGCCCGGACCAGTCCCGCCCGCTGCAGTTCGGCCATGTAGGCCGACACGGTCGACTGGGCCAGCCCGGCCTTGGCCTGGAGGTGGCTCACGCACACCCCCACCTCGGCGGGGTCGGCGATGGCCGCCTCCATGGGGAAGTGCCGCTCGGGTTCGCGCAGCCAGCGCAGCATCTGCAACCGCATCGGGTTGGACAGCGCCCGCAGCGCGTTGACCAGGTCCGGGTCCGGGGTGGGGGCGCTGTCCGTCATGGCCGGAAAGTATAGGCCGCGACGACGTTTCGAGGTACGTCGATACGAGCCTGGTCGGCCGGCGGGCCTGCCTCACCGCCGGCGGCCTCACCCCCGCCGGCGGGCCTGCCTCACCTCGCGATCGACTGCCCAGGCGTCGGCGACCGGGCCGATGTGGCCGAGCTTGTCGGGGTTGATCACCACGCGGACGGCCTGGATCCGCCCGTCCAGTACATCGAGGACCAGCGTGTGGAGGACCTTGCCGTTCCGGTCGCGGAGGATCGCGCCCGGCTGGCCGTTGACCTCGTGCGGCTCCAGGGACGCGTCCACGCGGAGCAGCCAGGGGAAGACCGTGCCCAGCAGCCGGGCCACCTTGTCCGCGCCCACGACGGCCGCTGCCAGCTGCGGGGCCTTGCCGCCGCCGTCCCCGACCAGCTGGACATCGGCGGCGAGCAGCTCCTGAAGTCCGCCCACATCGCCGTCCTTCAGCGCGTCGAAGAACCGTGTCGCCAGCTCCTGCCGCTCCCGCCGGTCCGCCGCGAACCTCGGCCGCCCGGCCTCCATGTGCCGCCGCGCCCGCACCAGCAGCTGCCGGCACGCCGGCTCCGAACGCCCCACCGCCGCGGCGACCTCGTCGAACCCGAAGGCGAACACCTCCCGCAGCACGAACACCGCCCGCTCCAGCGGGCTGAGCCGCTCCAGCAGGAGCAGCGCCGCCATCGACACCGAGTCGGCCAGCTCCACCGACCGCGCCGGATCCTCGTACGGGTCGTTCAGCAGCGGCTCGGGGAACCAGGGGCCCACGTACTGCTCGCGCCGCACCCGCGCGGAGCGCAGTACGTCGATCGAGATCCGTGTCACCGTGGCCGACAGGAAGGCCTTGACCGACACCGGCCGGGTCGACGAGCCGTCGAAGCGCAGCCAGGTCTCCTGCACCGCGTCCTCGGCCTCGCCCACACTGCCCAGGATCCGATAGGCGATCGAGAACAGCAGCGGCCGCAGCTCCTCGAACTCCTCGGCCTTGCCCACACCGCATCCCCTCCCGTGAACCGTTCCGGTCGGCTGTCTCAGTGGAACTGTCCGGGCTCGTAGGTGCCGGCCGGCTGCCGGGTGATGATGTTCAGCCGGTTCACCGAGTTCATGAAGGAGACCAGGATCACCAGGGCGGTGAGCTGTTCCTCGTCGTAGTGCGCGGCGGCGGACGCCCACACCGCGTCACTGACGCCCGTGGCCGCGTCCGCCACCCGGGTCCCCTCCTCCGCCAGCGCCAGGGCGGCACGCTCGGCCTCGGTGAAGACCGTGGCCTCCCGCCATGCAGCGACCAGGTTCAGTCGCACCGAGGTCTCGCCCGCGGCGGCGGCCTCCTTGGTGTGCATGTCGATGCAGACGGCGCAGCCGTTGATCTGGCTCACGCGCAGTGCGACCAGCTCCTGCGTCGCGGCCGGCAGCGGTGAGTCCTTGAGCGCCTTGCCCGCCGACATGAAGTACTTGAGGGCCCTTCCGGCGGCCGGGCTGGCGAAGTAGTTCAGTCGCGCGTCCATGGTGTGCTCCTTCGAGGTGGTCCGTGGCTACACCCCTGAGACGGGACGGCCCGACCCCCTGTGACACGGACGCGTGTGAGCTGCGTCTCTCGTGCCCGCTACCCGGCGGCCCGTGGCCGCAGGTCCACGATCCGCCGGATCTTGCCCACCGAGCGCTCCAGCGACTCCGGTTCCACGATCTCCACGTCGACCGAGACGCCGACGCCGTCCTTGACGGCCGCGACGATGGACCGGGCCGCCGCCTCCCGGGCCTGCGGAGTCGCGCCGGGGCGGCCCTCGGCCCGGACGGTCAACCGGTCCAGCCGGCCCTCCCGGGTCAGCCGCAGCTGGAAGTGCGGTGCCACACCGGGCGTGCGCAGCACGATCTCCTCGATCTGGGTGGGGAACAGATTGACCCCGCGCAGGATCACCATGTCGTCGCTGCGCCCGGTGATCTTCTCCATCCGGCGGAACGCCCGGGCCGTGCCGGGCAGCAGCCGGGTCAGGTCGCGGGTGCGGTAGCGGAGGATCGGCAGGGCCTCCTTGGTCAGCGAGGTGAACACCAGTTCGCCCCGCTCGCCCTCCGGCAGCACCTCACCCGTGATCGGGTCGACCACCTCCGGGTAGAAGTGGTCCTCCCACACGGTCAGGCCGTCCTTGGTCTCCACGCACTCCTGTGCCACACCGGGGCCGATCACCTCGGACAGCCCGTAGATGTCGACGGCGTCGATCCCGAACCGTTCCTCGATCTCGCGCCGCATCTGCTCGGTCCACGGCTCGGCCCCGAACACGCCCACCCGCAGCGAGGTGCCGCGCGGGTCGACGCCCTGCCGCTCGAACTCGTCCAGCAGCGTGAGCATGTAGGAGGGGGTCACCATGATGACGGCGGGTTCCAGGTCCTGGATCAGCTGCACCTGCCGGGCCGTCATGCCGCCGGATGCCGGGACGACCGTACAGCCGAGGCGTTCGGCACCGTAGTGCGCGCCCAGGCCACCGGTGAACAGACCGTAGCCGTAGGCCACATGCACGACGTCCCCGGGCCGCCCGCCGGCCGCTCGGATCGACCGGGCCACCATGTCGGCCCACATGGAGAGGTCGTTGTCCGTGTAGCCGACCACCGTGGGGCGTCCCGTCGTCCCGCTGGAGGCGTGCAGCCGGCGGATCCTCTCCCGGGGCACGGCGAACATGCCGTACGGGTAGTTCGCGCGCAGGTCGGCCTTGGTCGTGAAGGGGAAATGGGCGAGATCGGCGAGGGACCGGCAGTCCTCCGGGCGGACGCCGGCCTTGTCGAAGGACTCCCGGTAGAACGGCACATGGTCGTACGCGTGCCGCAGCGAGGCCCGCAGCCGCTCCAGCTGCAGCGCGCGCAGCTCCTCGGGCACGAGCCGCTCGCCCGCGTCGAGCAGGTCCGTCGCATCCGCCATCGGGACGTCTCCCTTGCCAGCCTCACATTCCGGACGACCGATCATTCGGTCGATCTGTTCCGGGCCAGTAATTCAGGCCGTACGGCTCCAGGCAAGAGGGCTGCGGGAATTTTTCGTACGAGACGAAAAAGGGTGGTCGCGTCTGCCCGAAGGCAGAGATGATCAGGCCCATGCCGAACTTCACCACGCCCGACGGCACACGGCTCGCCTATCACCTGCGGGGGGACGGCGAACCCCTCGTCGTGCTGCCCGGCGGCCCGATGCGGGCCTCCGCCTATCTCGGGGACCTCGGCGGACTGACCGCGCACCGTCGGCTGACCTTGCTCGACCTGCGCGGCACAGGAGACTCCGCGGTGCCGGCGGATCCGGCGACGTACCGGTGCGACCGGATGGTCGAGGACGTGGAGGTGTGGCGGGCACACATGGGGCTGGAGCACATGGATCTGCTCGCCCACTCGGCCGGCGCCGCCCTGGCGATGCTCTACGCGGCTCGCCATCCGCACCGGATACGGCGGCTGGTGCTGATCACCCCCAACCCCTCGGCGCTGGGCATGCGGGCGACCCCCGAGGACCGGCTGGCGGCGGCCCGGATGCGCGCGGACGAGCCCTGGTTCGCCGAGGCGTTCCCCGCCTTCCGGGCCTGGCTGTGCGGCGAGGCCGACTTCGACGACGTGTTCCTGCCCTTCTTCCACGGCCGCTGGGACGCCACCGCCCGGGCGCACACCGACGCCGAACTGGCGCAGACCAACGAGGAGGCCGCCGACGCCTACTTCGGCGAAGGCGCCTTCACCCCGGACGCGACCCGCACCGCCCTCGCCGCCCTGACCGCACCGGTCCTCGTCCTCGCGGGCGGACTCGACGGCGGCCCCCGCCCCGACCTCGCCCGCCGCACCGCCGACGCCTTCCCGAACGCCGAGTTCACCGTTCAGCCCGGCGCCGGTCACTACCCCTGGCTGGACGACCCGGAGCGCTTCGCCGGCCGCGTGCTCCCCTTCCTCGGCGCCCCCGCGGGTACGGCCGTGCCGTCCGCAGAGTGACCGGCCCGGGAGCGCGCGGCCCGGACGGCGTTCCCGGCATGGACACCCCGGCGCTGCCGCCACCCGCCGGTGTTCGGCCGCGACCCGCCGGTGACCGGCTGTCACCCGCCGGTGTTCGGCCGCGACCGCCTACCGCCGATCGGCCGCCAGCGCCACCTCACGGGCCCACCGGTAGTCCGCCTTGCCGCTCGGCGACCGCTGGATGGACTCCGCGACGACCAGCTGCCGGGGGATCTTGTAGCCGGCCAGCCGGCTGCGGCAGTGGCCCTGGATGTCCGCCAGCGTCGGGCAGGGCGCTCCCGCGCGCAGCTGCACCACGGCCGCCACGTGGTTGCCCCAGGTGGCGTCCGGCACCCCGGCGACCAGCGCGTCGTACACGTCCGGATGGGCCTTGAGCGCCTGCTCGACCTCCTCCGGATAGACCTTCTCGCCCCCGGTGTTGATGCACTGCGAGCCCCGCCCGAGGACGGTGACCACGCCGTCCTCGTCGACCGTCGCCATGTCGCCCAGCAGCACCCAGCGCTGCCCGTCCTTCTCGAAGAACGTCTCGGCCGTCTTCCCGGGGTCGTTGTAGTAGCCGAGCGGCACATGGCCGCACTGGGCGACCCGGCCGATCTCGCCGACGGCGACCGGCTCGTGCGTCGCCGGATCCACCACCCGGGTGCGGGAGTTGACCCGGATGCGGAAGCCGCGCTCGGGTCCGGAGTCGTCCGTCGCGGTGCCGTTGAACCCGGACTCCGAGGAGCCGAAGTTGTTCAGCAGCACGGCGTTCGGGACCAGGTCCCGGAACTGGCGGCGCACCGTCTCCGACATGATCGCGCCCGACGAGGAGACGCTGAACAGGGCCGAGCAGTCCGTGCCCTTCATCGGACCGCTCAGCGCGTCGATCAGCGGCCGGAGCATCGCGTCGCCGACCAGGGACACACTGGTGACCCGCTCCCGCTCGATCGTGCGCAGCACCTCCTCGGGGACGAACTTGCGGTGCAGCACGACGCGTTGGCCGAAGCCGAAGCCGATGAAGGCGGTGAGGGTCGAGGTGCCGTGCATCAGCGGGGGAGTGGGGAAGAAGGTGATCCCGGAGCCGCCCGCGGCCACTCGCTCGGCCAGCTCCTGCGGGGCCTTCACCGGCTCACCCGTCGGCGCACCGCCGCCCAGCCCGGCGAAGAACAGGTCCTCCTGGCGCCACATCACGCCCTTGGGCATCCCCGTGGTCCCGCCCGTGTAGACGATGAACTGGTCGTCCCCGGAGCGCGCCGCGAAGCCCCGCCCGGGTGAACCGGCTGCCTCGGCGTCGGTGAAGGGCACCGCCCCGGGCACTCCGCCCGCCGGGCCCGTCCCCACCCGCAGCAGATGCCGCAGCTTCGGCGCACGCGGCAGGGCCCGCGCCACCCGGTCCTCGAACTCGGCGCCGTAGACCAGCGCGACCAGGTCGGCGTCCCGGTAGAGATACACCAACTCCTCTTCGACGTACCGGTAGTTGACGTTCACCGGGACGATTCGCGCCTTCAGGCAGCCCAGCACCGTCTGCAGGTACTCCACGCCGTTGTACAGGTGCAGGCCCAGGTGCTCCCCGGGGCGGATGCCGCTGTCGATCAGGTGGTGCGCGACGCGGTTGGCCGCGGCGTCCAGCTCCGCGTAGGTCAGGCGGCGCTCGGCACCCGTGCCGGGGTGGTCGAGGTACACGAGCGCCTCGCGGCCCGGAACCACGTCGACGACCGACTCGAACAGATCGGCAAGGTTGTACTCCACCGCTCCTCCTGACCCCGGCAGCCGGACGAAGAAAGGCGCGCCCTTCGGTTCGTCGGTCATCAGAGCAAAGGGCGCGGCAACTGGGAAGGGTCCGCGCCAATAAATCTGACTGACTGTCAGAAAACCCTTGAAGTGCCTTCTCGCCTCCTGCAACCTGTTCTCGTTCTTACCGAGGGGAGATGGCCCATGGGTGGGACCGAACACCTCACCGTCCGACGTGAAGGCGCCACACTGGTGCTCACGCTCAACCGGCCCGACGCCAAGAACGCGCTCTCGCTCCCGATGCTCGTCGGCCTGTACGACGGCTGGCTCGAGGCCGACGAGGACGACGCGGTCCGCTCCGTCGTCCTCACCGGGGCCGGCGGCGCCTTCTGCGCGGGCATGGATCTGAAGGCGCTGGCCGGGAACGGCATGGCGGGGGAGCACTACCGGGACCGGCTCAAGGCCGACCCCGACCTGCACTGGAAGGCGATGCTGCGCCACCACCGCCCCCGCAAACCGGTGATCGCCGCCGTCGAGGGCCACTGCGTCGCCGGCGGCACCGAGATCCTCCAGGGCACCGACATCCGGGTCGCGGGCGAGTCCGCGGCCTTCGGCCTGTTCGAGGTCAGGCGCGGCCTGTTCCCGATCGGCGGCTCCACCGTCCGGCTGCAGCGCCAGATCCCGCGCACCCACGCCCTGGAGATGCTGCTCACCGGGCGCCCGTACAGCGCCCGGGAGGCCGCCGCCATCGGCCTGATCGGGCATGTCGTGCCCGACGGCACCGCCCTCGAAGAGGCCCTGGAGATCGCCGAGCGGATCAACGCCTGCGGCCCGCTCGCAGTCGAGGCCGTCAAGGCCTCGGTGTACGAGACCGCCGAGATGACCGAGACCGACGGACTCGCCGCCGAACTCGCCCGCGGCTGGCCGGTCTTCGACACCGCCGACGCCAAGGAAGGCGCCCGCGCCTTCGCGGAGAAGCGGCCCCCCGTCTACAAGCGCGCCTGAACCGTCGAAGGAGTCCGTCAGAATGCCCGAAGTCCTCAGCGCCCCCCTGGTCGTCGAATTCCCCTTCACCCGCTCCCTCGGCCCCGTCCAGAGCGCCTTCCTCACCGGCCTGCGCGAGCGCGTCGTCCTCGGCGTGCGGACCACCGACGGACGCACCCTCGTGCCCCCCGTCGAGTACGACCCGGTCACCGCCGAGGAGATCCGCGACCTGGTGCAGGTGGCGCCCACCGGCACGGTCACCACCTGGGCGTGGAACCACGAGCCGCGCCGCGGCCAGCCCCTCGACACCCCCTTCGCCTGGGTCCTGGTCCGGCTCGACGGCGCCGACACGGCCCTGCTGCACGCCCTCGCCGCCCCCGGCCCCGACGCCGTCCGCACCGGCATGCGGGTGCGCGTCCGCTGGGCCGGCGAACGCACCGGCGCCATCACCGACATCGCCTGCTTCGAGCCGTACGACGGCGAACCGGCCGAACCGGCCGAACCGGCCGAACCGTCCGGCCACGCCGGGGCATTCGAGAACCCGCTGACCGGCATCGTCGCCCCGGCCCGCCTCGACTACACCTACTCGCCCGGCCGCGCCCAGACCGCGTACATCCACGCCCTCTCCGCGCGGCGCACCGTCGGCGAACGCTGCCCCGCCTGCCGCAAGGTCTACGTCCCGCCGAGGGGTGCGTGCCCCACCTGTGGTGTGGCCACCGTGGAACAGGTCGAAGTAGGTCCCCGCGGCACGGTCACCACCTTCTGCATCGTCAACATCAAGGCCAAGAACCTCGACATCGAAGTGCCGTACGTCTACGCCCACATCGCACTCGACGGCGCCGACCTCGCCCTGCACGCCCGGATCGGCGGCATCCCCTACGACCGGGTCCGCATGGGGCTGCGCGTGGAGCCGGTGTGGACCGAGGGCGCCCGCTACCCCGACCACTACCGGCCCACCGGTGAGCCCGACGCCGACTACGACACCTACAAGGAGCTGCTGTGACCCGGGAGATCGCGGTCGTCGCCTTCGCACAGACCGACCACCGCCGCACCAGCGACGAGCTCTCCGAGGTCGAGATGCTCATGCCGGTGCTGCACGAGGTCCTCGCCCGGACCGGCCTGAGGACCGCCGACATCGGTTTCACCTGCTCCGGCTCCAGCGACTACCTCGCCGGCCGCGCCTTCTCCTTCACCCTCGCCCTCGACGGCGTGGGCGCCTGGCCGCCGATCTCCGAGTCGCACGTCGAGATGGACGGCGCCTGGGCGCTGTACGAGGCCTGGACCAAGCTGCTCACCGGCGACGCCGACACCGCGCTCGTCTACTCCTACGGCAAGTGCTCACCGGGCTCGGTGCGGGACGTGCTGACCCGCCAGCTCGACCCGTACTACCTGGCCCCCCTGTGGCCCGACGCCGTGGCCCTCGCCGCCCTCCAGGCCCAGGCCCTCATCGACGCCGGGGACACCGACGAGCCCGCCCTCGCCGCCGTCGGCGCCCGCAACCGGGCCGACGCGGAGGCCAACCCGCACGCCCAGCTCAAGGGCGGCACACCGCACGGCGACTACGTCGTACGCCCGTTGCGCACCGGCGACTGCCCGCCCGTCTCCGACGGCGCCGCCGCCGTGATCCTCGCGGCCGGGGACCGGGCCCGGGAACTGTGCGCGCGGCCCGCCTGGATCCGGGGCATCGACCACCGCACCGAGGCCCACGCACTCGGCGTCCGCGACCTCACCGACTCGCCCTCCGCCCGGCTCGCCGCCGAGAAGGCAGGCGCTTTCGAACGGCCGGTCGACACCGCCGAGTTGCACGCGCCGTTCACCGCCCAGGAGGTCGTACTGCGCAAGGCGCTCCGCCTCGGCGACGGCGTGCGCGTCAACCCCTCCGGCGGGGCACTGGCCGCCAACCCGGTCATGGCCGCAGGCCTCATCCGCATCGGCGAGGCCGCCGCCCGCATCCACCGCGGCGCGTCCGACCGCGCCCTCGCCCACGCCACCTCCGGCCCCTGCCTGCAGCAGAACCTGGTCGCCGTCCTCGAAGGGGATCCCCGATGAGCAAGGAGCCCGTGGCCGTCGTAGGCGTCGGCCAGACCAAGCACGTGGCCGCCCGCCGGGACGTGTCGATCGCCGGACTCGTCCGCGAGGCGGCCCGAAGGGCCCTGGAGGACGCCGAGCTGACCTGGGCCGACATCGACGCCGTCGTCATCGGCAAGGCGCCCGACTTCTTCGAGGGCGTGATGATGCCCGAGCTGTACCTCGCCGACGCCCTCGGCGCCGTCGGCAAGCCCATGCTCCGGGTGCACACGGCGGGCTCCGTCGGCGGGTCGACGGCGCTGGTGGCCGCGAACCTGGTCGCCGCCCGCGTCCACGGAACCGTCCTCACCCTCGCCTTCGAAAAACAGTCCGAGTCGAACGCGATGTGGGGCCTGTCCCTGCCCATCCCCTTCCAACAGCCCCTGCTCGCGGGCGCGGGCGGCTTCTTCGCCCCGCACGTGCGCGCGTACATGCGACGCAGCGGCGCCCCCGACACCGTAGGCTCCCTCGTCGCCTACAAGGACCGGCGCAACGCCCTGAAGAACCCTTGGGCCCACCTCCACGAGCACGACATCACCCTGGAGAAGGTCCAGGCCTCACCCATGCTGTGGGACCCCATCCGCTACTCCGAGACCTGCCCGTCCTCCGACGGCGCCTGCGCCATGGTCCTCACCGACCGCGCCGGAGCCGCCCGCGCACCCAGGCCGCCCGCCTGGATGCTCGGCGGCGCCATGCGCAGCGAACCGACCCTGTTCGCCGGCAAGGACTTCGTCTCCCCCCAGGCCGGGAAGGACTGCGCCGCCGACGTCTACCGGCAGGCCGGCATCGCCGACCCGCGCCGGGACATCGACGCCGTCGAGATGTACGTGCCGTTCTCCTGGTACGAGCCCATGTGGCTGGAGAACCTCGGCTTCGCCGAGGAGGGCGAGGGCTGGAAGCTCACCGAGTCCGGGGTCACCGAGCTCGACGGCGACCTGCCCGTCAACATGTCGGGCGGTGTGCTGTCCAGCAACCCCATCGGCGCCTCCGGGATGATCCGCTTCGCCGAGGCCGCCCTCCAGGTGCGCGGCCGGGCCGGGGAACACCAGGTGGACGGCGCCCGCAGGGTGCTCGGGCACGCCTACGGCGGCGGCTCGCAGTTCTTCTCCATGTGGCTCGTGGGGTCCGAACCCCCCGACTCCTGACCGTCGTACGAAAGTCCTCCTCACATGGCCTGTCGGCCGTCCCGAGGGGTCGCTAGGCTGAGCCGCGGACGACGAACCGGGAGGAGCACGGACGTGGCCGAGACCACCACCCAGCAGCAGCCGCTCACGGGCTGGCGCAAGCCGGAGTTGGACCTCAGCAGGGCCGAGTGGCAGTCCAGCAGCCGAGGCCTGGGCGATGTCCAGATCGCCTTCGTCGAAGGGTTCATCGCGATGCGCAACAGCGACCGCCCGGAGAGCCCCTCCCTGATCTTCACCCCCGCCGAATGGGGCGCGTTCGTCTCCGGGGCCCGCGAGGGCGAGTTCGACCTCACCTGAGGAAGCGCGCACCACGAGCCGAACCGGGGGAGTTCCGACCGGATTTCCGGACACGCGACCAGCAGCGCCCTGCCGGGGCCGACGCCTGAGCGAGGCTGGCCCCAGCAAGGCGGAGGTCGCCGTTTTCGGAGGTGAGGAAGTATGAGCACAGCACCGGTCATCGTCGCGGTCGAGGGCTCCGAGGACAGCCTGCGCGCCCTGGAGTGGGCCCTGGAAGCCGCCCGCCGCCGCGCGGCACCCCTCAGAGTGGTGCACGTCCGTCAGTACGCCGCCTGGGGCCAGGCCGATGTGCTGGTCGCCGGGCCGCCCGAGACCGGGGGCGACCCGGTGCTCGACGAGGTCCGCGCCCGGCTCGGGGACGGCAATGGGGAACCGGCCGTGGAGTACGTCGCCCAGGAGGGCGTCCCGGGTGCCGTCCTGCCACAACTCGGGATGGGCGCACAGCTGTTGGTGCTCGGCTCGCGGGGCCGTGGCGGTTTCGCCGGACTGCTGCTGGGCTCCAACGGCCTCGCCGCCGCCCGCGACGCCGAGTGCCCGGTGGTCGTCGTACCCCGGCCGGACCGCGAGGTGCACGCAGAGCCGCCGGCCGAGCCCGGACCCCGGGTGGTCGTCGGCCTGCACGTCGACAGTCCCGACGAGGCCGTTCTCACCCTGGCCTTCGCCGAGGCGGCCCTGCGCGGCGCCCGGGTGCAGGTGATCGCCGCCTACCCGTGGCCGCCGCAGACCTGGACCGCCCCGGGCCAGCCGGTGCCGCCCCTGGTCGACCAGGCCGCCGTGGAGAACGAGACCCGCACCCTCGCCGAGGGCTTCCTCGCCCCGCACCGCAAACGGCACCCCGAGGTCCGCGCGGACACCCGGGCGCTGCCCGGCGGCGCGGCCGGCCACCTCGTCGCCGCCTCCAGGGACGCCGACCTGGTGGTCGTCGGCCGGCACCGGCGGCGGCTGCTCGCGCCCGCCCGCATGATGGGCTCGGTCACCCAGGCCGTGCTGCTGCACGCGGCGTGCCCGATCGCGGTGGTACCGCCCGCACCACCGGAGGACTGACCGGCGCGGCTCCGACCCCACCGCCCGTACCGCACGGCCGAGTCCACTTAGCAGAGCACGGACGGCCCCGCAATCCCTCCGCCGCCGACCGGCACGGAGACGGCTGTGGGGCCCGGCGCCATGGTGCCGCCACGCGCGCGAACCTACGGTTCCGCCACGCCCGGTGCGCGAGGTGGCGCCCGTACGCCCCAGCGGCCGGGACACGCGTGTCCACCCAAGGAGCCGCCATGCCCCTCGCCCGGTCCAGAACAGCCGCCACCGCGCCGTCCCCCTCTCGATGGCGCCGCCTCCTGGCCGTCGTCGCCGTCGTCCTCGGTACCGCGCTCGCCGGTCCCGCACCCGCGGCGCACGCCTCCGTCACGCTCACCGAGGTGCCCGGATTCGGGTCCAACCCCGGCGCCCTCACCATGTACGTGTACCGGCCCGCCACCCTGCCGGCACACCCGCCGGTGGTCGTGGCCCTGCACGGATGCACCCAGAGCGCCCAGGTCTACGCCGACAACTCCGGCCTCCCCGAGCTCGCCGACCGCGACGGCTTCCTGCTGGTGTTCGCCGAGACCACCACGGCCAACAACCCGAGCCGGTGCTTCAACTGGTTCCAGACCACCGACAACCGGCGCGACCAGGGCGAGGCCCTGTCCGTCCGGCAGATGGTGAGCCGGGCCGTGACCGCCTACGGTGCCGATCCCGGGCGGGTCTACGTCACCGGCCTGTCCGCGGGCGGCGCGATGACCGCGGTCATGCTCGCCACCTACCCCGACGTCTTCTCCGCGGGCGCGGTCGTCGCCGGCCTGCCCTACGACTGCACCAAGGACAACAGCCCCTACACGTGCATGAATCCCGGCGTCGACCTCTCCCCGGACGCCTGGGCCCAGCGGGTGCGCGACGCCCATCCCTCCTACCAGGGACCCTGGCCGCGCACCGCCGTCTGGTACGGCGACCAGGACACCACCGTCGTCCCGCGCAACGCCACGGAGCTGCGCGACCAGTGGACGGCGCTGCACGGCCTGTCCCAGACCCCCACCCGCACCACGACCATCGGACCCGACGCCACACAGCACGACGAGTACCTGGCCGCCGACGGCACGGTCGCCGTCGAGGTCGACCGGGTCCCCGGCATCGGCCACGGCACCCCCGTCGACCCGGGCACCGGCACCACGCAGTGCGGCAGCACCGGGGCCCCCTACTTCCCGGACTCGATCTGCTCCGGCTACTGGATCGCCCGCTTCTTCGGCCTGGACGACTCCGACCCGGGCGGTGGTGACGGCGGCGGGGGCGGAGGCACCGCCGCCTGCTGGACGGCGAGCAACTACGCCCAGGTGCAGGCGGGACGTGCCACCACCAGCGGCGGCGTCACCTACGCCAAGGGCTCCGGCCAGAACATGGGCCTGTACAACACCTTCGTCACCCACACCCTGAAGGAGTCACCCACGGGCTACTACACCATTGCCGACAACGGCTGCCCCTGACAGCGGGTCGAACCTGCTCGGTCATGGTGGCCGACGACGCCGTGGCGGCCGCCTTCATGGCGGCCGCACACATGTCCGGCGTGCCTACTCCGCCCCTAGCCTCCAGCGCGTCCACCCAGAGCCGGAGGAACCCGTATGCCCACCACACCGCCCGGACGGCCCGCCCGCCGAGCCGTTCTCCACGCACTGTCGCTCACCGCGGCCTGCCTGCTCCTGACCACACCGGCCGCGGCGGCGCCCACCGGCACACCGGACGGCCACTGCGCCGGCCGCGCCCAGCTGCGGGTGCCGGGCGCCGCCCGCCAGCAGGCCGACTGCCTCGACGAGCTGACCACCGCCGGCACCGTGGCCTCCGGCCACACCGACCCGGCCGACTACGCCGGTCTCACCCCGAAGGACCTGCCCACGCCCAGCGGCGTCCCGGGCATCCAGATCGACGGCTACTTCCCGGACACCTCCACCACGAACACGAACCACGGCTGGAACCACGACTCCCAGTTCGTCGTCCGCCTGCCCGACCACTGGAACGGCGGCCTCGTGGTGGCCGGAACGCCCGGCAACCGCGAGCAGTACGCCAACGACAAGGCCATCGCCGACTGGGTCCTCGCCCGCGGCTACGCCTACGCCGCCACCGACAAGGGCAACACCGGCACCGCCTTCCACCGCGACGGCCGACGGCCCGGCGACGCGATCGCCGAATGGAACACCCGCCTCACCCAGCTCACCCGCGCGGCCCGCGCCGTCGTCGCCCAGCGCTATCACCGGCCCCCGGCCCGCACCCTCGCCACCGGCCTGTCCAACGGCGGCTACCTGGTCCGCTGGCAGCTCGAGAACCACCCCGAGCTGTACGACGGCGGAGTGGACTGGGAGGGCACCCTGTGGCGCGCCGACGGACCCAACCTGTTCACCTTCCTGCCGCAGGCCCTGCGCCACTACCCCGCGTACGCCGCCGGCGGCCCCGGAGCAGCCGAGGCCGAGTCCGCCCTGCACCGGGCGGGCTTCCCGGCCGGCTCCGAGTTCCTGTGGCCGTACCACTACCAGGTCTACTGGGACCTCACCCAGCGCATCTACCGCGAGGAGGTCGACCCCGCCTACGACGGCGCCACCGAGGCCGGCACCCCGTACTGCGCCTCCGGCACCCCCGGCTGCGACGCCGACTACGACTACGCATCCCGGCCCGCCGCCGTCCACCGCGCGGTCGGCCGGATCGCCCTGACCGGACGCATCGGCAAACCGCTGATCACCCTCCAGGGCACCCTCGACACGCTGCTGCCGATCAGCCGGGACTCCGACGTCTACGCCCGGATGGTCCACGCGGCCGGACGCGGTGCCCTGTTGCGCTACTACCGCATCCAGGACGGCACCCACACCGACTCCCTGGTCGACGTCTTCCCCGACCGGCTCCGCCCGATGGTGCCCTGCCACCGCGCGGCCTTCACGGCACTGGAACGCTGGCTCGCCGGTGACGGCCGTCCGCCCGCCGACCACACCGTCGCCCGCCCCGCCGACGCCGACCGGGCGACGCTGCTCACCAGCTGCCCACTGGGATAGACGAGCTCCCGGCGCCCGCAGGTCACCCACCGGAGCCCGGGCACGTACCATGGCCGCATGTCGTTCCTCCGCCGCCGCAGCGCCACCCCCGCCGGGCCCGACTTCGACGTGCTGGCCATGGACCCGGGCGACTGGCCGGGCAACCTCGGCGCGGGCCTGCTGCCCGCCCCCGACGGCACCTGCCAGGGTGTCTTCCTGCGCTACGACCTCTTCGGCGGCCGCGGCCCCGCCATGATCATCGGCAATCTGCCGGAGGGCTCCCCGGCCCGCGACGTCGCCGAGGGGGAGATCCCCTTCGAGGTGGGCCAGCTGCTGCTGGCGCTGGAGAACGACGAGGAGGTCACCGTCGTCGGCGTCGAGGACACCCCGGTGCTCCAGGGCGACAACCTGCTCATCGTGCGGCGGCTGAAGCTGTCCGAATCGAGGATCAGCTGTGTGCAGTTCGACCGCAGCGACGGCGTCCTCGTCACCATCGCGGCCTGGGACCGCCCCATCACGGACGACCTGTACGCCCTGCTGAAGCCGCTCCCGGCGGAGCTTTTCCAGCAGGGCTGAGGCCACGTCCCGGCGTCAGTCGGCCGAGCCCTCCAGGGTCACGTCCGCGGCGCGGACGAAGGCGACCCGGTGGCCGTACTGGATCTCGTAGTACAGGTCCTTGCCCACCACGACCCGGTGCGAGTCGGTGGTGAAGGTGACCGCGTAGTAGTACTCGCCCGGCACCTCGTCACCGACCACGTACGCCTGCCCGGCCGGGATCGTGTACGGCAGCGGCACCACCGACTGCGCAGGGACGTCCGCCGGGTACGCCTCCTTCTCCGGGTAGGCACGGCCGTACACCGGGACGCTCGCCAGACCGTCCCGCGGCGTGATCACCGCTCCCCGGGCGGGCACCGCCGTCGGCTGCTTGCGCGGGTTCTCGAACCACGCCTTCTGCCCCAGGTACCAGATGGCCGTCCAGTCGCCCCAGCGGTCGGCGACCGCGTACTGCTGACCGGTGGAGACCCGCGAGGACAGGTCGTTCACATCGGTCGTCGGGGCCGTCTTCAGACCGATGTCCTTGACCAGCGGCGCGTCCACGTCATGGTCCGTGTACAGCCGCACCTCGCTGGAGCCGTGCACCGTGCAGGGCTCGCCCTTGGTGGTGCAGCCCGTGTACACGGGCTGGTTCGCAGCGTAGTCCGGCAGGATCGTCACCAGCCCGGACCGCTTGCCCGCCGTCTTCCTGAAGGGGTGGCCGAGCAGCTGGAAGTAGTGCCGCCAGTCCCAGTACGGGCCCGGGTCCGTGTGCATGCCGGGAATGGTCGAGGTGGTCGGCCCGGGCACGTTGTCGTGGCCCAGGATGTGCTGCCGGTCCAGCGGGATGTCGTACTGCGCGGCCAGGTAGCGCACCAGCCGCGCCGACGCCCGGTACATCGCCTCCGTGTACCAGGCGTCCGGGGCGGCGAGGAAACCTTCGTGCTCGATGCCGACGGACCGGGCGTTGATGTCCCAGTTGCCCGCGTGCCAGGCCACGTCCTTCGCCTTGACGTGCTGGGCGATCAGCCCGTCGGTGGAACGGATCGTGTAGTTCCACGACACATAGGTCGGATCCTGGATCAGGTTGAGCACCCCGTCCCAGGCGCCCTCCGTGTCATGGATGACGATGTACTTGATGCGCTGCGACACCGGGCGGTCGCCGAGGTCGTGGTTGCCGTAGTCGTCGTTGCCGAACTGCGCGTACGGCGCCCAGACCGCCTCGCAGGACACCGACCGCGGGCACTCCACGCCGTCGGCGGGGAGCGTGCGCAGCCCGGCCCGCTCCAGCTGGGCGGTGTCCGCGGTCAGCCGCGGCTGGGCCGCCAGGGCGACCAGCTGGCCGTCGTCCGTGACGCGTTCCTCGCCGCTGCGCAGCACGTCGTACACGTCGTCGGCGTAGGCAGCCGCGGTCGCCGAGTCGTCGGCGCCGGAGAAACGTGCCACCGCGCCGTACCACTCCGCCGGGTCGGCGCTCGGCGGCTCGCCCAACTGCTTCTGCGCGGCGGCGAGCAGGGCGGCGCCGCCGGCCACGTTCGCCGCCGGGTCGGTGCGCAGCCGCTCGGCCGGGACACCGGTCAGCTCCGCCGCCTTCGGCAGGGTCCTCAGCCGGGCCGGGAGAGCGGACTCGGCAGGCACCTCGACGTCCGGGCGCACGGCGGCGCGGGCGCTGTCTCCTCGGGCGTCCTCCGTGCCCTCGGCGTAGTGCTCGGTGGTGGCGATCGCCGTACGGGCGTCGGTGAGGTGCATCGGGCCGTAGCCGCCGCTCACGCTGGGCGCGCCGGCGTGCCGGTCCCAGCGGGACTGGAGGTAGGAGACGGCCAGCAGCACGCTCTGGGGCACGTGGTAGTCGGCGGCCGCGGTGGCGAACGCCTCTTGCAGCCGGCCGGCGGAGGAGTCCGCGGCCCCGTGGGCGGGTGCCGCGCCGAGCAGCGGCACGAGCAGGGCCACGGAGGCCAGCGGGCCGGCGGCCCGCCGGAGATGTCTGTGGCCGGGCGTGGACGTGGGGTCGGTGGCGGAACCTCGCAATGCGGCCTCCTGTGACGCGCGGGCGTGGCGGGGCGTACGGCGCCGAGCTGGGTCAGTGGTACCGGCTGGCCGACGATCCGTCAATAATGCCGTCAGGGCGGCGATTTCCCATGTCACGGAGGGTTTTCGGCGAGTTTCGCGACGGCGGTGCGCGGGCCTGCGGGGCGTCACTGGCATACACCAGTGACCGGACCGGGCGCGGACGCAGGAAGGTCCGCGGTGCGCCGCCGCTCTGGCGCACCGCGGACCTCCCCTCCCTCAGCGGGTGCCGACCGCCGCGCGGACGGCCTTGCGGGCCATCTGGCAGTCGTCGTGCAGCCGCCGGAGCAGCAGCCGCTGTTCCTCGCCGCACGGCGCGGCACCCGGGTGGGCCGCACCCTGAGCCGACGGGACCGGATCGTGCATCGAACGCTGCACGGCCGTCTCGTACGTCCGGATCTCCCGGGTGAGCAGCAGCATCAGGTTCACCAGGAAGGCGTCCCGGGAGGCCGGGCCCGCCGACTGGGCGATCTGACTGATCTGCCGCCGGGCCACCGGTGCGTCCCCGAGCACCAGCCACAGCGTCGCCAGGTCGTAGCCCGGCAGGTACCAGCCCGCGTGCTCCCAGTCCACCAGCACTGGACCGGCCGGTGAGAGCAGGATGTTCGACAGCAGGGCATCGCCGTGGTTGAACTGCAGCAGGCCGTGCCGCCCCACCTCATGGGCGATGCCGTGCAGCAGTTTCTGCAGGTCGCCGAGGTCCCGGTCGGTGAGCAGGCCCAGCTCGTGGTACCGGGACATCCGGGCGCCGTAGTCGAGCGGCATGTCGAAGGTGCCCGCCGGCGGCCGCCAGGCGTTCACCCGGCAGATCGAACCGAGCGCCGCCCGGACGTCCGCGCGGGGCGGCACCTCCGCCGGATGCCGTTGGAACGCCAGCACCCGGCCCGGCATCCGTTCGATGACCAGGGTGCAGTTGTCCGGATCCGCCGCGATCAGCCGGGGAACACGGACCGGAGGCCGGTTCCGGACGAACGAGCGGTATACGGCTATTTCGTGGCGGATCCGGTCGGCCCAGGCGGGCGAGTGGTCCAGGAGACACTTCGCCACGGCCGTGTTGCGCCCTGTCGTCCCGACGAGCAGGACGGACCGTCCGCTGCGCCGCAGTACCTGCACCGGAGCGAACTCCGGGCAGATGCGGTGCACCGAGGCGATCGCGGAGCGCAACTGCGCGCCCTGGGGGCCGGACAGGTCGAGTCTCCCGCTGAGTGGTTGGGGACCGACCTGGCCCGGGATCCGCCGGGGCCGGCCCATGCCCAGCACGGGCCCGCCCGGACGCGCCGCCGGGTCGAGGTACGGCCCGCCGCCCGCCGGGCGGGGGCGCAGCGGCCGGGTCGGGGCGGACACGGAGGACGATGCTGCGTACATGGGAGAGACAGATCCCTTCGTGTGCCTGCGGTGCCTGCCGAATTCCTCACGCGCAACCCGTCCCGGTCGCCCGGGCACACCCTGGGGAGAGTGCCCGTCGGCTCGGTCGACGCCGAGCGGCGACCGGGTCGGGGTGGCGCTTTCCTACCTGACACCCGACGACCCGTGGCACACCATCTGGCGGACCCTGGCGAACCGTGGCGAATAGTCGCCCGGCAACCTTCACGGGTCTACTGTCAACTCAGCCGAGAACCTGGGGGCTTGACGTGAGTGGACAACCCAACACCCGCCTTGCGGACCTGTTCGGCCTGGCCGGCTGGTCCAAGGGCGAACTCGCGAGGCTGGTCAACAAGCAGGCGGCGGCCATGGGCCACCTCCAGCTGGCGACCGACACCTCCCGGGTGCGTCGGTGGATCGACATGGGAGAGATCCCGCGCGATCCCGTACCGCGGGTGCTGGCGGCTCTGTTCACCGAGCGTCTCGGTCGTGTCGTGACCATGGAGGACCTCGGTCTGGTACGGCACGGGCGTGCGGGGAAACGGCAGGGCGACGGGATCGAGGAACATCCCGACGGAGTGCCGTGGGCGCCCGAACGGACCGCCGCGGTCCTCACCGAATTCACGGGAATGGACCTCATGCTCAACCGACGCGGCTTGGTGGGCGCGGGTGCCGCGCTCGCCGCGGGATCCACACTCAGCAGCGCCATGTACGACTGGTTGCACACCGACCCCACCCTGAAGGCCGACGCCCCTGTCCTCGACGATCCCCTGCACGCCGACCCCGCTGGGTTCGACCGCTATGAGGCCGCCCCCATCGGATCGCAGGAGATCGAGGAACTGGAGCGCTCGGTCGAGGTGTTCCGCGCCTGGGACGCGGCCCGTGGCGGCGGGCTGCAGCGCAAGGCGGTCGTGGGACAGCTCAACGAGGTGGGCGGCATGCTCGCCTATCACCATCCACCCCATCTCCAGCGGCGCCTGTGGGGCGTCGCCGCCAACCTGGCCGTCCTCGCGGGCTGGATGTCGCACGACGTCGGCCTGGAGCCCACGGCGCAGAAGTACTTCGTCATCGCCGCCCACGCCGCCCGTGAGGGCGGGGACCGGCCGCGCGCCGGGGAGGCGCTGTCCCGGGCGGCCCGCCAGATGGTGCACCTCGGCCGGCCCGACGACGCGCTGGACCTGATGAAGCTCGCCCAGTCCGGCGCCGGTGACCGCCTGCAGCCGCGCACGAAGGCGATGTTCCACACCATCGAGGCCTGGGCGCAGGCGTCGATGGGCAAGGGCCAGGCGATGCGCCGCACCCTCGGCCAGGCGGAGGACATGTTCGTCGCCGACCGGGGTGAGGCCGAGCCGCTGGACTGGATGCAGACCTTCAAGGACGAGGACCTGTACGGCATGCAGGCGCTCGCCTACCGCACCCTGGCGGAGTTCGACCCGAGCGCGGCCACGCACGCCCAGTACTACGCGGAGAAGGCTCTCTCCCTGCGCGTCGACGGGCGGGAGCGGTCGAAGATCTTCGACCATCTGTCCATGGCGTCGGCCTGCTTCATCGCCGACGACCCCGAACAGGCGAACCGCTACGCACGCCTGGCGCTGATGTCGATGGGGTCGAACTCCTCCCGTCGCACCTGGGACCGGCTGCGCGAGATGTACCGGCTGACCGCGGAGTACGCGGGCTACCCGAAGATCCACGAACTGCGGGAGGAGATCAGGCTCGCTCTGCCCAGGCCCAGGGGCAAGAGCGACAGCGCCCGGGCCTAGGGGCCTGTGCGCCGCGTCCGTCCCGTCCGGTCAGCTCACGCGGTGACCCGGGCGACGAGGACGCACGCCTCGTCCGCGCGCTCGGTCGCGCCGAACTCCTCGACCACCGTCCGCACACCGTCCTGCGCGGTGCGCGCCGCGCCGAACCGTGGGGCGAGGTCGAGCAGCCGGTCCACGGCCGCGGTCCCGGTGTGCCCGGGCACCAGCCCCTCGGTGTGCAGCAGGAGCAGGTCGCCCGGTTCCAGCGTCACTTCGGCCTGTCCGTAGACGGCGCCCGAGGTGGCGCCGAGCAGGACGCCGTCCGGTGCGGTCAGCACGCACCCCGTCCCGTCGCGGTACAGCAGCGGGGCGGGGTGCCCGGCCCGCGCCCAGACCAGGGTGCGGGTCTCGGGCCGGTAGCGGCAGCACACGGCGCTGCCGAGGGCGGGCTGCACGGTGGCGTCGAGCAACTGGTTGAGCATGGCGAGCAGCGGGCCGGGGTGCGCGCCGGCCATCGCCATGCCGCGTACGGCACCGAGCAGCGTCGCCATGCCGGAGGCGACGGAGACTCCCTGTCCGGTGAGGTCGCCGACGCTGAGCAGCGTCTCGCCGTCGGACAGCTCCAGGGCGTCGTACCAGCCGCCGCCGATCAGCGTGGCGGTGGCGGCCGGCAGATGGTGGGTGGCGAGGTCGAGGGCGCGGGGTCCCTGGCGCGGGAGCCGCAGGGAGCCACGCCACGGCGGCAGCACGGCCTCCTGGAGCTCGACCGCGATCCGCTGCTCGGTCCGCTCCTCCCGCCGGTGGCGCTGCAGCGAGTCATGGGTCTCGCGCACCGTCCGCCGGTGCCGGCGCAGCTCGCTGACGTCCCGCAGCACGGCCCACATCGAGGCCGTGCCACCGTCGGCGCCGAGCACCGGTTCGCCCATCATGTGCACGGTCCGGACGGTGGCGTCGGGCCGTACGACGCGGAACTCGCCGTCGATCGGCTTGCCGTCGACCAGGCAGTCCGTCACCATCGCGGTCAGCTTCGGACGGTCCTCGTCCAGCACCAGTGAGGGCAGTTCGTCCAGGGTGAGGGCGGGTTCGGACGGGTCGCGGCCGAGGATCTGGTACAGCTCGCCGGACCAGGTCGCCTCGTCCGTGAGGAGGTGCCACTCCGCGCTGCCGACGCGGCTGAGCAGCGAGCCACTCGCGGTGCCCGCCGGGGGCTGCTCGGGGGCGGCGGGCGGTTCGGCGGGCTCGGGCTCCGGGCCGTCCCGCAGCTGAGCCAAGTGGGCGTCGAGATCGTCCAGTTGGTGCATTGCCAGGTCGTACAGGGCGCGCTGCCAGCGCTCCTCGGGGTCCGCTCCGTCGCTCCGCGCGTCCCGCCGTACGGCGTCCACCTCGCCCTTGAGTCGCCGCGTCTGCGTGATCAACGCCTCGACCGAGCCGGGTCCGGGTGGGTGGGCGGCTGAGCGGTCCGCGGAGACCGGTGACGGCATGACGCACTCCGAGGGGGGACGGTACGGCCAAGAGGGACGGGGGACCGTTACGACTGTGGCACAGCCCGCGACGCCCCGTAAGGGATTTGGCACCACACGATACGGTGGTGCTTCCGGCATATGCCAGAGTCTTCCGGGAGGGTTCCTGAGGTACGGATGACGTACGCGCCTGGGTGTCCAAGTCGTAGGAAGCCTACGGGAGTTGCCGCGCACGGACGGCCTCGGTGACGCAGGCAAGCGTGTGTTCGACGCTCTGGTGTTCGCTCGTGTCGCCGACGGCCTGTACCTATCGAACTCTGACCGGATTTGGCGGCATGCGGAAGGCCTCCACGGACTCCATTAGGGCATGGACACCATCGAACAGCCCGCCCACGCCCGGCTCGTCACCGCCGAGGACCGGGAACTCCCGGTGTCGGCCACGCTGCGCTACACCGCCGACGACCCGCTGGCCGTCTTCGTGGACTTCCCGGCCGAGGCCGCCCTGGACGGCGAGGAGGTCACCTGGACCTTCGCGCGCACCCTGCTCGACCAGGGGCTGCGCGCCCCGGCCGGACACGGGGACGTCCAGATCTGGCCCTGCGGAGGGGCCCGGACGGTCCTGGAGTTCCACTCGCCCCACGGCCTCGCCCTGCTGCAGTTCCAGGCCTCGACGCTGCGCCGCTTCCTGGTGCGCACCTACGAGGTGGTCGCACCCGGGCAGGAGGACGTCGCCGGGGTGGTGGAGCGGGGCCTGAGCGCCCTGTTCGGCGGGGTGTGAGCGCCGGTCCACGGCCCTCGCGGGCGGCCGGGCCGCGACTTCGACCTTTGTTCACCTCTGCCTCACCGCACCGGTATGGACCCTGACGATCGCCGCGGGCACCCTGGCGCGCGGTGTGCCGCAGGGGCACCGAAGGCGACGAGGACGAGGCGAATGACACCGATCAGCCGAAGAGGCTTCGTGGGGCTCGGCGCATCCGTGGCGGCCGAGGTGGCGCTGGGCACCGGGACGCTCCCCCAGAGCTCGAATGCGCTCGCTCGGGGAGGTACCCCCATCACGGCGGCTGCCGCGACCACGGCGACCGGCACGATCAAGGACGTACAGCACGTCGTGATCCTCATGCAGGAGAACCGCAGCTTCGACCACTACTTCGGGCGCCTGAAGGGCGTGCGCGGCTTCGACGACCGCAGCGGCATCACCCTCAGCGGCGGCCACCCGGTCTTCAGCCAGCCGAACGGGACGGGCCGCCAGTACCCGTGGAAGCTCAGCGCGACCCCGTCCGCCGGCGGCAAGGACGGCGAGACCCTGGCCCAGTGCAGCGGCGACCTGCCCCACTCCTGGTCCTCGCAGCACTCCGCCTGGAACAAGGGCCGGATGGACAACTGGGTCGCGGGCGTCGGCAACGTCCGCTCGCTCGGCTACCTGGACCGCTCCGACATCCCCTTCCACTACGCGCTCGCGGACAACTACACGATCTGCGACGCCTACTTCTGCTCCACGCTCAGCGCCACCGGTCCCAACCGCACCTACCTGTGGAGCGGCAAGGTCGACTCCGCCTCCTACGACGGCGGCGACGAGTCCGGACTGACCTGGCAGAACTACGCCGAGGCGCTGCAGACCGCAGGAGTGACCTGGAAGGTCTACCAGAACGCGGCCGACAACTACGGGGACAACGGCTGCGCCTACTTCAAGAACTTCACGAACGCCAGGGCGGGCGACCCGCTGTACGACCGCGGCATGGCCTCGGTGCCGAGGGTGACCGGCTCCACCCCCGACGACATCGCCGCCGCCATCAAGGCCGACGTCCTCGCGGGTACCCTCCCGCAGGTCTCCTGGGTCGTCCCCAACCAGGCCTTCTCCGAACACCCTTACGCCCCGCCCGGCGACGGCGCCCACTTCGTCAGCCTCGTCTACCAGGCCCTCGCGGCCGACCAGGACGTCTTCGACTCGACCGTGCTGTTCCTCAACTACGACGAGAACGACGGCTTCTTCGACCATGTGCCCCCGCCGGCGCCGCCCGCCGGAACCGCCGGGGAGTTCCTCAACGGGGTGCCGTACGGTTTCGGCTTCCGCGTGCCCATGATCGTCGTCTCGCCCTGGACGCGCGGCGGCTGGGTCTCCTCGGAGGTCTTCGAGCACACCTCCGTGCTGCGCTTCCTGGAGACCTGGACGACGGCGATCGGCAAGCCCGCCAAGTGCCCCGGCATCAGCGACTGGCGGCGCAAGGTGAGCGGCGACCTCACCGGCGTCTTCGACTTCGCCACCCCCGTCCACGGCCCCGTGTCCCTGCCCGCGACCGGCGTCATCGGCCTGGGCACCTGCGGCCCGCTGCCCAACCCGGTGCCGACGGACAACACCCTGCCCGCCCAGGAGCCCGGCACGCGTCCGGCCCGCGCGCTGCCGTACCAGCCGGACGGCCGTCTGGACCACCTGGAGTTCGGTGCCGCGGGCAAGGTCCTCGCCTGGTTCACCATGACCAACCAGGGCGGCCCGGCCTCCCGCGCGGCCCACTTCTCGATCCACCCGGGCGCCTACCGGGACACCACGCCCTGGCAGTACACGATCGATCCGGGCGGCACCGCCTCCGACTCCTTCAACATCGGTACGGGCTTCGGCGCGGGCAAGTACGACTTCACCATGGTCGGCCCCAACCGCTTCCTGCGCCGCTTCCAGGGCGACGCGACCAAGGCGGGCAAGTCGGCGGAGGTCCGCACCCGGTACGCGGTCGAGCCGGGCACCGGCAAGCTCGCGATCTACTTCAAGATGACCAACTCCGGTACGTCATCGGTGAAGTTCACCATCACCTCCCAGCACTACCGCGGCGACGGTCCCTGGCGCTACACCGTCGCCGCGGGCGCCTCGACGGAGGACTTCTTCAACGCCGTCGCCTACCAGAACGGCTGGTACGACTTCGCGGTGACCGTCGACTCCGACACGACCTGGTCGCGCCGGTTCACCGGGCACCTGGAGACGGGTGCCGCGAGCGTCAGCGGCTGACCCCGGCGTACAGGTCCGGGCGCGCGGCGAGATCGACGGCCACCCGGCCGCCGCTCTCCAGCGCCCGGACCCCCGCCTCGGCGACGACCGACGCCGCGTAGCCGTCCCAGACGCTCGCACCGGTGACCTCGCCGCGCCGGGTGGCGTCGACCCAGGCCTGCACCTCACGGTCGTAGGCGTCGGCGAAGCGGACGAGGTAGTCCTGCGCCACCTCCTCGCGGGCGCTGCCCGCGGTGGTGACCACCATGGTGTGCCCGTCGCCGATCCGGGCGCTGCCCCGCTCGCACACCGCCTCGCAGCGCACCTCGTAGCCGAAGCCGCAGTTGACGAAGACCTCGACGTCCACCAGGGCGCCGCGCTCGGTCTCGAACAGCACGAACTGCGGATCGGTCAGCCCCTCGGGGGCACCCGCGGACGACGCGGGCCGCAGCACGGCCACCGCCGTCAGTTCCTGCCCGAGCAGCCAGCGGGCCGCGTCGATCTCGTGCGAGACCGAGCTGTTGATCAGCATGGCGCTGGTGAAGTGGCCGGGGGAGGAGACGTTGCGGTGGGTGCAGTGCAGCATCAGCGGCCGGCCGAGGCTGCCGCCGTCCAGCAGGGCCTTCAGCCGCCGGTACTCGGCGTCGTAGCGGCGCATGAAGCCGATCTGCGCCAGCCGGCGGCCCAGGCGCGCCTCCGCCTCCACGACCCGCAGGGCGCCTTCGGAGTCCGGCACCATGGGCTTCTCGCACAGCACCGGCAGCCCACGGGCGAAGGCGGCGAGCAGCGCCTCCTCGTGCGCGGGGCCGGGGGAGGCGATCAGGACGGCGTCGACGCCGGGCGCGGCGAGCGCCGCCGCCGGATCCGTGTGCACCGTGATCCCGGCGAGGCCGGCCGCGGCGTCCCTCGCCCGGTCGGCATCGGGGTCGGCCACGGCCGCGACCCTGGCGCCGCTGACCACTTGGTCGAGCCGCCGTATATGGTCGGCCCCCATGTGGCCTGCGCCCAGTACCGCCACACCCAGCAGGTCACCCATGTGTGCGCTCCCTCTCGCCGGCGATCACGGCCGTAGCGTACGCCGACGAGAGAGCGCTTCCTCAGGGTGCCCCCGCGGGGCCCGGGTCGCGCCGCAGCGGGCCTCAGTAGCGCAGGACCCCCGCGATGCCGTTCGCGTCGTCCAGGGTGCCGTCGGGCACGAAGCGGACCTCGGCACCGGTCTCCAGGCACTGCTCGACGATCTCGTCCACGATGTCGTCGCGGGCATCCAGGTCACCGGGCTCGGCCGGCAGCAGATGCTCGCCGAGGTCCCGGACGCTCACCCGGAAGTTCTCCTCGACGGCGAGCAGCCGGACCCGGCCCTCCCGGGCGCTCTGCCACAGCTCGTCGAGGCCGGCCGCGTAGGTGCGGTGGCCGCGGGCCGAGGTCAGCTCCCGGACCACGGCCGAGGCGTCCTTGCGGGCCTCCGCCTCCAGCACCGGTCGCAGCGCCTGCCACACCGCCTCCGGGCCGGCCTGCGCGAGGCCTCCGTGCGGGACGTGGACGGCGGCCTTGGCGACGCTGCCGACCTCGTCGAGCAGGGAGAGCGCCGCCTGATCGCCGGTGACGTACAGCGGCCGTGGCTGCTCGCGCAGGACCGTGCTCATGGCGGTGTCCGCCTCGCGCAGGAACTGCCGGGTGCCCTCGTCGCTGAAGGTGCTCGGCATGCCGCCCGTGCGCATCTGGCGCTCGGGGTCGAAGTTCGGGCGGCTGCGGACGAGCGGGAATCCGCCGGCGCGGTCCTCGACGACCCGGTCGTGGCCGCCGCTCCACAGCGTGACGCGGTCGGCGGAGAGGGTCAGCACCCAGTACGGGCGCTCGGCGGCCTGCGCGGAGACGAGGTTCCGGGTGAGGAAGGTGTCCGACAGCACCACCCGTTCGGGGACGGTGCGGGCCAGGGACCACACCTGGTGCTCGCCCGGAGCGGCGAAGATCACCAGGCCGTCCTCGGTATGCGCCAGGTCCACCTCCGACAGCGCCCGGTCGAGCTGCGCCACGACGTCGTTGCGCCGTTCCCGGGTGACGGACGGATCGGCCTCCAGGCGCCTGCGGGCCTCGGTGACCACATTGCGCAGCCGGACGGGGTCCTGGCCGTTCCCCGGTTCTCGGCGGTGCGTCGGGGTCAGCACGGACACCGCCGGATACGGGCGCGGGCGCCGCAGTTCGGCAAGGGTCGCGGGACTCAGTGCGTGCTCCATGACAGAACGATAGGTCCGATTCACACGTACGGCATTCGGGGTAATCCGGACCGGAGGGCGCTGCGGGCTCCGCCGTGCACACCGGTGACGCGGTGCCCGGCGTACGGCTACCCTACCGGCCAGTAACCGAATCGCAGCGCACCCCAGGAGGCCTCCATGCCACAGCTCGACGTCGACGGAGCGGTCCTGACGTACGACGACGAGGGTCCCCGTGACGCACGGGAGGCGCCCCTGGTGTTCGTCCACGGCTGGACCGCCGACCGGCACCGCTGGGACCACCAGCTCGCGCACTTCTCCGTGAGACGCCGGGTGGTCCGGCTGGACCTGCGCGGGCACGGCGAGAGCACGGGCGCCGGGGTGCGCACCATCGCGGAGCTGGCGCAGGACGTCCTGGCCCTCCTCGATCACCTCGAGGTGGAGCGGTGTGTGCTCGTCGGCCACTCCATGGGCGGGATGATCGCGCAGACCATCGCGCTGTCCCACCCCGAACGGGTGGAGCGCATGGTGCTGGTGGGCTCCATCGGACGGATGGCCTACAGCCGCGGCCGGGGCCTGCTGATGGCGGCGTCCACGCTGGTGCCGTACAAGCTGTTCGTGGCCGCGAACATCCAGCGGGCCTTCGCGCCCGGGTACCCCCGTGAGGAGATCCGCGCGCACATCCGTGCCTCCGCCGCCACCCCGCGCGCGGTGGTGATGACGCTGTACGGCGCCATGCGGGCCTTCGACGTCCTGGACCGGGCCGGTGAGATCCGTACGCCCACCCTGATGGTGCACGGCTACCACGACGTCCAACTGCCGGTGGGGCAGATGCTCCGGATGGCCAGCGCCTACCCGGACGCGGTCGTGCGCATCCTCGACGCGGGCCATGAGCTGCCGCTGGAGAAGCCGGCCGAGCTGACCGCCGCGCTGGACGGCTTCGTGTCCGAAAAGCATTGACCCGTTCGGCGCTTGGTGAAGTTTTTGCTCGTGGCCGGTTCCTGGCGGCTCCGGCCCGACGGCATGCGCTTCGCGCGATTTCGCGCAAGCAAAACGAGGCCGAAATCGTGGGGGAGGCGTGTCGGCCGTGTTGCGGTCGCGTTGACTGCCTCGGGCAACTGGCGGAGGCTGGCCGTATAGGTGCTAGATACAACGGTTTGCCGGCCGGTTCGCTGTCACTTGGGAAACCCCAGGTGAGCGCCCGAGTCGGCGGCGAGCCGGAGGCAGGAGGTAGCGCATGTGCGGCATCACCGGATGGGTCTCCTTCGACCGCGATCTGACCACCGAGGCCACCACGTTGCATGCGATGACCGAGACGATGGCCTGCCGCGGCCCGGACGACCGCGGCACCTGGGCCGCGGGACCGGCCGCCCTGGGCCACCGCCGGCTCGCGATCATCGACCTCCCCGGCGGTCGGCAGCCGATGTCCCTGGACACGCCCGGCGGAACCGTTGCCATGGTGTACTCCGGGGAGGCCTACAACTTCACCGAGCTGCGCCGGGAACTCGAGGACCGCGGTCACCGTTTCACCACCGACTCCGACACCGAGGTCGTCCTGCACGGCTACCTCGAATGGGGTGACGCCGTCGCAGAACGGCTCAACGGGATGTACGCGTTCGCCGTGTGGGACGGCCGCCACGACAAGCTCGTGATGATCCGCGACCGTATGGGCATCAAGCCGTTCTACTACCACCCGACCCCCGACGGCGTGCTGTTCGGCTCGGAGCCCAAGGCGATCCTCGCCAATCCGCTGGCCCGCCCCCGGGTCACGCTCGACGGCCTGCGTGAACTGTTCGTCATGATCAAGACGCCCGGACACGCGATCTGGGACGGCATGCGCGAGGTGGAGCCGGGCACGGTCGTCACCGTGGACCGCTCGGGCCTGTCCACCCGCGTCTACTGGCGACTTCGCACCCGTCCGCACACCGACGACCGCGACACCACCGTCGCGACCGTGCGTTCGCTGCTCGACGACATCGTCCGCCGCCAGCTGGTCGCCGACGTCCCGCGCTGCACCCTGCTCTCCGGCGGCCTCGACTCCTCCGCGATGACCGCCCTCGCCGCCCGGCAGCTCGGCGAACAGGGCGAACGGGTGCGCAGCTTCGCCGTCGACTTCGTCGGCCAGACCGACAACTTCGTCGCCGACGAGCTGCGCGGCACCCCCGACACGCCCTTCGTGCACGACGTGGCCCGGCTCGCGGGCACCGACCACCAGGACATCGTGCTCGATCCGGACTCCCTCGCCGACCCCGCCGTGCGCGAGCTGGTGATCCGCGCCCGCGACCTGCCGGCCGGCTTCGGCGACATGGACGCCTCGCTGCTGCTGTTGTTCCGCGCCGTCCGCGAGAAGTCCACGGTGGCCCTGTCCGGCGAGTCCGCCGACGAGGTCTTCGGCGGCTATCTGCAGTTCTTCGACGAGGAGGCCCGCCGCGCCGACACCTTCCCCTGGCTCGTCAGTATGAGCCGGCACATGGGCGACGACGCGGAGGTGCTGCGCGCCGACCTGGGCAAGACCCTGGACCTGGAGGGTTACGTCGCGGACGGCTACCGTACCGCCGTCGCAGCCGTCGACCGGCTGGACGGCGAGAGCGACTTCGAGTACCGGATGCGGCAGATCAGCCACATGCATCTGACCCGCTTCGTCCGAGCCCTGCTCGACCGCAAGGACCGGATGAGCATGGCCGTCGGCCTGGAGGTCCGGGTGCCGTTCTGCGACCACCGGCTGGTCGAGTACGTCTACAACGCCCCCTGGGCGCTGAAGTCCTTCGACGGCCGGGAGAAGAGCCTGCTGCGGGAGGCGGCGGCGGACGTCCTGCCGCGCTCGGTGTACGACCGGGTCAAGAGCCCCTACCCGTCCACCCAGGACCCGCAGTACGCCCGCGCCCTGCAGAAGCAGGTCAAGGAGCTCCTCTCCCAGCCCTCCCACCAGGTCTTCGACCTCGTCGACCGCGACCGGCTCCGCCGGGCCGCCGAGCGCGAGGCGCCGATCAGCAGCCAGGCGGCCCGGCGCGGCCTGGAGCGCACCCTCGACCTCGCGCGGTGGCTGGAGGTCTACACGCCCGAGGTGGTGCTCAGCTGAGGCCGATGCCCCGGTCGGCGGCCGCCGCCGAGGGCTGCCACCACGTCGTCACCGGCTCCCACACCAGGACCTTCCTCCCGGTGCCGAGGTGCGCGGCGGTGAACGAGCGGCCCCCGTGCGCCGCCGACGCGGCCACGGTGACGGTGCCCACCCGGCGGGCCTCGGGGTCCGCCGGGTCGCCGATGGTGCGGACGTCCGCGTAGGCGGTGCCGCCCGCGGCGAGCCGGTACGTGCCCCTGCCGTCCCGCGGTGTCGGCAGCGCGATCCCGTCCAGGTTCCCGAAGGTCACCGTGGGCACGCGGTCGACGAGGCAGGCGCGGCCGCTTCGGTTGGTGACGTCGGTCCGCAGCACGGTCGGGTCGCCCGGCACGGCCCGTGCGTGCACCGTCAGCGCCTTCTCGGCGCAGCGGGCGGGCCGGGCGGGGCCGGCGGCGGCCTGGCCCGGCGTCGCGCTCGTCAGCAGCGTGAGCGCGGCGGCGGCCGAAGCGGTGGATACGGCGATGGCGGAGCGGATGCGCATGGCGGTCCCCAGTCGTGGTCAGGTACGGGGTCACGGCGGCCGAGGCACGCCTGCCCGGTGTGACGGCGGGGATGCGCGGAAGGTTGTTCCGGTTCGGTGTCTGTCACCCGGTTGCGGACTTCCTGTCACCGGTCGGCGGAGTAGGTGACGGCGCTCCACTCCCTGCCGTCGGCCGGGCAGGAGCTGCCGTTCGGCGGCAGGGAGCCGTACAGGAGGAAGTCGTCGATCCTGCGGTGCACGCAGGCGGAGGAGCCGTACCCGGTGTGGCCGTCGCCCTTGTTGTCGAGGACCACGGCCGACGGCCCGAGCCGCTTCGCCGTCTCCTCGGTCCACCGGTACGGCGTCGCCGGGTCGCCGCGGGTGCCCACGAGCAGCATCTTCGCCGAGGGGACGTCCTTGACCCGGTCACGGATGAAGTCGGTGCCCCTGGGGCGGCCGTAGCACATGAGCATCTGGTTGAGCCGGTAGCGGCCGAAGACCGGGGAGGCCTGGTCGTACGCGGCCCGCAGGTCCTCGAGGTCCTTGGTGAGCCGGGCCGCGCTCGGCCGGTCGGGGTCGTCCGCGCAGTTGATCGCCATCAGCGCGGCGGGCAGGTTGTCCGCGGGGACGTTCTGCGGATCGACCAGGCCGGCGTTCTGCGGGTGCCGGTCCTGGTCCCGGCCGCTGCGCACGGGGAGGCCGATGCCGCTCGTGGTGAAGTTCTGCACGCCCCGGGTGTCGCCGTCCTGGACCAGCGAGGCCAGGGCGCGCTCCAGCGACGGCCACAGATCCTTGCTGTACAGGGCCTGGCCGATGGCGCCCACCAGGTCCTGCCCGGACAGGAAGCCGCCGAAGTCGGAGGGCACCGGGTTCTCGTCGAGCGAGTGCACCAGCTGCACGATCTGACTTCCGGCCGCACGCCGGTCCTGACCGAACGGACACGCGACGTCCGTCGTACACCAGTCCAGGAAGTCGTCCAGTGCGGTCTGCTGTCCCTCGGCGCCCGCGATCCCCTGCTCGGACAGCGGCTCGGTCAGGGTGTCCACGCCGTCGAGGACCAGCCGGCCGACCTGGTGCGGGAACTGCGCCGCGTACACCGCGCCGAGCCGCGTCCCGTAGGAGAAGCCGAGGTAGTTGAGCTTTTTGTCGCCGAGCGCCTGGCGGATGACGTCCAGGTCGCGGGAGGCGTCCACGGTGCCGATGTGCGGCAGCACCGGGCCCGAGTTGCGGGCGCACTCCTCGGCGGCCCGCCGCAGCTGCTCGAGCATCGCCTGCGGGTGGGCGAGGTCGGCGCTCTGTGCCTTCGCCTGGGCGTCGTCGCCGCTCTCGCCGCAGCTGACGGGGGAGGAGCGGCCGACCCCGCGGGGGTCGAAGCCGACCACGTCGTAGCCGTTGGTCAGGTCCATGAACTGCCTGCCGTCGGTGGCCAGTTCGCTGATGCCCGAGCCGCCCGGGCCGCCGAAGTTCAGCAGTACCGAGCCCTCGGACTTCCCGGTGGCGCGGTAGCGGGCCAGCGCCAGGTCGAGCGTGCCGGCGCGCGGCCGGGCGTAGTCGAGCGGGACGGTGACCTTCCCGCACTGCAGGTCCTTCGGCATGTCCGGGCCCGGGCAGGCACCCCATGTCAGCTTCTGCCGGTAGAACCGGGTGAGGTCGGGCTGCGCCCCGTCGGCCGCAGCCGCGGGCAGGCCGGCCCCGAGCAGCACCAGGGCGAGGACTCCGGCACCCGCGCAGCGCCGCACAGCGGGCCGTGTGGACAGGTTGGCCAGCATCGATAGCCTCCTGGGGCGCTCGTCGCGGACCGGGGACAGCGCTCTCCGATCACCATAAGCGGGCCCCGGACGGGCCGCCTCCGGGCGAGCAGGACCGCGCCCGGTGCCGTACTCTTCGCTCCTCTTGACGATCATTGGACCGCTTTACAGGCAGTTCGATAACACTGTCGCTCGATGGGGTGGAAGACCGATAAGCCATAACTCGGATGGTTGCTCTGCGTTTCAAGAGATGCGGGTGAGTGCCCGCGACGAAGTCTGGAAGGCAGGGAACCTATGAGACGGGCTACCCGTAACGGTGTGCTGGCCGTCGCCGCCGCGTCCGGCGCGATGGCCGTGGCGCTGCCGGTGTCCGCCGCCTTCGCGGCCGACGGCGCCGGCGCCGAGGGCTCGGCGGCCGGCTCGCCCGGGCTGATCTCCGGCAACGGCGTCCAGCTGCCGGTGCACGTCCCGGTCAACGTGTGCGGCAACACCGTGAACGTCGTGGGGCTGCTCAACCCGGCCGCGGGCAACGCCTGCGCGAACACCGGGGGAGCCGGGAAGGGCGGCACGGCCGCTTCCGGCGGGGTCAGCTCCGGCGGGGCCTCGGCCCACGGCGGCACGAAGGACTCGCCCGGCGTGCTCTCCGGCAACGGCGTCCAGCTCCCCGTCGATCTCCCGGTGAACGTCAGCGGCAACAGCGTGAACGTGGTGGGGATCGGCAACCCGGCCGTGGGCAACCATTCGGTCAACGGCCCCGTCGACCAGCCCAGCCCGGCCCCGAAGCCCCCGGTGCCCGCGCGGCACCACCCCGTCCCGCGGACGCCGGTCCCGGCCGCCCCGCAGACGCCGCCCACGCTGGCCCACACCGGTACGGACCTCACCGCTCCGGCCGTCGCCGGCAGCGCAGCGTTCCTGCTCACCGGCGCGGTGCTCTACCGCCGCTTCCGTCCCGGACGTGCCGACTGACCCACCCCCTCCAAGGCCCCACCGGACGCCGGCCCGGTGGGGTCTCGTGCGGTGCGCAACGGCTGATCTCCCCATGGCGGCGGCCCCCGTTGATCGGGAAGGATGCGGCACGTCACTCCGACCCCGACCGAAACGGAGCGCACCGATGACCTCTGCGGCCCCCCAGGACCTCGTCGTCACCCAGGCCACCCTCGCCGACTGGCCGGTGATCAGCGGGTGGGCGGCGGCGGAGGGCTGGAACCCCGGGCTGTCCGACGGGCCCGCGTTCTTCGCCCAGGACCCCGAGGGGTTCTTCCTCGGCCGGATCGACGGTGAGCCGGTGTCGGCCATCTCCGTCGTCAACCACGGCCCCGACTACGCCTTCCTCGGCTGCTACCTGGTCAGGCCGGACCAGCGCGGCCGGGGCCACGGCCTCACCACCTGGAAGACCGCGCTGGCCCACGCCGGCGAGCGCACCGTCGGTCTGGACGGAGTCGTCGCCCAGCAGGACAACTACCGCGAGTCCGGCTTCGAACTCGCCTACCGCACCGTCCGGTTCACCGGCACGGCCCCCCGGGGCGAGGCGCCCGCCGGCATCCGCCCGGCCGGACCCGCCGACCTGGCCGCGATCACCGCCTACGACAGCGCCTGCTCCCCGGCCGACCGCCCGCGCTTTCTCGCCGAGTGGCTCACCGGCCCCGGTCACCACGCTCTCGTCCGGCACGACGGCGGACGCCTCACCGGCTACGGCGTGATCCGCCCCGGCCATGACACCCTGCGCATCGGCCCGCTGTTCGCGGACACCGCCGACGACGCCCGGGCCCTGTTCACCGCCCTCACGGCCGATGTCGCCGGCCGGGAGGTAGCCATCGACGTGCCCGAGCCCCATACGGCCGGGGTCGCGCTCGCCGAAGAGGCAGGCCTCCGCCCCTCCTTCGAGACCGCCCGCATGTACACCGGACCGGTCCGCGAGTACGCCCGGGAGCGGGTGTTCGGTGTCGCGACGCTCGAACTGGGGTGATGTTCAGGCGTGTTGTGTGCGGAAGTGGCGGTGGAGGTCGCGTGTCTCCGTGACCAGCTCCGGCACCGGGCTTTCCACGGTCACACCGGGTGCGACCTCGTGGACGGCCGGTGGCCGCACCGGTGCCTGCGGGGCGTCCGACGCGTCCTCGGGTGGTCAGTTGTGCGGACGAGGTGATGTGCACGATACGGCCGAGACCCACCCAGGCGTGTGCCGCCGCGCACATGGGGCAGTGCTCACCGGACGGGTAGACGGTCGCCGCCGGCCGCTCCCCGGCATTCAGGTGCGCGGCCGGCCAGCGGGCCGGCTCGAACTCGGGGTGCCGGGTGCGGTCTCCGCCGGCCACCCGGTTGCGGTCCTCCGCGAGCACCGTGCCGTCCGCCCCGACGAGCACCGACCCGAAGGGCTGGTCACCGGCCTCCGGCGCCTCGACCGCCGGCTGCACACAGCGGCGCAGACACCGCAGCTCATCGCCCCTCACCATCGGCCACCGGCCTCCTCGCGTCATGATCTCCGGCCGCGCAGGCCACGGCCACCGGGGCCGGACCGGCCAACGGCCCTGCCGCACGGGCAACGGCGCGCCGGGCCGCCGGGAAGGCGTGCCGGCGGCCCATCGCGACCGTCGCGAGCGCCAGCAGCACCGGGGGCAGCGCCGTCCAGGGCAGGGCCCCCGCGCCCAACGCGTCGAGCGCCACGCCGCCGGTGAGCGAACCGGCGGCGATGCCCGCGTTGTACACCGTGGTCTGCAACGAGGTCGCCACATCGGCGTCGGCCGGTCCTGAGGCGTCGACCAGCGCCGTCTGGATCAGCGTCGGCGCCCCGCCGAAGGCGACACCCCACAGGGCGACGGCACCGACCAGCAGCGGGTGCACCCCGGCGCCCGGGCCCAGCGCCGCCAGCACGCCGGCGAACAGGGCGAGCGCCGCGAGCAGCGTGCGCCGCAGCTGCCGGTCGACCAGCACCCCGGTGACCCAGATCCCGGCCACCGTGGCGGCCCCGAACACCGCGAGCAGCAGGCCCGTACGGCCGTACCCGGCATGCGCGGCGAACGGGGCGACGTACGTGTACATCACCTGGTGCCCCAGCAGCAGGAACAGGGTCACGGACAGCACCGGGCGGATACCGGGGCGGCGGGCGACCCGGGCGAGGGGCACGCGCGCGTGCGCCGGTTCGCCGGGGAAGTCCGGCACCCGCAGCCGTATCCGTAGCGCGAGCAGGACGGCGAACCCGGCCAGCCCCCCGAAGACCGCCCGCCAGCCCACCGCGCCGGCGAGCGCGGTACCGGCGGGCACCCCGAGCGCCAGGGCCAGGGTGATCCCGGCGAGCACGATCGCGATGGCCCGGCCGCGCCGCTCGGCCGGCACCATCCGGGCGGCGTGGCCGACCAGCATCGCCCACAGCGTGCCGCCCGTCGCACCGGCGAGCAGCCGGGCCGCGAACGTCAGCGGGTACGACGACGACAGCGCCACGATCGTGTTGCTGACGGCGAAGCCCAGCAGGGCGCCGCACAGCACCGGGCGCCGTGGCAGCCCGCGCAGGGCGGCGGTGACGGGGACGGCGGCCAGGAAGGAGGCGGCCGCGTACGCGGTGACCAGGAAGCCGATCCGGGACTCGGCGACCCCGAGCGGGTGCGCCATCGCGGGCAGCAGGCCGGCCGGCAGGAGCTCCGTCATGACGGCGGTGAACGCGGCGCAGGACAGGGCCAGCAGCCCCGGCCACGGCAGCGCACCGCCCTTGACCTGGGAAGAGGGGGAGGACACGGTCATGCGACCATGGTCGGAGCCTGACATCAGTGTGAAGGTCAAGCGCGGACGCGGAGGCGGGCATGCGGATCGGAGAACTGTCGCACCGCACGGGCGTCCCGGCCCGGCTGCTGCGCTACTACGAGGAACAGGATCTCCTGCACCCCGAGCGGCGCGACAACGGCTACCGCAGCTACCCCGAGTCCGCGGTCGCGGACGTCCAGCAGATCCGCGGCCTGCTCGACTCCGGCCTGACCACCGAGATGATCCGCGCGATCCTGCCGTACCTCTCCGGCCCGGGCGAGCTGCACCCGCCCGCCGCGTGCGTCTCCCCGGAGACGGCCGCCCTGCTCCAGGGGCACATCGACCGCATCCAGTCCCGGATCGACTGTCTGGCCCGCAACCGCGACCGGCTCAGCGCCTACCTGGCCGCCGTGCGTCCCGAGGCGCGATAATCCCGTTGCCGGCCGGGTGCGTTCCTGCTGAGCTGGGCCCATGGATCACACGGCGGTACTCGCCCGCTACGACCGTGAGATGCGCGAGCACGCGGCTCCCGACGGCCCCGGGGCCCGGATCGAGCGGGCCGGCGCGGTGGTGCGCCAGGTCGCGGACGCCCAGGGCTGGAACGGTGTGCTGTGGTCCGATCTGGACCCGGCGCGCGCGGACGGGGCGATCGCCGAGCAGATCGCCCGTTTCAGCTCCCTCGGCCGCGACTTCGAGTGGAAGCTCTACGGCCACGACCGGCCGGCCGATCTCGGCGCCCGGCTCACCGCCGCCGGATTCCGGGCCGAGCCCGAGGAGACGCTCATGATCGGCGAGGCCGGCCGGCTCGCCCTGGACGCCGGGCCGCCCGCGGGCATCCGTCTTGTGCAGGCCACCGACCCGGCGGGCGTCGACCTCGTGGTGGAGGTGCACGAGCAGGCCTTCGGCACGGACGGCACCCGGCTGCGGCACCGGCTGCTCGCACGCCTCGCCGCCGCCCCCGGCACGGTCGTCGCGGTGGTCGCGCTCGCGGGGGACGAACCCGTCGGAGCCGCCCGGACGGAGCTGGTGCCCGGCGCCGGGTTCGCCGGACTGTGGGGCGGCGGCACCGTCGAGGCCTGGCGGGGCCGGGGGGTCTACCGCGCCCTGGTCGCCCACCGCGCCCGCATCGCCGCCGCCCACGGCCACCGCTACCTCCAGGTCGACGCCTCTCCCCTGAGCCGCCCGATCCTCGAGCGCCTCGGCTTCCATCCGCTGAGCACCACAACCCCCTTTCTCCACGGGAGTTGACCGAGACGTCAGCGGCGTGCCCGGGCCCGGTCCAGCGCCGCGATGCCCAGCGCGGCCAGGGCGATCTGGATGAACCACTCGATCCAGTCGGGCCCCTTGGTGTTCGCGACCCCGAACCCGGCGGCGACGGCCGAGCCGAGCAGGGCGGCCACGATGCCGACCAGGATGGTCCACAGGACGCCGATGTGCTGCCGTCCGGGGACGACCAGCCGGCCGAGCACACCGATGATGAGCCCGATGACAATGGCACTGATGATGCCCGAGATTTCCATGTCCACCCCTTTTCGACAGGATCCCATTCAGCATCTGCCCGCTGTGAGCGGAGGCAGTCCGATCCGCTGGTTGCCGGGAGATTCTGTTCACCCCCCCTTCATGCCATGTACCTTTCAACCAATCGACGCGTGTAGAACTCTCAACCATGCTCTACGCGCGCAGACTTGGCGCCCCCACCGCCTCTCCCCACCCCTCATGGAGGTTCGCCGGATGCTTGGATCCAGGAGATCCCGCCGCAGACTCACCACCGCCCTGGCCGGATTCGGGCTGCTCCTGACCGGAGCCGCCGTCCAGGTCGGCAGCGGCACCGCCGCCCACGCGGCGACGACGCACCGCATCCTGTTCGACAACGCCCATGCCGAGACGGCCGGCAACGCCGACTGGATCATCTCCACCAGCCAGCCCGACCCGCTCGGCCAGGATTCCTCCCCCTCCGCCGAGACCGACTGGACCGGTGCCCTGTCCTCCTGGGGCGTGGCGCTGCAGAAGACCGGCGACTACAGCCTGAAGACGCTGCCGTCCGGCTCCAGCCTCAGCTACGGCGGCTCGTCCTCGACCGACCTGTCGAACTTCGACACGCTCGTCCTGCCGGAGCCCAACACGAAGTTCACGACCGCCGAGAAGACGGCGATCATGAACTTCGTGAAGAACGGCGGCGGTCTGTTCATGATCTCCGACCACACCGGGGCCGACCGCAACAACGACGGCTACGACGCGGTCGAGGTCCTCAACGACCTGATGACCACCAACAGCGTCGACTCCACCGACCCGTTCGGCTTCTCCATCGACTCGCTCGACGTCGGCTCCGGCTACCCGGCCGCGATCAGCGACAGCAGCGACCCGGTGCTGCACGGCTCGTTCGGCACCGTGACCAAGAGCCTGATCGCGGACGGCACCACCGCCACGCTCAAGCCGTCGGACAACTCGAGCGTCAAGGGGCTCGTGTACCGCTCCGGTTACTCCGGCAACACCGGTGCCTTCTTCCTCACCAGCACCTTCGGCAGCGGACGGGTCGCCTTCTGGGGCGACAGCTCGCCGGTCGACGACGGCACCGGCCAGTCCGGCAACACCCTGTACGACGGCTGGAACGACTCCGGCGCCACCAACGCGCCCCTCGCCCTCAACGCCACCGCCTGGCTGGCAGGCGCGGGCACCGGCAGCGGCGGCGGTGGCGGCACCGGCACCTGCACGGCCGGCCAGCTCCTCGGCAACAACGGCTTCGAGTCCGGAAGCACCGTGTGGGGCGGGACCAGCGGGGTCATCACCAACTCGACGGGCGAGGCGGCCCACGCGGGCTCGTACTACGCCTGGCTCGACGGCTACGGCACCGCCACGACCGACACGCTCTCCCAGTCGGTGACCGTCCCCTCCGGCTGCTCGACGGCCAAGCTCAGCTTCTACCTGCACGTCGACACGGCCGAGACCACGACCAGCACGGCCTACGACACGCTCAAGGTCCAGGTCCTGAACAGCTCGGGCACGGTCCTCGGCACCCTGGCGACGTACTCGAACCTCAACGCGGGCTCCGGCTACACCCAGCGCAGCTTCGACCTCAGCGGCTACGCCGGGCAGACCGTCACCCTGAAGTTCACCGGTACCGAGGGCTCGAAGTACCAGACGTCGTTCGTCGTGGACGACACCACGCTCGACGTGAGCTGAACCGGCCGGGGGCGGGCCGCCGGGCCCACCCCCGTACCGTCACGCCGCCGGGAGCGTCCGCTCCGGCGTGTTCCAGCCGGAGACGCGTACCCGGGGCGCCGATCCGCGCAGGTCGGCCGTCCGGTAGGTGGCGGTCAGCGTCACCGACTCGCCCGGCCACAGGCTCACCTCGTTGTCCGACCAGCGCACCGGCAGGACCGGCGCGCCCCGGCCGTCGACGAGGTGCACGTCCGTCAGCAGCGCCGGGGTCCGTGCGCTCCCGGTGTTGCGCAGGGTCACGGTCGTGGTCGACGTACCGTCCGCCGACGTGGTCGCCGCCGTCGCGGACACGGGGACCTGTGCCATCGAGGCGAGCCCTGTGAGGTCGGCGTAGCTCGTCGTCGGCGTGTAGTACCAGGTCGTGCCGCTCCAGTCGAGCATGTCGGGCCGGGTGGACAGCCAGTAGACGTTCCGGCTGACCTCCTGGCCGGCCGGGTCCGTCAGCACCAGGCGGAGCAGGTGGGTCCGCGCCGGCCCGCTCACCGAGGACGGCAGGGTGAGAGCGGTGGTGTGCGCGCCGTCTCCGTCCACCGTCACGGCGGGCACGGCCCTGTCGTACCGCTGCGTGCCGTCGGGGTCGTACAGGGTGGCCCGTGCGGTGAGGCCCTGCGCGGGCGTGTGCCGGCGGTTCACCACGACGACCGAGCGGTCGTCGTAGGAGTACTGGATGTGCAACGGCTCGTTCGCCTTCTTCGCGCCGAAGTAGGAGCCGTTCTGGTCGAGGTAGCGGTCCGTCAGCTGCCAGTGCAGGGACGTCCAGCCACTGTTGAACATCCAGTGGATCACCCCGGTGGCGGGCCGGCTGGCGTCCGTCGCGTTGCGCCCGTACGCCTCGAACTGGGCCCGGACGTTCTCGTACTGGGCCAGCTGGGCCTTGCGCACGTAGTCGGTGAGGCCGGTGGGGGTGCCGTAGCGCCCGGCGAGGGCCTTGTCGTAGATCTTGAGCGTGCCGAAGACGGAGGACGGCGAGCGGTGGTACTGCGGGGCGTCCGGGTCCTTCCAGAGCGAGTCGAGCTCGGCGGGTGTCATCATCCGCCGCAGGGTGTCCAGGGTGGGGATGCTCGGGCCCGCGCTGGTCTCGGAGTTGAAGCCGGTCGCCCCGCCCTCGCGCTTGGCGTACCAGTAGTCGGGCGGCACCCACTCGTAGGGGCCGGTCATCTTCATGCCCGAGCCGCCGAGCTGCGGCGAGGATTCCTCGGAGGCGGCGGGGACCACGGGGGTGGGCCAGTCGGCGGCCTTCAGTGCGTCCAGGTAGTCCTTCTCGATCCGTGCGTCGGGGGCGGCGTCGCTGCCGATCAGGAAGGAGAGCACGCTCGGGTGGTCGCGCAGCCGGGCGGCCTCTGCGGCCATGGACGCCTTCGCGACCACATGGTCGGTCTCGCTCCACTTCTCCCCGGAGCCGTCCGCGTTGACCTCGCCCTCCCACTTGTCGCAGCACTCCCAGCCCGGCAGCGTGAGGACGCCGTGGCGGTCGGCCAGGTCGAAGAACTCGTCGGGCTCCAGGTGGCCTTCCAGGCGGATGGTGTTCAGGCCCAGGTCGACGGCGTACTTCAGCCGGTCCTCGACGTAGGAGCGGTCCCAGCGCAGGAACTCGTCCGGGGACCAGCCGCCGCCCTTGACCAGCAGCGGGCGGCCGTTGATCCGGTACTGACGGGCGCCGTCGGCGTTCAACGGTGCCCGCACGTCCCGGATGCCGAAGGTGGTGTGCGCGGTGTCCGACGTCGTACCGGCGACGGTCGCGGTGAGGTCGAGGTCGTACAGCGGCTGGTCGCCCATGCCGGCCGGCCACCACACCTGCGGCGAGGTGAGATGCAGGCCGGGGACGTCGGCGGGGGAGAAGGTGACGGTCTTCGTCTCGTGGGCGGCCAGCGGCACGGCCTTGGTGAAACGCGTGCCGGCGACCCGGCCGGAGATCTCCGCCGTGACACCGGTGCCGGAGTCGTTCCGGGCCCGGGCCCGCACCGTCAGGTCGGCGGTGGCCAGCGACGGCATGGCCAGGCCGGTGACCACGTGCGCGTCGCGCAGCGCGACCGGGCCGCCCCTGCGGACCACGACGTCACGGACGATGCCCATGTTCCGGTCGGGCGGTGGCTGGAGCCAGTCGAGCCACCCCATGGTGAGGTCCTTGTTCGGATCGTTCGGCCGGATCCGCAGGGCCACCGTGTTGGTGCCGGCCCTGACCAGCGAGGTGATGTCCAGCTCGTGCCGGGTGTAGGCGCCGGTGACGTCCGACGCCCGGGCCACCTGCTGCCCGTTGACGTACACGTCCGCCGCCGAGATCACGCCGCTCACGTCGAGGGAGGTGCGCCGGGCGGTGTCCTCGACGGTGAAGTCGGACCGGTACCACCAGGGCACCTCGAAGTCGGCGCGCGGGATCTTCTGCAGGTTCGTGGAGTGGAACGGGTCGGCGTACACGCCGTCGGCGAGCAGGGCGGCCAGGACCGTGGACCGGGGGCCCGCCGGGTGCCAGTCCGTCGCCGGATAGCCGGGGGAGGAGATGGCCCGAGGGGAGTCGCTCACCTTCGCCGAGGACTGGATCGCGTAGCCGGCGAGCGGGGTGGCGGTGCCGGCGGCGGAGGGGACGGTGGTGATCCGGGCCGGCCGGTGCCGCGGTGCCGTGTCCCAGGCGCCGGCGGTGAGCGGGGCGAGCAGCCCGAAGGTCACGGCGGCCGTGACGAGCCTGCGGCGGTGGGCGGGGCGACGGAACACGGCGGTCTCCAGCCTCGTAAAGTTAGGAAACTTTACTAACCGGCTTCACGCTAGGGCGCGGTACCCAGAGTGTCAACGACCGTGGCCGTCAGGGCCGGTGACCCGCCGCCTGCTCGGCCGTTCGGCGTGCGAAGACCAGCTCCCTGGCCGTGTCCAGGGCCGTGGCGACCGCCCCGAGCAGCACCGCGTCCTCGCCGAGCCGGCTCGGGGCGATCCGCGGACGCAGCGGGGTGAGGGCGCGCAGCCGGTCCTGGACCGGGCCGAGCAGCAGGTCGACGCTGTGGCCGACCCCGCCGCCGAGCACCACGAGGTCCGGGTCGAGCACGGCGGTGGCCGCCGCCACGGTGTGCGCGATCCGCTCGCCCTCCAGCTCGACCGCCCGCACCGCGGCCGGGTCGCCCTGGCGGGCCGCGTCGAAGACGGCCTTCGCCGTGAGCTGCCCGCTCATCCCGAAGTGCCGGGCGGCCTCCACCACGGCCACCCCGGACACCGCGCCCTCCAGATGCTCGGGCTTCCGCCGCCCCGGCCAGGGCAGGAAGCCGATCTCCCCGGCCAGCCCGTGCGCCCCGGTGAACAGGCGGCCCTCGCTGACGACCCCCATGCCGAGACCGGTGCCGATCAGCAGGTACGCGAACAGCCGGCTGCCCGCGCCGACGCCGTACGTGTACTCGCCGAGCGCCGCCAGATTGGCGTCGTTGTGCACCTCCAGGGGCACTCCCAGCTCCTCGCGTATCCGGTCGACGAGTCCGGCGCGCCCCCAGCCCGGCAGGTGCATCGCGTACCGCACCCGCCGCCGCTGCTCGTCGTACACCCCGGGCGTGCCGACCACCCCGTGGACCACCTCCGCCGGGTCCACGCCCGAGTTCGCGATCACCTGGCGGGCGGTGTCCACGACCAGGCCGGCCAGGGCGGCGGAGGCTCGGGCCCGGTTGCGCACGTCGGCCCGGGCGACGACCGTGCCGTCCAGGTCCACCACCGCCACCCGCAGCCAGCCCCGGCCGATGTCCACGCCCAGCGCGTGCCCGGCGGCCGGGTCGGGGGCGTAGAGCACGGCCGTGCGTCCGCGCTCCGGGGCGTGGGTGCCGACCTCGTGCACCAGGCCGGCCGTCTCCAGCGAGGCCAGGGCGCTGGAGACCGTCGGCTTCGACAGGCCGGTCTCCCGGGCCAGTTGGGCGCGGGACGCGGTGCCGAGGGTGCGCAGCCGGTCCAGCAGCAGCCGCTCGTTGGTGCTGCGCAGCCGCCTGCGGCTCCAGGGCTGTTCCTGCTGATCCATGACGTCACCGGCGGCCATCGCACCATTCTCGTGCATTCCCCGCGCATACTTGACGCGTCTAGTAAGGCTCCTTAACTTTATCGGCCAGTCGGCCCCGCCGGGTGCCGCCGAGCGCCCGTCGCGTCAGGAGACCCCATGTCCGGTAGCCCGCCACCCACGGGTGGATTCGTCCGTCGCGTCGGCCTGTTCCAGGCGACGGCCATCAACATGAGCCAGATGTGCGGCATCGGCCCGTTCGTGACCATCCCGCTGATGGTCGCCGCGTTCGGCGGTCCGCAGGCGGTCATCGGCTTCGTCGCCGGCGCGGTCCTCGCCTTGTGCGACGGACTGGTCTGGGCCGAGCTGGGCGCCTCGATGCCCGGCTCCGGCGGCAGTTACCTCTATCTGCGCCAGGCCTTCCAGTACCGCACCGGCCGCCTCATGCCGTTCCTCTTCGTGTGGACGGCGATGCTCTTCATCCCGCTGATCATGTCCACGGGCGTGGTCGGCTTCGTCCAGTACCTGGGCTATCTCGCCCCGGGCCTGGGCCGCACGGAAGGCGACCTGATCGGACTGGGCGTCATCGCCCTGGTCGTCCTCCTGCTCTGGCGCGGCATCGAGCACATCGCCCGGATCACCGCCGTGATGTGGACCGTGATGATCGCCTCCGTGCTGCTGGTGATCGTCGCGGCGGCCACCGACTTCAGCCCGCACCTGGCCTTCACCTACCCCGCCCACGCCTTCGACCTGGCGAGCGACCACTTCTGGCTCGGCTTCGCCGGGGGCCTGACCATCGGCATCTACGACTACCTCGGCTACAACACCACCGCCTACATGGGCGCCGAGATCAAGAACCCGGGCCGTGCGCTGCCCCGCTCGATCCTCTTCTCGATCCTCGGCATCATGGCGATCTACCTGCTGTTGCAGATCGGCACCCTCGGCGTCGTCGACTGGCACCGGATGGCGGACCCGCACGACATCGCCTCCACCTCGGTGGCCTCCGCGGTGCTGGAGGAGACGTGGGGCAAGGGGGCCGCCGACACGGTCACCGTGCTCATCCTGGTCACCGCGTTCGCCTCGGTGTTCACCGGGCTGCTGGGCGGCTCCCGGGTGCCCTACGACGCCGCCCGCGACCGGGTCTTCTTCCGGCCGTACGAGCGGCTGCACCCGAGGCACCGGTTTCCGATGCTGGGCCTGGCCACCATGGGCGTGATCACCGCCGTAGGGTTCCTCATCGGCCGCCACACCGACCTCGCCACCCTGATCCAGCTGCTCACCACGGTGATGGTGATCGTCCAGGCGCTCGCCCAGATCATCGCCCTGACGGTCCTGCGCAGGCGGCAGCCGGACATGCCCCGCCCCTACCGGATGTGGCTGTACCCCCTCCCCGGCATGGTCGCCTTCGCCGGCTGGTGCGTCATCTACGGGTACGCCGACAAGAACTCCCCGGGCCGCCATCCCATCGAGTGGTCCCTGGCCTGGCTCGCCCTCGGCTGTGTGGCGTTCCTGGTCTGGGCACGGCTGGAGAAAGTGTGGCCGTTCGGCGCGAAGGAGGTCAGCGAGGAGTACAACGTCGTCGCGGTGAGCTAGAGTGACGCCTGTACGTGCGATCCTCCCCGGCCCGGAACCTGTCCGCCGGGGAGGATCCGTTTCATGACCGACATACGCACTCCCGACGTCTCCGTCCGCCTCGCGACCGCCGAGGACCGGCCCACCGTGGAACGGTTGTGGCTGATGTTCCGGCACGACCTGTCCGAGTTCTACGGCGTGCTGCCCGGCGCCGACGGCACCTTCCGCAGCGACCGCCTCGAGCACGCCTTCACCGCGCCTGGCTGGCTGCCGTACCTGCTGGTCTGCGGCGAGCGCCCCGCCGGACTCGCCTTCGTGCGCGGGCTGGACGGCCCGGTGCGCGTGCTGAACAGCTTCTTCGTGGTGCGCGGGGCGCGGCGCCGGGGCATCGGGCTGCACGCGGTGCGCGAGGTGCTCGGGCGGCACCCCGGGCCCTGGGAGATCGCCTTCCAGGAGGACAACCGGGCGGCCGTGCGCTTCTGGCAGCGCGTCGCCGATGACGTCGCCCAGGACGCCTGGACGCGCGAGCTGCGACCGGTGCCGGAGCGCCCGGAACTGCCGCCGGACGCGTGGATCTCCTTCGTCGTGACGGGCTGAGCCGATCCCCCGAGTGGCAGGTGGTCGCGCAGCCGCGGTTCGACGTGCAGGCGGCCCGGCTCGCGCTGGGAGCACGTCCGCACCGACGGCTCCGGCCTCGCCGACGTGGTCGGCCGGGTCGTCACGAGCGAGCCGCCGACCCGGCTGGTCACCACCTGGGCCGCGCCCGACCGGGAGGGGCAGGAGGACCGGCACTCCCGGGTCACCTTCGCCATCCGGCAGCACGAGGACATCGTCCGGCCCGCCGTCACCCATGAGGACCTCGACGACGGGGGCGAGCGCTCGTACCTCGCCTCCGGCTCGCCGGCCGTGCCGTCGAACCCGAAGTCGTCGCTGGAGACCGGCCGGGCGCTGCCGCAGGAGCCGTGGACGGTGCCGGGCCGCGGAGGGCGGGGAGGGCCGTCCGCCGGGCGGGCGCGGGGAAGGGCCGGTCCGCCCAGGCGGACCGGCCCTTTCCGTCGTTCCTGTGTCCGGTGCTTCCTGTGCTTCCTTCCTCGCGTCTCCTCCTAGGGCCTGGGTGCGCTCCTCGCCGCCGTGCCGGCGCATACGAGTCCGAGGACGATCGCCAGTCCGCCGATGACGACGTTGTTGACGACGACGCCCACGTCGGGGCTGCTGCCCACGATCCAAGGAGCGATGATCATCCAGATGCCCAGGGCGCACATGGCCCAGCTGAGGCCGTACATCCGCTCGGGTGCCCTGGTGAATCCCAGCGCCAGCAGGCCTATCGCGATTCCCATGATCAGGTTGTGGGTCGCGAGGGCCGGCTGGCTCGCCGCGTAGTGAACGATCCACGGCGATGCCGCGCAGTACAGGCCGAGCAGGAACACCGGCCCGTCCACGAGCGCCACGTCGCGCCCGCCGAGCATGCGGGCGTAACGGTCGCGCATTTCGGAGACATCAGGGTGGCTGGAGATGTCACCCCTGTGGAGGTTGGCCATGACTCGTCTCCTTTGACTGTGCAGGCCAGACCGCGTCTGGTGCGGAGTGCGGTAAGCGCCGCTTCATTCAGTTTGCTCTTATTTCTTCTTTATGTGTAGAGGTGTGCGCGGGTGCGGACGCCTTCACGGCGTGCCGTGCATCGTTCGTGCAGCGTCTGTGCGTCCGCGGTCCGCTCAGAGGGTCTCGTCGTCGGCGGCGCACAGGTTGCGCCGCAGTCGGCGCAGGCCCCGGCGGGTGTGGCTCTTGACCGTGCCCAGCGGCCACCCGGTGCGCTCGGCGATCTGGCTCTGGGTCAGATCCTCGAAGTAGGCGAGGCGCAGCACGCGCTGTTGGTCCGCCGGGAGCCGCGCCAGCTCGTCGCGCACGAGCACACGGTCCAGGACGGCCTCGGGCCGGTCGGCGTCCCGCTCGGTCCGCGCCAGCACCTCGGTGGCAGCGGCGGCCAGCTCGCCGCGGCGGGTCCGCGCGGACAGGGCGTCGGCGATCCGGTGCCGGGCGATGCCGACGATCCACCCGGCCGGTGCGCCGCGCTCGGGCCGGTAGCCGGCGTGCCCGCGCCAGGCGCCGAGGAACACCTGCTGGGTGACGTCCTCGGCCTCCCCGGCGTCGCCGAGCGAGCGACGGGCCAGTGTGTGCACCAGGCCCGACCAGCGTTGATAGGCCGCGGTGAGACAGGCGTCGTCGCCGGCCGCCAGGCCCCGGGCCAGTTCCTCGTCGCCGACGGTCGTCAGCGGGCTCATGACGACGGCTCCTTCCCGCGGGGGCGTGGGTGCGGACGGGGCGACGTGACGGGTCTCGCCCCGGTCCCTTCCTTGGGCCCCATCGTCGGAGCTGGTCCGTCATGCCCTCAACCCGCATCGGTTGTGCGTCGTATAGTCGTCGCATGGGCACGTCCGAGAGGGCCGGGGAGCCGGGGCTGACCACGGGTGCGCTCGCCCGCAGGCTCGGCGTCTCGCCCACCACGCTGCGGTCCTGGGACCGCCGTTACGGCATCGGCCCGGCCGCCCGCACCGACCGCCGGCACCGCCGCTGGGCGCCGGGCGACGTGGCCGTGCTGGAGGCGATGTGCCGGCTGACCGCGTCCGGCGTGCCGCCCGCGGAGGCCGCCCGCGCCGCGCGGGAGCGCACGAACCAGGGAACTGTGGGGGGTGACACCGCCGGACCCCTGCCGGCCGCGCGACCGCGCACGACCGGCACCGGCACCCCTTCCCCGGCCTCCCCGGGCCGGCACGGCCGAGGCCTGGCCCGTGCGGCCGTGCGGCTGGACGCACCCGCCCTCGAGGAGGGGCTGGAGGCCGTCGTCACCGCGTACGGGGTGGTGGCCGCCTGGCAGGACGTGATGGCGCCGGCACTGCACGCCGTGGGCCGCAAGTGGGCCTCGTCGGGCGATCGGTACGTCGAGGTGGAGCACCTGCTGTCCTGGCACGTCTCCACGACCCTGCGCCGGCACACCCGCCGGCCCGGGCCGGCCGACGACCTCGGCGGCCCGGCACCCGTCGTCCTGGCCTGTGTCCCCGGCGAGCAGCACACCCTCCCGCTGGAGGCGCTCAACGCCGCGCTGAGCCATGTCCCCGTCCCGACGCGCATGTTCGGCGCCGCCGTCCCGGCGGAGGCGCTCGTGGCGGCGGTACGGCGCCTGGGGCCGGCCGCCGTGCTGCTGTGGGCGCAGGCACGCTCCACGGCGAGCCTGCCGCTGGCCGAGCACATCGCGGCCATGGAGTGGGGAGTCAAGGGCGCCCGCACGGGGCCACTGGTGCTGCTCGCCGGCCCGGGCTGGGCCGGCCGGCTCACTCGCGGCATGCCCCGCCCGTCCGGACTGCGCGAGGCACTCGACCTCCTGACGGCGGCACAGCACTCCCGGACCGCCCCGAGCCCGGGACCGGCACACCCCTGACGCCGGGAGACGGCCGTCGGCCCAGCACCGGGGGTGGGCATCGTTCCGCCGTCCGCCGGGGGAGGGTGGCGCGCCGCGGGCGCGCCGTCGTGGTCGTTCGGTCAGTCCCGGCCCCGGGCGTGTCTGAAGCGGGCCAGGCACTCGGTGAGGTCGACGATCGGGTCCGGGTAGCCGGTGAGGCGCTCCCGGGCCGGGGCCGGGAGCTTCCACGGCTCGTGCACCGCGCCGCCCGCCACCCCTTCCAGCTCGGGCACCCAGCGCCGTACGTACGCACCGTCGGGGTCGTACCGCCTGGCCTGGGCGAGGGGGTTCAGGACCCGGTGCGGGCGGGTGTCCGTGCCGGTGCCCGCCACCCACTGCCAGTTCAGCTGGTTGTTGGCCACGTCCCCGTCCACCAGCCAGTCCAGGAAGTGGCGGGCGCCGACACGCCAGTCGACGTACAGCGTCTTGGCCAGGAAGCTCGCGGTCAGCAGGCGCCCGCGGTTGTGCATCCAGCCCTCGTGCCGCAGCTGGCGCATCGCCGCGTCGACCACCGGATAGCCGGTACGGCCCTCCCGCCACGCCTCGATGTCCGCACGGGCGGTCTGCTCGGACCGCCAGCGGTCGTGCCGGGTGCGGTAGTCGGCGCGGGCGGCGGCGGGCCGGGCCGCGAGGACCTGCCGGTGGAAGTCGCGCCAGGCGAGCTGTCGCACGAACGCCTCCGCGCCCGGGCCACCCGTCCGGCGCGCCCGGTGGACGAGTTCGACCGGGGACAGGGTGCCGAAGTGCAGATGCGGCGAGAGCCGGGAGGTCGCGTCCCCGGCCAGGTCGTCGTGCCCGTCCGCGTAGCCGGCCGCGCCCGAGCGGAGCCAGGCGGTGAGCCGCTTCCTGCCCTCCCGCTCGCCGCCCACGGCCAGCCCCGGCGAGACCCCCGACGGCGCGGTACGGGACGGCAGGTCCTCCGAGCCGATGCCGTCCGGCACGCGCACCGCACGGGGGGCCGCGAGCGGGTCCCGCAGCCGCTGCTCCGACCACCTGCGGAAGTACGGGGTGAACACGGCGAAGTGATCGGAGGCGGCCGGGGTCACCGCGCCGGGCGCCACCGCGGTGGTCACCGTGTCGTGGACGTGCAGCCGCCGCCCGTCCGTCTCCAGCGCGCGCCGCAGCCGCCGTTCCCGTCGCCCGGCGTAGGCGCTGACGTCGGCCGCCAGGTGCACCTCGTCGGCATCGGCCTCCGCGGCCACCTTGCACACCTCCTCCACCACGTCACCGGAGCGCACCACGAGCCGCCCGCCGCACTCGCGCAGCTCCGCGTCCAGATCCCGCAGACAGTCGGCGAGGAAGGCCAGCCGGTTGGGCGCGGCGAACCCCGCTTCCGCCACGGCACGGTCACGCACGAAGAGGGGGACCACCTCGCGGGCCCCGCCCAGCGCGGCCCGCAGGGGCGGGTGGTCGTGCAGACGGAGGTCGGCGGTGAACAGGACGACCGAGACGTACATGGTGCGGCTCCGGGAGCGGGAGGTGGACGGCGGACGACGGCGGCTCAAGGGCTCCGCGAATGCCGACTTCAACCGTTCCGGCCCGGCGCGCCCGGCGGATGCAGGCGTCAGCCGTTCCGGCCCGGCGGGGCCCCGCGGACGGGGTGTCATCGGGCGGACGCGGTGTCCGGGGTGCGCCGGGCCGCCGCCCGCGCGATGTTGCGGGCCATCCCGCCGAACACGACGGCGTGGAAGGGCGAGACGCCCCACCAGTAGGCCTGCCCGAGCAGGCCGTGCGGGTGGAACAGGGCGCGCTGGCGATAGCGGCTGCGCCCGTCGCCGTCCGGCTCGGCGTACATCTCCAGCCAGGCGAGGCCGGGCAGCCGCATCTCGGCCCGCAGCCGCAGCAGCCGGCCCCGCTCGATCTCCTCGACCCGCCAGAAGTCCAGGGAGTCGCCGACCCGCAGCCGCTGCTCGTCCCGGCGGCCCCGGCGCAGGCCGACCCCGCCGACGAGCCGGTCCAGCCAGCCGCGCAGGCTCCAGGCGAGCGGGAAGGAGTACCAGCCGTTCTCACCGCCGACGCCCTCGATCACCCGCCACAGCTCGCCCACCGGGGCGTCCACGGCCGCCCCCCGGTGGTCGGTGTAGAGGCTGCCGCCGGCCCAGTCGGGGTCGGTGGGCAGCGGATCGCTCGGCGTCCCGGGCACCGCCGCCGACGACCAGCGAGTGATCACCTGTGCCTCGCGGACCCGCCGCAGGGCCAGCCGTACCGCCTCCTCGAAGCCGAGCGGATGCCCCGGCGGGTCCGGCACGTACCGGGTGATGTCCCGCTCGTGGCAGACCACCTCGTGCCGCAGCGACTCGGTCAGCGGCCGGGCGAGGGACGCCGGGACCGGGGTGACCAGGCCCACCCAGAGGCTGGACAGGCCCGGCGTGAGGACCGGCACGGGCAGGATCACCCGGGGCGGCAGGCCCGCCACGCGCGCGTAGCGGAGCATCATCTCCCGGTACGTCAGGACCTCCGGGCCGCCGATGTCGAAGGCCCGGTTGACGTCACCGGGCAGCCGCGCGCAGCCCGCGAGCAGGCGCAGCACGTCGCGTACGGCGATGGGCTGGATCCGGGTGTGCACCCAGCTCGGCGTGATCATCACCGGCAGCCGTTCGGTGAGGTGGCGCAGCATCTCGAAGGAGGCGGAGCCGGAGCCGATGACGACCGCGGCCCGCAGCACGGCGGTCGGTACGCCCGACGCCAGGAGGACGCGGCCGACCTCCGCGCGGGAGCTCAGGTGCGGGGAGAGATCCTCCTCGGGAACACCGGCCGGGGTGAGACCGCCCAGATAGACGATGCGGCGCACGCCGGCCGCCCGCGCCCGGTCGCCGAAGATCCGGGCCGCCCGGCGGTCGGCCGCCTCGAAGTCCTTGCCGGTGCCGAGCGCGTGCACCAGGTAGTAGGCGACGTCGACGTCGCGCATCGCCTCGGCGACCGAGCCCGCGTCGGTCACGTCGCCCCGGACGGTCTCCACCTCGTTCGCCCACGGATGGTCGCGGAGCTTGCCCGGGGAGCGGGCCAGGCAGCGCACCCGGTGTCCGGCGGCCAGCAGCTCCGGCACCAGCCGCCCGCCGATGTAGCCGGTCGCGCCCGTGACCAGACAGCGCAGTCGTTCCGTCGGCTCGTGGTCGTTCATCGCTCAGGTCCTCCGCGTCGGTGGTTCCGCCAAGCCCTTCCCGCCGCGCACCCCGGGCGGATGCACGGCCGCCGTGTCTCCCTCTCCGGGGGCCTCCGCAGGCCCGGCCGGGTGACATGTCCGCCGCTGTCCGGGGCAGGCGAGAGGTACAGGACGTACCTTCCGTACGACGAGATCGGTGGAGGTGACCGGCAGTCATGGCTGCGAAGGTGTTGGAGCGGTTCCCCGCCGGGGCGCCGCGTGGGTCCTGGCCGGCCGAGGAGTACGCGGCGGCCCGCCGTGCCGAGGGACAACCCGCGACCGTGGTGATGGACCTGAGGTCCGACGCCTTCCTCGTCGTGGTCGACCGGCAGGACGACGACGGCCGTGCCTGACCTCGCGGGCCTCAGCGGTCCGCCGGCTCCCGCGTCCGGCGGACGAAAGCCGCGTGGAGATCGCCGCCGGCCCGCGGCACCGACTCCGCCCGCCGCCGCTGGAGCGCCGGCAGCACCCGGGGCGACCCGTCGGCGAGCGGGCGGCACGTGAGGGTGCCGGACCGCTCGGGCGGGTCGCCGACGATGCTGAAGTCGGGCAGGACGGTCGCCTCCAGCCCCTCGGCCACCATCGGCTCGCCCGTCTCCGCGCCGTCGGCGGGGTACGAGAAGACCGGGATGCGGCCGGCCGGCAGCCGGTGCACGTAGCGGTGCACCCCATACCCGGTCCGGGTGGTGTGCGTGCGCCGCCTGGTCGGCGTGCCCGCGATGCCGTGGTGGCGGCCGAGGGAGCGGACTGCCGGGGCCGCCCGCGCAGCAGTTCGGCCGGAGTCCAGGCCCGCGGGCACGTCGTCGCCGTCGAGACGGTTGATCAGCCCCAGGTCCCACCCGCCCTCCGCCGGTGAGCGTGGGATGTCCGCCTCCACTTCCACCCGGTTGACTGGGTGCGCGGCCCGGAACGCCCGCAGCACAGGGGTTTCGCCGGGGCGCTCACCCCGACCGGCGCCCGGAGGAGGCGTACTGGTTCGGCGAGGGCGTCTCGCCGCGGCTCGCGGCACAGGGGCTGTGGACGCACCCCGACGGTACGGCGGCCGCTCCCTCGGGACAGGTGCCGTCCGCGTGATGCGCAACCTGCCCTGGCAGACTGCGGGTTCATGGAACGAGAGTCGAACGAGCTGCCCGGGGCCGTCACTTGGGGCCTGCTGGCCGCGTGGGCCGTGCACGACACGGAGGAACTGGTCATGCTGCCGCGCTGGCTGCGAACCCATGTGCCGGAGCTGCGCAAGCGGTTCCCCCGGGTGCCCGGGACGGTGTGGCGGCAGATGGAGGCCGTGGACGGCCGCGAGTTCAGCACCGCGGTCGCCGCGATGGGCGTCGTGGTGGCCGCGGCGGCTGCCGACGGCCGGCGCACCGGGGGCCGCTCCGCCGCCTACCGGACGGCACTCAACGGCTTCGGCCTGCACGGCCTGGTCCACCTGGCCCAGGCCGCGACCGTGCGCGGATACACCCCGGGATCCGTGACCACGCCCCTGGTGGTGCTCCCCTTCACGGTGTGGGCCCGCGCCCGCCTGCGCCGGGCCGGCGCCCTGCCTCCCGCACGCCCCCGCGACCTGACCGAGGGCCTCGCCTTCGCCGCGGTGGCGGCGGTGGGCACCCACACCCTGGCCCGCGCTCTACTGCGGCGGCGCTGAGCGCGACGCCTCGCCGTGCGCCAGCGCCCGCAGATGCGCCTCGCGCGACTCGGCGGTCTGCCCCTGCACCAGCAGGAACAACCCCTCCCGGGCCAGCCGCTGCGCCCGGCTGGTCAGGGCCATCGAGCGGCCGCCCCCGGCCACCACCGCCGCGGTGGTGGCCGTCCGCAGCATCTCGTACGCCTCCGCGCGCACCGCCAGCCGCTCGTCGGCCCGCTCCTGCGGCACCGGATGGTCGGCCAGGGCGTAGGCCCGGCGGCGGACGTCCGCGAGCCGGGACCGCAGCGGGCCGGCGGTCTCCTCGTCCAGCAGCGACAGGGCGGCCTCCGCGATCCCGAAGACCGCCGGGCCGGCGTTCAGCGTCCGGGCCCGGTCCCCGGGTGCCCAGGCCGCGTACGGTGCCCGCAGTGCCACGGCCTCCTCGGGCAGCCAGAGCCCGTCCAGGTCCAGCGACACCGTACGCGCGGCGGTGAGGGCCGCCAGCCGCAGCGGCGTCGACGCCCGCAGCCCCGGCTGGTCGCGCGCCTCGGTGAAGGCGAACAGCACCTCACCGGCGGCGGTCATGCCCGCCAGCATCATCACGTCGTTCAGTCCCCACCCCGTGTACCAGGGCACCGTCCCGTCGAACCGCCAGCCGTCCGCCTCCCGGTGCACCCGCACCGGGACGTGCGGATACGCCCGCAGGTGCGCGTAGGCCACCCCGGACAGCAGCTCGCCGCGGGACAAGGGGCCCAGCAGCCGTTCCCTCACCGGCAGTTCGCTCTGCGCCAGGGTCTGCACCGGCGTGTGGTGCTGGGTCTGCACGAACCACGTCGCACAGCACGCCCCGGCCAGGATCTCCGCCGTCTCCCGCAGCACGGCGGGCGGCGCCCCGGAGCCGCCGTACGCGACCGGCGCGACCACCCCGAGCAGCCCTGACCGCTTCACCGCCTCGATGTGGCTGCCGGGCACGCCCTCCTGGTCGACCCACTCGGCCTGGGGGGCGAGCAGCTCCGTGGCGAGCCGGCGGGCGCGGACGACGAGCGGATGCGCGGTGGTGGTCATGCCGAAGATTCTTCCGAAGATTTCCCGGGGCGCGGTGTCGATCCGGGGGCGCGCCGTTCGTGTAGGAGGTGACAGGCACCCGAGAGACCCTGAAGACACCAAGGAGGACGTCATGAAGCACTATCTGCTCAGCGTGGTCCAGCCGGCCGACGGCACGCCGCCCGCCGCGGACGCGCTCGCCGAGATCATGCACAACGTCGAGGCCTTCAACGACGAACTGCGCGCCGCCGGCGCCTGGGTCTTCGCGGGCGGCCTGCACGGCCCGGAGACCGCGACCGTGCTCCGCCCCAAGGACGGCGACGTGCTCATCACCGACGGCCCCTACGCCGAGGGCAAGGAGTACCTGGGCGGGCTGTGCCTGATCCGCGCCGCCGACCTGGACGAGGCCCTGGAGTGGGGCCGCAAGGCCGCCCTGGCGACCACGCTGCCCATCGAGGTACGGCCCTTCGTGGACCAGCACTGAGGGTCGGCACCGTGCACGACAGCGCCGGCGTCGAGGCCGTGTTCCGCGCCGAGTACGGGCGCGCGGTCTCCGTCCTCGTCCGCTTCCTCGGCGACATCGACCTCGCCGAGGAAGCGGTGCAGGACGCATTCACCGCCGCAGTCCGCAGCTGGCCGGAGACCGGCGTGCCGCCGGGGCCGGCCGGCTGGATCATCACCACCGCCCGCAACCGGGCCATCGACCGGCTGCGCCGCGAGTCCACCCGGGACGCCCGGCACGCCGAGGCCGCCCGGCTGCACGCGCCCGCCGCACCGCCCGAGGAGGGCCCCGTGCGCGACGACCGGCTCCGCCTGATCTTCACCTGCTGCCATCCCGCGCTCGCCCCGCAGTCCCGGGTCGCCCTCACCCTGCGTCTGCTCGGCGGCCTGAGCACCGCCCGGATCGCCCGCGCCTTCCTGGTGCCGGAGGCCACCCTCGCCCAGCGGCTGGTGCGGGCCAAGGCCAAGATCCGGGACGCGGGGATCCCGTACCGCGTGCCCCGCGACGCCGATCTGCCCGACCGGCTCGGCGGTGTCCTCGCCGTCGTCTACCTGATCTTCAACGAGGGCTTCACCGGCGACGCCGCCCTGTGCGCGGAGGCCCTGCGCCTCGGCCGGCTGCTCGCCGACCTGATGCCCGACGAACCCGAGGTCACCGGACTGCTCGCGCTGATGCTGCTGACCGAGTCCCGCCGCCCCGCGCGGCAGGCGACGGACGGCGAACTGGTCCCGCTGCCCGCGCAGGACCGGGGGCTGTGGGACCGGGCGCTGATCGCCGAGGGCCAGGACCTGGTACGCCGCTGTCTGCGCCGGGGCCGGCCGGGGCCGTACCAGATCCAGGCCGCGATCCACGCGGTGCACAGCGACGCGCCCACGGCCGAGGCCACCGACTGGCGTCAGATCCTGACCCTCTACGACCAGCTCATGGCCGTGGCCCCGTCCCCGGTCGTCGCCCTGAACCGGGCTGTCGCCGTGGCGGAACTCGAAGGACCGGCCGTGGCCCTCGCCCTGGTCGACGCCCTCACCCTCATGAACTACCACGTGCTCCACGCCGTCCGCGCCGATCTGCTGCGCCGGCTGGGCCGGACCGCGGAGGCGGCCGGGGAGTACGGCCGGGCCGCCGAGCTGGCCGGGAGCGAGGCCGAGCGGGCCCTCCTGGAGCGGCACCGCCGGGAGGTCGCCCCGGGGACGCCCTGACCGCCGTCACCGCGTCTCGCTCCAGGTCCGACCGGCGACAGCGGACGTCACCCATGCGTGACCCACGTCACGCAAAGCGGCCGGAATTAACTTGAGGACCTGAAAGGTTGGCATTTACATCCGACGTATCGAGACCTAGGCTCGGGCCGAACCGCCCGTGCGCCATCAGCGAGGCCCCCGTGATGCACCCCGCCCCCGAGCAGCCCGCCGACACCGTGACCCGGCTGCGCGCCACGTTCCGCACCGGCCGCACCAAGTCGGTCGCCTGGCGCACCGACCAGTTGCTCCGCCTGCGCTCGCTGCTCACGGAACGCGGCGCCGACCTCGCCGCCGCCCTGCACGCCGACCTCGGCAAGAGCAGCACCGAGGCCTACCGCACCGAGATCGACTTCACGATCCGCGAGATCGACCACACGTCGGCGCACCTGGCGGACTGGCTGCGGCCCGAGCCCGCGCCCGTCCCGGCCCACCTCGGCGCCGACGCGACGGCCTGGACGCAGTACGACCCCCTCGGCGTCGTCCTCGTCATCGCGCCCTGGAACTACCCGGCGCAGCTCCTGCTCGCCCCCATGGTCGGCGCACTGGCCTCCGGCAATGCGGTCGTCGCCAAGCCGAGCGAACTGGCCCCGGCGACCTCGGCCGCGCTGGCCGAGCTGATCCCGGCCTACCTCGACACCGACGCGGTCGCCGTGGTCGAGGGCGGTGTCCCGGAGACCACGGCCCTGCTGGCCGAGCGCTTCGACCACATCTTCTACACCGGCAACGGCACCGTGGGCCGCATCGTGATGCGCGCCGCCGCCGAGCACCTCACCCCGGTCACGCTCGAACTGGGCGGCAAGTCGCCGGTGTTCGTGGACCGGGGCACCGACCTGGACGTCGTGGCGGACCGGCTCGCGCGCGGCAAGTTCCTCAACGCCGGCCAGACCTGTGTCGCCCCCGACTACGTCCTCACCGACCCGGAGACCGCCGCCGCGCTGGAGGCCGCGCTGGTCCGCGCGGTCGATGCGCTGTTCGGCACCGACCCCGCGGCCTCGGCCGAGTACGGCCGGATCATCAACGAACGGCACTTCGACCGGCTCTCCGGACTGCTCGGCTCCGGCCGGATCGTGGTCGGCGGCGCGAGCGACCGCGCGGCCAAGTACATCGCCCCCACCGTCCTCGCCGACGTCGACCCCGCTTCGCCCGTCATGCAGGAGGAGATCTTCGGCCCCATCCTGCCGATCGTCACGGTCGCCGGCCCGGACGAGGCGATCGGTTTCATCAACGACCGTGACAAGCCCCTCGCGCTGTACGTCTTCTCCGAGTCCGAGCAGACCCGGGCGCGGATCGCCGCCGAGACCTCCTCCGGCGGCCTCGGCCACGGCCTTCCCCTCGCCCATCTCACCGTCTCCGACCTGCCGTTCGGCGGCGTCGGGGAGAGCGGCACGGGCAGCTACCACGGCCGGTACTCCATCGAGACGTTCAGCCACCGCAAGGCGGTGCTGCACAAGCCGCTGAGCTGACCCCCCTGTCCTGGAGCCGTATGTGCGACACTCCGCTGAATGACCGCCGAAACGATCACCGCGGACGCCTCCGGCACCTGGAAACTCGGCGACCTGCCCGTCCACCGCATGGGCTTCGGCGCGATGCGGCTGACGGGCAGCGCCGCCTTCCACCACGGCACCCCGAGCGACCGCACCCGCTCGATCGCCGTGCTGCGCAGGGCCGTCGAACTCGGTGTGAACCACATCGACACCGCCGCCTTCTACTTCTCCTCCCTGCGCTCCGCCAATGAACTGATCAACACCGCCCTCGCGCCGTACCCGGACGACCTCGTCATCGCCACCAAAGTGGGCCCCGTCCGCGACCACGACGGCGAGTGGGGGACTCCGGCCCGGCCCGACCAGCTGCGCGGCCACGTCGAGGAGAACCTGCGTCAGCTCGGCCGCGATCACCTCGACGTCGTCCATCTGCGACGGATGGACCAGGACTCGATCGCCGAGCACTTCGGCGCCCTCGCCGAACTGCGCGAGGCCGGCCTGATCCGGCACCTGGGCGTCTCCGGCGTCGCGCCCCGCCATCTCGCCGAGGCGCTGGAGATCGCCCCGGTGGTGTCCGTGCAGAACCGGTACGCCGTCGACCGGACCGCTCCCGTCGACGACGAGGTGGTGCGCATCTGCGGCGAACGCGGCATCGCGTTCGTGCCGTTCTTCGCCGTCGCCGGTGCGGGCGGAGCACGGGCGGCGACCGCCACCCACGACGACGCGGTGCTCGCCGTCGCCCGCGCACACGGCGCGAGCCCCGCGCAGATCCGCCTCGCCTGGACCCTGCACCAGGGCCCGCACGTCCTCGCCATCCCCGGCACCGGCAACCCCGACCACCTGACGGAGAACGTCGCGGCGGGCGCCCTGCGGCTCACCGACGAGGACCTGAGGCGACTGAACGCGGCGCGCGGCGGCCCGAGCTGACGACGGCCCCCACGTCCGCGGCGTGGGACCGTGCCCGTCGGACCTCGCCGCCGCCCGCCCCGTCGGCGTCGTCTTCTGCTGCCCGCACCGGCGCTGCTCGTGCACGTCACCGCGTGGCGCGGAGCGAGAGCCGCCACCGGCGGATACGGCCCGCTGCCGGAAGCCCCCGCATGTCTGCCCACCTCGGGGTCGCGTACCGGCTCGGCCCGCGGACCGACGCCCTGCCGAGACGCCGGACCGGCCGGGCTTTGCTGCCTGGTCCAGGGCCGCAGTGGGCCGATCCCGCCGACGGACGGCACCACGGGGCCTGTGCCCCTCCTACGAGGCCCTCCCGTCATGGACGTGCGGCCGCACAGCCGTACGAGCGCCCGTTGACTACTATCGTGTAGACGGTTGCCCTGACCGCAGACCACCTCGGGGGTGAGGAACGTACCCATGACCGACGCGAAGGACGAACGCCGGCCTGCCGGCGAACTCGAAGCGAGCGTCCTGGCCGCCCTCTGGGCCGCCGACGCGCCCCGGACGGCCGGGCAGGTCCAGCAGAACCTCGGCGCGGACCTCGCCCGCACGACCGTGACCACGATCCTCACCCGGCTGCACGACAAGGGAGTCGTCGAGCGCCGGCGCCAGGGCCGCGGCTACGCCTACTTCCCGGTCCGGGACGTCCAGGACGCCCAGGGTCTCACCGCACGCCGGATGCACAGCGAACTCGACCGGGACGGCGACCGCGAGACCGTCCTCGCCCGGTTCGTCGCCCAGCTCAGCCCGGACGACGAACGCATCCTGCGCGACCTGCTCGAGTCCGACGACCGATGACCGCCCTGCTCCTGCTGCCCCTGCTGCTGCCGTTCGCCCTGCCGGCCCTGGCCCGCCGGACGCTGGCCCGGCTGACCCCGGTCGCCGCGCTGTGGGCCGTCACCGTCTGCACGGTCGTACTGGCCGGGTGCTCGCTGGCCGCGCTCGGCGCGTTCGTCCTCATCGGGCTGCTCAAGCTCCCGCTCTTCGCCGCGTTCGGCGAGCTGGTCCACCCGCTGCACACCGCCTCCGACCTGGTCGTCCTGCCCGCCGCCGCGACCTCCGTCGGCGCCCTGGCCGTCTGCTGCTGGACGCTCGTCCGCTCGGTGCTGCACCAGACCCGCGCCTTCCGCGCGGCCCGTACCGTGGCCGGACGCGGGCCCGCCGCCGGCGACCTGTGCGTGGTGGACTCGCCCCGCCCCGACGCGTACGCCCTGCCCGGCCGCCCGCACCGCATCGTCGTCACCACCGCGATGCTCCGCAGCCTGGACGCCCCCGAGCGAGAGGCCCTGTTCGCGCACGAGCGGGCGCACAACGAGGGCGGCCACCACTACTTCCTCGCCGCCGCCGAACTCGCCGCGCACTGCCACCCCGCGCTGCGCCCGGTCCGCGACACCATCCGCCTCGCCGCCGAGCGCGCCGCCGACGAAGCCGCCGCGACCTCGGTCGGCGACCGCCGGCTGACCGCCCGGGCCATCGCCCGCGCGGCCCTCGCCGGCCGGTCGGCCGCCTCCGAACGCCCCGGCTTCGCCGCCGCGGCGACCACGGGCCCCGTCCCGATGCGCGTCCAGGCCCTGCTCGCCGCCCCCCGCTCCCGGCGCACCGGCCGGCCCGTCGCCGCCCTGCTCATCACCTGCACCGCCGTCTCGTGCGTGGCCTCCGTCACCGGCATGGCCGACTTCCACCACCGGGTCGAGGTCGCGCAGGGCGACGAGCGACCCTGACCGCCGGGCACTCGCCGCCACCGCAGGACAACGCGCGTAGAACGGGACTGGCGCCGACCGGGTTTTACGTATAACCTCACCCGCTAACCACCCCCACCGGAAGGTCCCGATGCGACGCGTCGCCCTGGTCGCCCTCGTCGTCGACGACTACGACGAGGCCATCCGCTTCTACACCGAGGCCCTCGGTTTCCGCCTGGCCGAGGACGCCCCGCGTCCCGACGGCTCCCGCTGGGTCGTCGTGGAACCCGGCGGCGACGCCACCGGCACCGGCCTGCTGCTGGCCCGCGCCAAGAACGAGGAGCAGAGGGCCCGCGTCGGCGACCAGACCGGCGGGCGCGTCGGGTTCTTCCTGCACACCGACGACTTCGCCCGCGATCACGCCCGCATGGCCGCCGCCGGCGTGACCTTCCTGGAGGAGCCGCGCCACGAGCCGTACGGCACCGTCGCGGTCTTCCGGGACCTGTACGGCAACCGCTGGGACCTGCTGCAGCCCGCCGACTGAGCGCTCCCTCCCGCCGTACGCCCCCTCTCGACGCCCGCTTCTCCCGCCGTTTCGAACCGCCTGTTCAAGGAAAGACACGCCATGACTGCTACGCGCGTAGACGCCGAAGTGATCCGCCGCCTCCCCAAGGCCGTGCTGCACGACCACCTCGACGGCGGCCTGCGCCCCGCCACCGTCGTCGAACTCGCGGCGGCGATCGGCCACACCCTGCCCACCACCGACCCCGACGAGCTGGCCGCCTGGTACTTCGAGGCCGCCAACTCCGGCGACCTGGTCCGCTACATAGCCACCTTCGAGCACACCCTCGCCGTCATGCAGAACCGTGAGGGCCTGCTGCGCGTCGCCGAGGAGTACGTGCTCGACCTCGCCGCCGACGGTGTCGTCTACGCCGAGGTGCGCTACGCCCCCGAGCTGAACACCCAGGGCGGGCTGTCCCTGAGCGAGGTCGTGGAGACCGTGCAGGAGGGCCTCGCCGCCGGCATGGCCAAGGCGGCCGCCGCCGGCACCCCCGTCCGCGTCGGCACCCTGCTGTGCGGCATGCGGATGTTCGACCGGGTCCGCGAAGCCGCCGACCTGGCCGTCGCCTACCGGGACGCCGGTGTCGTCGGCTTCGACATCGCCGGCGCCGAGGACGGCTTCCCGCCCGCCGACCACCTGGACGCCTTCGAGCACCTGCGCCGCGAGAGCGTGCCCTTCACCATCCACGCCGGTGAGGCGCACGGCCTGCCCAGCATCCACCAGGCCCTGCAGGTGTGCGGCGCGCAGCGCATCGGCCACGGTGTCCGCCTCACCGAGGACATCGTCGACGGCAAGCTCGGCCGGCTCGCCTCCTGGGTGCGCGACCGCCGGATCGCCCTGGAGATGTGCCCCACCTCCAACCTGCAGACAGGCTGCGCCACCTCGATCGCCGAGCACCCCATCACCGCCCTGAAGGACCTGGGCTTCCGGGTCACCCTCAACACCGACAACCGGCTGGTCTCGGGGACGACGATGACCCGGGAGATGTCCCTGCTGGTCGAGGAGGCGGGCTGGACGGTCGAGGACCTGCGCACGGTCACGGTGAACGCCCTCAAGAGCGCGTTCATCCCGTTCGACGAGCGCAAGGCCCTCATCGAGGACGTGGTCCTGCCGGGCTACGCGGCAGCGCTCTGAACCAGCCCCCTGAGGTAGGCGGCCTGTCCGACGTGCTGAAGGTCGTCGGACAGGACGCTCACCAGGCGGACGCCCAGGGTGACCGGGGGGTCCCAGCGCTCGTCCACGATCCGCTCGAGATCCTTGGCGGCGAGAGCGCGCAGGGCGCCGAGCGTCTGCTCGTGGACGGCGTCGTGGTAGCCGGTCAGCAGGTCGGCCGACTCCACCCGCACCTTCGCGACCTTGGCCGGGCTGTGCCCGTAGCCGGTGTCGTGCCTGGGCAGGTCGAGGCCGAAGCGCTTCTCCCAGTCCTGGGAGAGCCACACCTGGTCGAGGTCGAAGGCGTCGGCGATGTGGTCGTCCTGCACCCGGGTGAGGTGCCAGACGAGCCAGGCGACGGAGTTGGCGTCGGGGGCCGGGCGGTGGTGCAGTGCGTCCGGTCCGAGGCCGTCGAGGGCGGCATGGACTTCTTCCTGGATGCGGCCGAAGCCGTCGATGAGGATGTCCTTTGCATGCATACCGTCCACGATCCCAAAGAGTCGGCGCTCACGCGTCCGCAATCCAGCTGCCGTGGAAACCGAGCGGCACCCGCCCCGGCAGATGCACCCGGGCGACCGGCTCGCCGGTGAAGTCCTGCGCGGCGAGGATCACCAGGTCCGCCGCGCCCCGGCCGGGGTCGTGGACGTACGCCAGCGCGTACCCGTCGTCCTCGGCGGCCCGCGCGTCCCCCGGATCCCGCGGCACGAAGACGGCCTCGCCCGCCGCCGCCCCTGCGGGCAGCCGGTGCACCTGGGCCGTCCCGCGCGACAGGTCGTGCTTGATGAGGGCGTCAGCGAAGGCGCGTTCGGGCGGCGTGGCGTCCGGGGGCAGATACGCGCGCGTCATCTCGGCCGCCGCCGCGGCATACCCGTACCGGTGGCGCCGGGACACCGACGACTCGTTCACGCGTGGGAACTCCTGCGGCCGGTCGTCCAGGACCCGCTGCCGCACGTGCCCGTGCCGCAGGTCGACCGTCCAGCGTTCGAGCCGGGGCGTCCCCACGGCCCGTGGGTCGTCGGTCCCCGGCCCGGCGACCTGGAAGGGCGCCGGGTAGGCCGTCAGGTCGACCACCACGCGGTCGCCCTCGTCGTAGGCGTTGAGCGTGTGGGAGTAGAACACCGGCTCGATCCCGAACCAGCGCACCGGGCCTCGCCCGGAGCGGGGCATGACGCCCACGCGCGTCGGGTGCCTCCGGTTCCAGACGTACGGCACCGGCGCACCGCGCCCGGCGGCCTCCGGGTCGAAGGTGACGGGGAGGTCGAAGACGACGACATACCGTTCGGTGAGCGCGAAGTCGTGCATCATCGGCGCGTCGGCGACCGGGATCCGTGTCGTGCGCGCGATGCGTCCCGCCGGGTCCACGACCAGGTGCCGCACATGGTCCCAGGCGGGATAGTAGGCGATCGCGTGCAGCTCGCCGGCGTGCGCGTCGAACTTGGTGTGCGCGGTGAAGGCGCCCTCCAGGGTGCCCCCGAAGTCGTGGGTCCCCCGGGTGTTCAGCTCACCGTCGAGTTCGTACGGCAGCGGGCCGCTCTCCTGCAGGGCGAGGATCCGCCCGCGGTACGCGATCACATGCGTGTTGCACGCGAAGTCGTCCGGCGGGACCGGACCCGGGCGGGACTCGCCCAGCTTCCGCGCCACCTGCGAGGAACGCACCCAGCGGTTGCGGTACCACTCGGCCCTGCCGTCGCGCAGCCGGACGCCGTGCACCATGCCCTCGCCGAGCATCCAGTGGTGGGCCCGGGGGTCCTCCAGCCCGAGCACGTTGGGTCCGTTGCGCAGGAAGCGGCCGTTCAGCTCCCGCGGGACACGGCCGGTGACCGGCAGGTCGAATGCGGTCAGTTCCTCGGTGACGGGCTCGAACGCCCCTTCCAGGAAGGGGAAGTGACGGGGCGTCGGGTGATCGGCCCGGGCCGCCGTGGCCCGGGGTGAGGAGGCGCCCGCCAGTGCGCCCGCCGCCGCGAGCCCGGCCGCGCCGCGCAGCACGGTCCGCCGTGTGTGTTCCGCCATGTCGCCTGCTCCTGACCGTCGTTGTGGTGGCCGACGGTCATGAGTCTGCGGCGGCGGACGGCCGGAATCAGGAGGGCTGGGCCCCGTACGGGGGTGGTGCCAGGCCCCCGGTCTCCAGGAGGGTGACGAGAGCGCGGGCGGCGGGACTGGTGGCCCGGTCCGGCGGCAGCAGCGCCACGGTCTCGTACTCCGTCGCGCCCGCGCCCTTCACCGGCAGCGCCGTGAGCGAGGGCCGCTTGTGCCGGAAGTGCCGGGGTACGACCGCGATCCCCAGGTTCTCGTCGACCAGGTCCAGCAGGCTGTGCACGTCGTTGACCTCGAGCGCGACCGTGCGCCGGACACCGGCCGCGGCGAAGGCGGCGTCGGTGGTGCGGCGCGGGCCCCAGTCCGGGTGGAAGTCGACGAAGACCTCCCCGGCGAGGTCGTCCGGGGAGAGCACGGCCGCGGCCGGGGCGAGGCGGTGGCTCGGATGGCACAGCACGGTCATCGGCTCGCTGGTCAGCGCCACCGACCGAAGCTGGTCGCTGTCGGCCTGGGTGCGGTACGCGAAGGCCAGGTCGAGCCGCCCGGCCGCGACCTCCTCGGCCAGCGCGAGGGAGCCCGCCTGCCGCAGCCGGATCTCCACGTCCGGATGCCGGCCCCGGAACGCGGCCAGCAGCCGGGCCACGTGCACCCCGGCGATGCACTGCTCGGTACCGAGCGCCAGCGTGCCGCGCAGCACGCCCTGCACCGCCGCCACCGCCTCGTGCGCCGAACGCACCTGCGCCAGGATCCGCTCCGCCTCCACCAGCAGTGCCCGGCCCGCCTCGGTGAGCGTCACCCGCCGGGTGGTGCGGACGAACAGCGGTGCCCGCAGCTCCCGCTCCAGCGCCCGGATGGACGCCGACAGGCCCGACTGGGACACCATCAGGCGTTCCGCGGCCCGGGTGAAATGCTGGTCCTCGGCGACCGCGACGAAGTGCTGGAGATGGCGCAGTTCCATGATTGAGAAGCCTAACCGCACAATTCCATCGGATTCTTCTGTTGGACCACTGCCCGCGCTCCGGGGAAGAGTGGAAGCGGTAGATCGTCTGCCCACCCCTCTGGAGTCGCGTTGTACACCGCACACCCCGACCGCTACGCCGACATGCCCTACCGGCGCACCGGCCGCAGCGGACTGAAGCTGCCCGCACTGTCGCTCGGCCTGTGGCACAACTTCGGACCGGACCGGCCCGTCGAGACCCAGCGGGCCATCCTGCGCCGCGCCTTCGACCTCGGCATCACCCACTTCGACCTGGCGAACAACTACGGCCCGCCGCCCGGCGCCGCCGAGTCGGCCCTCGGCGAGGCACTCAAGGCGGACCTCGCGCCGTACCGCGACGAGCTGGTCGTCTCCACCAAGGCCGGCTACCTGATGTGGCCGGGCCCGTACGGCGAGTGGGGCTCGCGCAAGTACCTGCTGTCCTCGCTGGACCAGAGCCTCGCCCGGATGGGCCTGGACCACGTCGACATCTTCTACTCGCACCGCCCCGACCCGGACACTCCGCTGGAGGAGACGATGGGCGCGCTGCACTCGGCGGTGCAGCAGGGCAAGGCGCTGTACGTCGGCGTCTCCAACTACTCGCCGGAGCAGACCCGCGAGGCCGCGCGCATCCTCGCCGACCTCGGCACCCCGCTCCTCGTCCACCAGCCGCGCTACTCGATGCTCGACCGCCGGCCCGAGGAGCAGGACCTCCTCACCACCCTGGACGAGCTGCAGGTCGGCTCCATCGTCTACTCCCCGCTGGAGCAGGGCCTGCTCACCGGGCGCTACCTCGACGGCATCCCGGAGGACTCCCGGGCGGCGAGCGACAGCCCCTTCCTGAACTCGGAGGCGGTCACCGAGGACCTGGTCGCCCGCCTCCGCGCCCTCGACGAGGTCGCAAAGTCCCGCGGTCAGACCCTGGCCCAGCTGGCGCTGGCCTGGGTGCTGCGCGGCGGCCGGGTCACCTCCGCGCTGATCGGCGCGAGCAGCCCGCAGCAGGTCGAGGACAGCGTCGGCGCCATCCGGAACCTCGACTTCGACGCCGAGGAGCTGGCCCGGATCGACGCGATCGTGCGGCCGTAGGACCGGCCCCCGGGGCAGACCCCGAGGAGGGCCCTAGGAACGGAGCCGTTGCCGCAGGTGCACGGTCACCGTGTCCCCCTCCTCCTTGCCGATCGCCCAGCGGATCTCGGTCCGCACCGGCAGCTTGTGGGTGCCGTCACCCAGGGCCATGAAGGAGCTGCGGAACGGATGGCCGTCGATCGTTCCGCGGACCTTGACCACTCCCCGGGTGCCGAAGAACTCGGCGGACCGCGGCCAGACGACGTAGGTCCAGCCGCCGTGCTGGTGGCTCTTGCACAGGACGGCGGTGAACTTCACGTCCACCCGTTCGCTCGTCCGTTGGGTGTCACTCATCTCGTCCCTCCGCGCGCGGTGCTCTCGGCCGGTGCTCTCCGCACTCACCGGAAGAGACCGCCGCGCGCGGCGAAACTCATCGCGGATGCCGGATCTCAGGCGCCCGCCGGCACCCGGTCCAGGAAGCCCAGCACCTGACGGATCCGGCCCTCCTCGTCCAGCGTGACGACGTCGAAGCCCGCCACGGGTGCCGTACCGTCGGCCTCGTTCACCAGCTCCCAGCCGAACCGGGCGGTGTCGTGGTGCCCGTCCACCGCTCCGAGCGGGCGGAAGACGAATCCCGGGAACTGCTCGTGGGCCGCGGCGATCACGGCAGCGATGCCCTCGTGCCCGCGGACGTCGGCGAGCGGGTCGGTGTAGCCGCCGTCCACGGTCCACGCGGCGGCGACCGCCTTCTTCAGCGCCTCCGGCTCGGTGGCGTTCCAGGCCTCGAAGTAACGGGCGGCGGCGGTCTCGTGACGGTCGGTGTTCGCGGACATGGTGAATCAGCCTCCATCGGGGTCGTCTCAGCTGGTCAGGGCCCGGATCCTGGCGTTCGCCGATCCGGTGTGACCACCATGCCGGAAGGCTGTGGGGCGGGTCGATTACCTCCCTGGTCATGCCCGGACGGTCCTGCGTCCCGGTGCATTCCGGCCAGAACGGGCGGTGAATATGCCAACAGACTGGCCGGAAAGTCATGGTGACAGTGTTTCGGGAGTGGCGATACTCGAACATCAGGGGCACTTCACCGCACAGGAGCCGCACGGAGAGCGAGGTACCGCCCGGCACACCGGCGAGGCGACGGGGGAGTGAGACGTGCACGACGAATTCCTGTGCCATGTCACGGCGTACGGCATGTGCGACGGCCGGCGCATCGGCGTACCGCTCGGCACCTATCGCGCGCCGACGCTGGCCCTGGCCCTGTGGTGGCTGCGGGACCGGGCGTCCTGGATCGCCGAGCGGCTCGACCCGAGCCCGGAGGATCCCGCCTTCCCGGCGGGTGCGCTGGCGCCGGTCGCGGAGACGGTGGCCGACGTGCCCGCCCTGCTGCGCGCCTGGTGCGCCGACGACGTCCGGCAGGAGCTGGTCGCCGAGAAGCTGGCGGACGGACGGCTGGTGCGGATCGCGGCGAGCGACGACACCACCGAGTACGAACTGCTCGCCGAGTCGGTCGACGCCCTCCGTATGCAGCGCACGCTCCCCGTCCTCGTCGTACCCGTCGCCTGACACGTGTCGATGTGCGCCCGCACGTCCGCACGCAAAGGACTGAGCGGGCGCACATGTGAACGAATCGGTACAATTTTGACCATGGCGGAGCGGCCGGTCGCCCCGACGGCACCCGAACTCGTCCTGGAGACCGACTCGGGCTCCACGGTGATGAGCCCGGGGCACGACTACCACGTCGGACGCGATCCGTTGAGCGACATCGTCCTCGACGATGACCGGGTCTCGTGGCACCACGCCGTGCTGCGCTGCGACCACGACCGCTGGACCCTGACGGACCGGGACAGCACCAACGGCACCTACGCCGACGGCCGCCGGATCGCGGAGTGGGGCGTGCGTCCGGGCAGCGTGATCCGGTTCGGCAATCCGGCCGACGGCCCCCGGGCCGTGCTGGTCGGCGCCCCGAGGCCGGCCCCGGACCGCCCCGCCGCGGTGTCGCTGCCCGAACTGACCGGCGCCTTCCGGTGTCCCAGCAGCGTCCGCCCGCTGCCCGCACGCACCGTTCGCATCGGCCGGGCCGCCGACAACGACCTCGTCGTGGACGACCTGTCCGTCTCCCGCCGGCACGCCGAACTGCGCGCCCGCGCGGACGGCACGTACGAGATCGTCGACCTCGGCAGCCACAACGGCACGTACCTCAACGGCCGGCCCGTCACCCGTGCCCCCGTCGGCCCCGGCGACATCGTCGGCATCGGCCACTCCGCCTTCTGCCTGGCCGGAGACGAACTCCAGGAGTACGTCGACACCGGCGAGGTCTCCCTCGACGTCCAGGACCTCACCGTCGCCGTCGACCGGGGCCGCACCGTGCTCCTCGACCACGTCTCCTTCCCGGTGGGGGAGAAGTGCCTGCTCGCGGTGGTCGGACCCAGCGGCGCCGGCAAGTCCACCCTGCTGAACGCCCTGACCGGACAGCGGCCCGCCGACCGCGGCACCGTGCTGTACGACGGCCGCGACCTCTACCACGACTACGCCGAGCTGCGCCGGCGCCTCGGCCTCGTCCCGCAGGAGGACATCCTGCACCCCCAGCTCACCGTCCGCGCCGCCCTCACCTACGCCGCCGAACTGCGCTTCCCGGAGGACACCGCCCCGGCCGAGCGGCGCGCGCGGGTGGACGAGGTGATCCAGGAACTGGGCCTGGAGCAGCGCGCCGGCCAGCCCGTGCACAGCCTCTCCGGCGGCCAGCGCAAACGGGTCAGCGTGGCCCTGGAACTGCTCACCAAACCCTCGCTGCTCTTCCTGGACGAGCCGACCTCAGGACTGGACCCCGGCATGGACCGGTCCGTGATGCACATGCTGCGCGGCCTTGCCGACGACGGCCACACGGTCATCGTGGTCACGCACAGCGTCCTCAGCCTCGGCGTCTGCGACCGCCTCCTGGTCCTGGCCCCCGGCGGCAAGGTCGCCTACTACGGCCCGCCCGGCGACGCCCTGCCCTTCTTCGGCCAGGAGCACTGGCCGGAGGCCTTCGAGGCCTTCGAGCGCGACCAGGGACGCGACTGGGCCCGGGAGTACCACGAGTCACCGTTCCACCGGCACTACATCGCCCAGGCCACCAGTCGGCCCCAGCACCCCGGCCCGGCCCCCGTCGCCCCCGTGCCCCCGCCCCGTCCGCGCCGGACGCGCGCCCAGCTCACCACCCTGGTCCGCCGCTACACCGCCGTGCTGAGCGCCGACCGGACCTTCCTGCTCGTCATGGTCGCCCTGCCGTTCGTGATGGGCGCCATGGCCCGGGCCCTGGCGGGCGGTCGGCTCACCCGCGACACCACGCTGAACGCGCTGCTCATCCTGTGCGTCGGCGCCGTGCTCACCGGCGCCGCCAACGCGGTCCGCGAACTGGTCAAGGAACGCACCGTCTACCGGCGCGAGCGCGCCGTCGGCCTGCCCAGATCCGCGTACCTGATGTCCAAGGTGGTGGTGCTCGGCACGGTCACGGTCGTCCAGGCCGTCGTCCTCACCCTGGTCGCCCTGCTCGGTGTCGACCTGAACGCCCCCGGCGGCAACGGCGTCCTGCTGCCGCCGCTCGCCGAGATCACCCTGGCCGTGGCCCTGCTGGCGTTCACGGCGATGATGCTCGGCCTGCTCGTCTCCGCCCTGGTGCGCAAGGAGGAGGTGACGATGCCGCTGCTGGTGCTCCTCGCCATCGTCCAGGTCGTCTTCTGCGGCGCCCTGCTCAAGCTGAACGGCGTCCCCGGCCTCGAGCAGCTGTCCTGGCTCGTGCCCTCCCGCTGGGCCTTCGGCGCCATGGCCGGCACCGTCGGGCTGTCCCGCACCGTGCCCGGCACGCTGACCGCCGACCCCCTGTTCCGCCACACGACGGGCGTCTGGCTGCTGAACCTGGCCATGCTGCTGGTGCTGTCCGCCGGTTACGGATTCGCGGTCGCCCGGCTGCTGCGCCGGCAGGAGCCGGCCGTGATGCGGAACTAGGCGGCGCCGTGAAGAACTCCGAGTTCCGCCCCACCCACGTGGTCCCGCCGCAGGGGATGCCCGCCTGGGAGGCCCCCGACCCGGACCGGCCCACCGTGCCCCTCGATCCGCTGCTGCCGGTGCAGCTCGTGGAGCGGCGCGGTGACTGGGGGCACATCCGCTGCTCCAACGGCTGGACCGCCTGGGTGGACGGCCGCCGGCTGGTCGCCGTACCCGAGGACCCGCCCGCCGCCGACGGCCCGGACGCCACCGCCGATCCACGCCCGCTGCTGGCCCGCGCCGAACAGGCCCTGGCCGCCTACCGGGCCGCCGTGGAGGAACTGGCCGCCGGCACGCTGGACGGCGAGGACTTCGCGGACCGCACCCGCGACCTGCGGATCGGGCTCGTCGTCGACGGCGAGTCGATGTGGCTGTACGACCCCGAGGAAGGCCGGTGGGTGTACGGCGACGGACGGCGCCTGACCACGTACGCCACCGACCGGACCGTCACCGGCACCCAGGAGACCGGCCACGCCCCGACGCGGCAGGTCGTGCCCGAGAGCGAACGCCGATGACGGGCGGGAGCGGCCTCTTCTCCGGCCGCACCTCGGAACCCATCGGCCGCCGCGTGGCCAACTACCTGCTCCAGAGCGAGGTGGGGCGCGGCGGTATGGCCGTGGTCTACCGTGCCCGAGACCTGCGGCTGGACCGTACGGTCGCGCTCAAGCTGCTGGCCCCGGAACTGGCCCGCAACGACACCTTCCGCCGGCGCTTCATCCACGAGTCCCGGGTGGCCGCGGCGATCGACCATCCGCACATCGTGCCGGTATTCGACGCCGGCGAGACGGACGGCGTGCTCTACATCGCCATGCGCTACGTCTCCGGGAGCGACCTGCGCCACCTTCTCGACCTGTACGGAGCGCTGCCCCTGCCGGACGCGGTGCGGATCGCCGCACAGGTGGCCTCCGCCCTCGACGCCGCCCACGAGCACGGGCTGGTCCACCGGGACGTGAAGCCCGGCAACATCCTGGTCGCCGAGGGCATCGACAGCGACCACCCCGAGCACGTGTACCTCACCGATTTCGGGCTCACCAAGAAGTCGCTGTCGCTGACCGGCTTCACCAGTGTCGGCCAGTTCGTCGGCACCCTCGACTACGTGGCCCCCGAGCAGATCTCCGGCCGCCCGGTCGACGGCCGCTGCGACGTCTACGGCCTCGCCTGCGTCGTCTACGAGGCCCTCACCGGCCGCCCGCCGTTCCGGCGCGAGGACGACATGGCCCTGCTGTGGGCCCACCAGTTCGACGAGCCGCCCCCGCCGAGCGCGGCACGACCCGGTCTCACCGCGGCCGTGGACGCCGTCTTCGCCAAGGCCCTCGCCAAGCGCCCGGACGCCCGCTACGACACCTGCCTGGCCTTCGTCACCGCCTTGCGCACCGCCGTACCCACGGCCCCCGGCCCACCCCCCGCAACCAGCCCGACGACGGCGGCCCCGGGTCCTCCGCGCTGGGCCCGGCCGGTGATCCACGGCGGCCGTTGAGAGGCGAGGAGTTCCGGGGGCCGCTCATGTCGCCCCGGCGGAGCGCCGGGCGGGCCAGCAGGCCGCCCAGGAAGCCGGCGACCAGCCCCCACAGCGCGCCGAGGCCCACCGCCTGCCACAGCTGCGGCGTGAGGAGCACCTCGCCGGACAGCCCGCCGCCGAGATCGCCGATGCCGAGCAGGGACAGCCCGTAGTGGGCCGAGACGCGGCCCAGCAGACCGATCATCAGCACCGTCAGGGCCAGCGCGACGGCCAGCTGCACGGCGTGCTGCCAGGGCCGGACCCGGGCGGGCGAGCGGGCAGCCATCCGGACGGCCACGGCGAGCAGCAGGACGGCGTCCACGACCACCAGCCACCACCAGCGGCCGTCGTACGCGGTGAGGGTGCGCAGGTTCAGCTCCGAGACGTCCGGGGTGCGCAGGATCGCGTCCAGGACGTGCGGCAGCGGCAGCCCGAACGGACCGTCGACGCGACCGTTCCAGGTCGCCCCGAGGCCGACGGTGAGGCTCAGCCAGGCCAGATTGGGCAGACCCAGCAGGATCAGCGCGAAGACCGCGCGCGCGTTTCCGCGGACGGCCGCCGTGATCAGCGCGGTGACGAGACCGATGACGACGTAGGCGAGGAGCAGCACCACCATCGCGTGCGCCGCCGGCCGTACCGACTCCTGGCGGCGCAGCAGCCGCCCCGGCAGCGGCGCGCCGCGCGCGACCAGCAGGGCGAGCACCAGCACTCCGGCCAGCCACAACAGTCCGAACAGCACGGTCAGCGGCACGTCCGTGGTGAACCCGACCCGCGGGGAGACGTCGAACAGTCCGGTGAGGTCGCTGAGGATGCCGTTGCCCACGTCGACGGCGAAGGTCTGCCGGGCGACGAGGGCCAGACCGATCAGCACGAGCAGCCACAGCACCGCGATCCGGGCGGCCCAGCCGGCCAGTTCCCGGGCCGACGCGACCGCCCGGTGCCGCAGCGGACGCAGGAACCCCGCGCCGATCAGCAGGGCCCCGGCGAGCGTCACCGAGAGCGGGACGACGGTGAGGCCGGCCCGGCTCTCCGCCAGGGCGCCCGCGTTCCCGGCGAGCTCCACGCTGCCGCCGACCGCCGCGACCACGGTCGCCGCCACCACCCTCGGGAACGCGCCGTCCGGCAGATCCGCCGCTCCGGCCGCCCACAGCCCCAGCGCTGCCACCAGCACCATGACGGCCACCCCGGTCAGCACGGTGGACACGGCCCGCGCCCAGCCGTGGCGGGCGACGGGCCGCGCGGAGACGGGGGGAGGGCTCACGCCTGCCACGCTAAGCAGAGCCGGGGCACCGCGCCCGCCGGGAGGGCCGTCCGCGTCGGCTTGCGGGCCCGTTCACCCTGCGGCACACAATGGGATCAATGTGTATCTCTATGAAGCAAACGGGACTTGACTGAGCAAAGCCGCGCATCGCGACGATCGCGACGGGAAGAAGTGCTCGTGAGCGTCGAACCTCCGTTCCCCGGCCGCCCCACGGGGCCGCCCTCCGGTCCGCTGTCGGGGTCGTCCCGCCCGCCGGCCGGACCGCCGCCCGCGCAGCCGCCGGGCGGCAGCCCCGGAGCGCAGGGGCCGCAGGGGCCGTGGTGGAGGTCGGTACCGCGCATGGCGGCCCTCACCGTCGCCGTGGTCGCCGCCGTCGTCCTCGCGATCGTCTTCACCCGTCCGGGTGGTGGCGGCTCAGCCGGGGGCGGCGAGGTCTTCCTGCAGCCGGCCGGCAGTGCCGGCCGGGATCCCTTCACGGAGTCGACCGCGCGACGAAGTTCGGTCCCGCCGCCGCCCTCCGCCTCGGCCGTTCCCTCGGGGCCGGCCAACGCGCTGCAGGGGGTGCAGGGCGGTGCCCCCGGCCTGTACGGCGGAGTCCAGGACACCCCCGCCTGCGATGTGGAGAAGCAGGTCGAGGCCCTGCAGGGTGATGCGGCGAAGACCCGCGCGTTCGCCTCCGTGGCCGGCGTCCAGCCGTCCGGGGTGCCGGCCTATCTGCGCTCGCTGACGCCGGTCCAGTTGCGGGTCGACACCCGCGTCACCAACCACGGCTACCGCGACGGGACCGTCACCGCCTACCAGTCCGTCCTGCAGGCGGGCACCGCCGTCCTGGTCGACGGGCACGGCATGCCGCGGGTGCGCTGCGCCTCCGGCAGCCCGCTGACCCCGCCGGTGGCCCGGCGGACCGCGCCGAAGCCGGTCGGCCCCCGCTGGTCGGCGTACCGGCCCTCGAACGTGGTCGTGGTGACCCCCGCGCCGACGGTCGTCGACGTCTTCGTGCTCTACGACCCCCACCACCAGGCCTGGTTCCACCGCCACCGCGGCGACGCCACCGGCCACCGAGACCAGCACGCCCGGCCGCCGGCGAACCCGCACCCCTGGACCCGCCCGACGGCGTCGCCGTCCTTCGACGGGACGAGTCCTTCCGCGCCCACCGCCAGGACGAGCCCGTCCTCACCCCCCTCGCCGGCCACGTCCCCGCCGGCCTCACCGTCCGGTTCGCCCTCTACGCCCCCTTCGTCGTCTCCCTCTTCTCCGTCCTCCCCGTCCTCGGAGGAGCCGAGGACGCCGTCGAGTCAGTCGTCCCCCGCCGGGCCGTCCTCGCCGGCGCCGGGCTCGCCGTCGGGGGAGACGTCCGGCTCGGCTCCGCGGTCCTCGGCCGGCTCCTCGCCCGGGTCCGCACCCGGTCCCGCCACCTCCGGGACGCCCCAGCAGTCCCCTCGGACCTCGTGACTCTCGCCACTGTGCGCGGTGGGCGAACGCTCCGGGGGACTGGCGGGCCCAGCTCTGGGTACGAGGACTGGTGCAACTGGCGACCGGCCGCACCGGGCTTTCCGAGAGAGACAGCATGACCGAGTACCTGGGCGGGGCAGTGATACCGACTGGTTTCGACGTACCCGTGGAGCCGCTACGACGCGCGGCGCACTACACCGGCGAGCCCGGCTGCATCGCGGAGGCGCGCACCTTCGCGGCGCGGTTCCTGGAGCAGCTGCGCACCGAGTGGTGCGCGGCCGCCGACAGTCGCGCCGACGGCGAGCTGCTCCTGCTCGTGAGCGAGCTGGTCACCAACGCCGACCGGCACAGCAACGGCCCCTACATCCTGGAGCTCGAGGGCACCGACAGCGCCGTCACGGTGTCCGTGTACGACAGCAGTTGCGCCCTGCCCCGCCGCTATCCGAAGAACCCCGAGCGCGTGGGCCGGCACGGCCTGGAGATCGTGCACGCGCTGGCCTCCGAGGTCACGGTGGAACGCGTCCCCGTCGGCAAGCGGGTGCGGGCCCGCTTCGCACTGAAGCACTGAGCGGCGGGCCCGAGCACTGGGGCCCGCCGCTCCGTTGCCGTCAGGCGCAGCCCAGCTCGCCGAGCATCCCCTGGCGCAGCCGGGAGATGATCCGCTTGATCAGCCGGGAGACGTGCATCTGGGAGCAGCCCAGCCGCTCCCCGATCTCCGCCTGGGTGGCCTCCTCGACGAACCGCAGGTGGATGATCTGCCGGTCGCGCGCGCTCAGCTCGGCCATCAGCGGCGCCAGCGCGTGGAAGTCCTCGACGAGCCGCAGCCCCTCCTCCTCCACGCCGATGAAGTCGGCGAGCACCGCCTCGCCGTCCTCGGGCCCGTCGCCGGTGAGCGCGGCGTCCAGGGACGAGGAGTTGTAGCCGTTGGAGGCGAGCTGGGCCTCGACGACCTGGTCCTCGGAGATGTTCATCAAGGTGGCCAGCTCGGCGACCGTCGGGTTCCGGTCCAGCCGGCTGGACAGTTCCTCGCGCGCCCTTGCCAGCTCCACCCGCAGCTCCTGCAGCCGGCGCGGCACGTGCACGGCCCAGGTGGTGTCCCGGAAGAACCGCTTGATCTCGCCGACGATGTACGGCAGCGCGAAGGAGGTGAACTCGACCTCCCGCGACAGCTCGAACCGGTCGATGGCCTTGATCAGGCCGATCATGCCCGTCTGGACGATGTCCTCCATGTCGTCGCCGCGGCCCCGGAACCGACCGGCCGCGAACCGCACCAGCGACATGTTCATCTCGATGAGGGTGTTGCGCGCGTACTGGTGCTCGGGCGTGCCCTCCTCCAGCTCGGTGAGCCGGCGGAAGAACTGGCGGGACAGCTCGCGTGCGTCACGCGGCGCGACGGACGTGGGGTCCGCGATGCCAGGCAGTGATCCCTCGCCCGTCCTGCCCTGCTCGGCCCTCTCGACGACCTCTGCTTCCGACCGGATCCCGGCGGTGTTCATTGCCTCTCCCACGAAAGTCACGGTTCGACGTCTGCCGCCTCTCCCTCTCGCGGCAGCTCCTTGTCCGTTCCTTGCTGTTCTGTGCGCTCCGCCGGGTACCCGGCATCCGGTGTTTCATGCGCCCGCACGGAGCCGCTCACCGGGCGGGTACCCCTCGTCACGGGCCGCATGCACGCACGGACGCGGCCTGGCGGGAAACAGCCGCTCCCCTCGATGCGGCCCGCTGACCTGCCTCGGCCTCCGATTTCCCTCAGGGCGCAACGCCGGCCCCTTGTCCCACCGCACCCGGCTCCTAGGCTGACGGGGATGAGCAACCAGGTGAGCAACGAAGCCCGAGTGGTCCCCCTGCGACCCGCGCCCGCCCGCACGGACGGGCGGCAGTCCGAGCCCGGGGAACCCCTGTGGCGCGATCTGGTCGGCGAGGTGCTGCGCCGCGAGCGGCAGGCGCAGGAACGCACGCTCAAGGACGTCGCCGACGCGGCCCGGATCTCGCTGCCCTATCTGTCCGAGATCGAACGCGGCCGCAAGGAGGCCTCCTCGGAGCTCCTCGCGGCCGCCGCCCACGCCCTCGGCCTGGGCCTGGGCGATCTGCTGTCGCTGGCGCACGGCGAGCTGACCCGGCGTACGACGGCGACGACCGCCGTACGCCGTCCGGCCGTCGTGCGCCGCCCGGCCGCCCGGCCGCACAACGGCCTCTGCCTGGCCGCCTGACCCCCGGCGGTCAGCCCGCGCCCGGCTCCCGCAGCTGCCGGAAGAACGCCCGGACGTCGCCGACCAGCAGATCCGGTTCCTCCATGGCCGCGAAGTGCCCGCCCCGGTCGAACTCCGTCCAGCGCACGAGGTTCTCGGTCCGCTCCGCCTTGTGCCGCAACGCGATCTGGGGCTCTGCCGGGAACAGGGCGAGGGCGGTCGGCACCGAAGACGGCTCGGCGGGCCGGGCGGTACGGCCGGTGGCGTGCGCCCGCTCGTAGTAGATACGGCCGGACGAACCCGCCGTACCGGTCAGCCAGTACAGCATCACGTTGGTCAGCAGCCGGTCCCGGTCCACCGCCTCCTCCGGCAGCTCCGCGGAGTCGGTCCACTCCCGGAACTTCTCGACGATCCAGGCGAGCTGGCCGACGGGCGAGTCCGTCAGGGCGTAGGCCAGGGTGTGCGGGCGGGTGGACTGCAGGACGGCGTACCCGGTGCCTTCGCGCGACCAGTCCGCCCAGCCGCGCCAGGACCGCAGCGTCCGCTCCCGCTCCTCGGGGTCCAGCGCGGCCAGCTCCTGTGCGGTCGGCTCGGTGGCCGCCTGCGCGCCGGGCAGCAGATTGAGGTGGACGCCGATCACCCGGTCCGGGTGGGCCCGGCCCAGCTCGCGGGAGATCGCCGCACCCCAGTCGCCGCCCTGCACACCGAACCGCTCGTAACCGAGCCGCCGCATCAGCTCGGCCCAGGCGTCGGCGACCCGGCCCGCCTCCCAGCCCGGCTCCGCGGTGGGCCCGGACAGCCCGAAGCCGGGGATGCTGGGCACGACGACGTGGAAGGCGTCCGCCGCGTCCCCGCCGTGCGCCACCGGGTCGGCGAGCGGCCCCACCACGTCCAGGAACTCCACGATCGAGCCCGGCCAGCCATGGGTCAGCACCAGCGGGGTGGCGTCCGGCTCGGGGGAGCGCACATGCGCGAAGTGGACGTTCGCTCCGTCGACCGTGGTGGTGAACTGCGGCCACGCGTTCAGCCGCGCCTCGGCGGCTCGCCAGTCGTACGTGTGCCGCCAGTACCGCGTCAGTTCCCGCAGATAGCCGGCCGGGACGCCGTACTCCCAGCCGGCCCCGGGCAGTTCGGCGGGCCAGCGGGTGCGGTCCAGGCGGTCGTGGAGGTCGTCCAGGTCGCTCTGCGGGACCGACAGCCGGAAGGGCTCGATGCGTTCAGCGGGTGTGGAAGCCATGATCGGGATGCTAGGCGGGGCCGCCGTTCACCCGTGGGGATTATTCGGCGGTCCGGCCGATGAGTTTCGCCGCGAGGATCGGTCGACAGAGGAGACCGCGCTCCCCGCCCCAGGAGGTACTCATGACCACCGACGGATTCATCACGTGCCTGTGGTTCGACGGCCAGGCCGAGGAGGCCGCGGAGTTCTACGTGTCCGTCTTCAAGAACTCCAGCATCGGCCGCGTCAGCCGCTACACCGACGCGGGGCCCGGCCGGACCGGTTCCGTGCTGACCGTCGAGTTCACGGCCGACGGCCAGAAGTTCGTCGCGCTCAACGGCGGCCCCCAGTTCACGTTCAACGAGGCCATCTCCTTCCAGGTCCCGTGTGCCGACCAGGCGGAGATCGACCACTACTGGACGAAGCTCACCGAGAACGGCGGCGAGGGCGGCCCCTGCGGGTGGCTCAAGGACCGGTACGGCGTCTCCTGGCAGGTCGTCTACGACCGGCTGCCCGAGATGATCAACGACCCCGACGGGGCGAAGGCCGACCGTGCCATGAAGGCCATGATGGGCATGGGCAAGCTGGAGGTCGCCGCGCTGGAGAGGGCGTACGCGGGGGAGTAGCGCACCCTCGGCCCGCACCGGCCCCCGCACCCTGCGCCCTGCGCTCCGGACCCTGCTTCCCTGACCCGGACCCCCACCGGCGCACCCGTGTGCACCGGCGCGCACGGGCCGGCTCCCGGGCGGCCGGGACCGCGTCGGCCGGGTCCCGGCCGACGCGGTCCCGGCAACGGCCGCACGGGTGGGCTCGTCCCGGTCCCGCAGGGTGCCGCCCCGGTGACCGGGCGGAGCCCCCTGCCCCTGCGGGCCGGTCCGGCGCAGCGCGCGCACGAACGCGCCGGGGTCCCCGGCGAGCCGCTCCGGTGGCGCCACGGTCCCCGCCACCGGGAAGCCCCCCAGCCGGCGGCGGACGGACCACGGCCACGGTCAGCCCTCGCCGGGCTCGCCCACCCCGGCCGGCACGGTCACCGGCAACAGGGGCGAGCCGGGGCAGCCGGCGCCGCTCATGGGCCGGGGCTCGTCACAGCGCCTCGACGCCCCCGCCGTCGACGGATTCTCCGCCGCCGCTCAGACCCGGTCGGCCGCGATCAGCAGGTACTGGAAGCTGCCGTTGCGGTAGGCGCTCAGGAACGTGTCCTCGATGCCGGTGACCAGGTGGTCGGCCTCCCTGCGCAGGTCCCAGTACGGGATCGTGGCCTCGGTCAGATCCTCGACGTGCACCGGCACCAGGCGGTTGCGGGCCATCGCCTTGAAGTACTCCGAGCGCGGGTGGATGTCGCAGATGTAATGGGCGTTGATCAGGGACACCTCGCGCGAGGCCTGCCCGTAGGTGTCGTTGTAGCAGCCGGTGATCACCACATAGCGTCCGCCCCGGCGCAGCAGCCGGGCGTGCTCGGCGAACAGCAGGTCCAGCTCGACGTACATGGTGGACTCGTTGTTCCAGGACGCCGCGTACGCGCCGGTCTCGAAGCCGGTCTCGAGCATGTTGCGGTGGTGGTAGCGCACCTTGTCGTCGATGCCCCGCGAGCGGGCCTGCTCGTTCGCGAAGTCGGCCTGCTTGGTGGAGAGGGTGACACCGTCGGCGTGGCAGCCGTAGCGCAGATGCGCCACCACACTGCCGCCGCCCCGGCCGCAGCCGGCGTCGAAGACGCGATCGGTGGGGGAGAGCGGACCGAGGTGCGAGGCGAGCAGCTCGGCCTGTGCGTGCTCCAGGCGGTGCAGTTCGGCGGTGACGCGCTCCCGGCGCAGTTCCGGATCGGGCTCGTCGAGCACCGAGCGGTCGGCCGCTCCGATGCCGTAGTGGTGGTGGTACAGGTTGTCGATCCTGCCGAGTTCGAGGTTGACCGGGTTCTCCTCGGCGTTCCAGTAGTCCGCGATCCGGCTCTGGTAGGTCGACTGGGCCGGGACCGGCAGAGGCGTGGTCCGGGCGACGGGGGCGGTGGTCAACGGTGGCTCCTCGCGGTGCATGTGAACGGCGTTTCCATGGAGGGCGGTTACCAGTAGTCGGGCAGGTGGTAGCGGTGGGTGTTGGTGGCGTGCCACTCGTGGTTGCCGGACACCCAGGCGGCAAGTCCCCGGGCGTAGCGCTCCACGAGCGGCGAGCCGGCGGACAGCCGGGCCGACTCCTCCTCGAAGGCCTGCATGACCCGGTTGTGGATCTCGACGGACTTCAGATACGCGGCCTTCAGCCCGCACCGCTCGTTGGCGGCGACGACCTGCGGCAGGTTGAGGTGGTCCGGGTCGCTGGCCAGCTCCTTGGTGAAGGAGTACAGGTCGTTGACGATCGTCGTGGCGTTGCAGGCCAGGGCGGTGATCCGCTGGATCTCGGGGCGGGCGTAGATCTGCTCGGGCAGTTCGTAGCCGTCCACGGCGTCGACGAGCGACAGGCACGGCCGGAAGTTGTTGAACTGCCGCATCACCAGGTACTCCCAGACCCGCGGCACGTACTTGGTCTCCATCCAGGCGGCCTCGCCCAGGTAGCCCAGGTGCAGCCGGGCGACGTCATGGACGAACCGGTCGGTCTGGCTGGGCGTGGCGAAGGTCGCGTAGTCCGCGAGGGCGAAGTGGTACGAGCGCAGGGGGCCGTCGGCCTGGATGCCCTGCCGCCACTCCACCTCCAGCTCCGGGATGCCGTGATAGGGGTCGAGCGCCGACTGGGCGATGATCAGCGGACCGCCCAGACCGCGCCGCGACCCGCCCCTGCCTTCGTCCTCCTCGCAGTAGCAGGAGTCGACGATGTTCTCGGCGAGCAGCAGCTTCCCGGCGGCGGTGAGCCGGTCCAGGTCGAGGCCGCCCGGGTGCTGGAGCACGACGGCCCGGCCGAACTGGAAACCGGAGAAGTCGCCTTTCCAGGCCGTGGGGAACAGGTCCAGCTCCCGGGCCCACTCCTCCAGCCGGCGGTCGATCTCGGCCGCCTTCTCCGGGTCGGCGGGCACGGCGGGCCGGTGGTGCAGCCCGGGGACCGCCCCGGTCCGCCGGGGCCGGCGCAGGCTCTTGGCGATGTCGGGCGGTCCGGGCAGCGTGTACGAGGGTGTGGATGTGCTCATGGCGCGCTCCAGGCCGTCAGTCGGCGGTCCGGCCGAGCTGGACGTTCTCCAGGACTCCCGCCGCGTCCGGGACCAGGATGGCCAGCGAGTAGTAGGCGGTGACCAGGTAGTTGATGATCGCGGCCGTGTCGATGCCCATGAACCTCACGTTCAGGCCCGGCTGGTACTCGTCGGGGATCCCGGTCTGGTGGAGGCCGATGACGCCCTGGTCGGCCTCACCGGTGCGCAGCGCGATGATGCTGGTGGTGTGATCGTCGCTGATCGGGATCTTGCTGCACGGGAAGATCGGCACGTTCCGCCACGCCGGTACCTCGTGGCCGTCGACGCTCGCGGTGCCGGGCACCAGTCCCTGCCTGTTGCACTGCCGGAAGAACGCGGCGATCGCCTTCGGATGGGCCAGGAAGACCTTCGTCCTGCGCCGCATCGACAGCAGTTCGTCCATGTCGTCCGGGGTCGGCGGGCCGGTGAAGGTGCTGATGCGCTGGCCGTAGTCGATGTTGTGCAGGAGCCCGAACTCCCGGTTGTTGACCAGCTCCCACTCCTGGCGCTCGCGGACCTCCTCGACCGTGAGCCTGAGCTGCTGCTGGGTCTGGTCCATCGGGTCGTTGTAGAGATCGGCGACCCGGGTGTGCACCCGCAGCACGGTCTGGGTGAGGGACAGCTCGTACTCGCGCGGGGCGAGGTCGTAGTCCACGAAGCCGCCGGCCAGCGTCGGCTCGCCCACGTGACCGGCCTGCACCGGCACCTCGGCCTCGCCCTTGCGGTTCATCGGCCGGCGCTGCCGCTCGACGTACGCCTGGAGATGCGCGGCGAGGGACGGCACCCGATCGGTGAACTCCTGCACCACGGTCCAGGGCAGCGCGAGCACCACCCCGGCGGTCTCGGCGCGCACCGAGGTCAGCCACAGCGGGTCGGACTGGCCGACCGCCTCGTCGCCCATCTGGTCGCCGGCGGTGACGACCCCGATGATCTCCTCCTCGCCGTACTTGCCGGAGGTGTAACGGGTGAACCGGCCGTGCACGACCAGGTACGCCTCCGTCACGGGCTGCCCGGCCTCGTACAGCACCTGCCCGGCGCGCACCTCCCGCGGCTGGAACCGGCCGGCGATCTCCCGCAGCACGTCGGTGTCGGGGTAGCCGCGCAGGATCGGCAGTTCCGTCAGCGTCTCGGGGACGACCCGGATGTCGTCGGCGCCGTTGTGCTCGAAGTGCACCCGGCCGCGTCCGGTGCGCAGCGTCAGGCGCCGGTTGACGCGGTAGGCGCCGCCCTTGACGTCCACCCACGGCAGGGTCTTCAGCAGCCATCGCGAGGTGATGGCCTGCATCTGCGGTTCGGACTTGGTGGTGGTGGCGAGCCGGCGTGCCGCCCGGGTGCTCAGACTGGTGAGCTGGCCGTCGGCCGAGGGATCGGGGACGGGTTCGTCGACGACGGAACCAGTGGCGCTGTCCGGTGTGGACACATTCCCTCCAGCAGAGAGGAACGGGGGTGACGGGAACGATCGGTGATGTGCCAGGTGGTGGTGCGCACAGACAGCCAAACAGGCTGCATGATCACCGGGAAAGGCGCGAAGAGGGGCGCTTTCCTCCCAGGTGGTGCAAACCCCTCCATCGCGTCAGCGGGGCAGCGTGCGGATGCGGAGTGCGCCGGTCGCATGCCTCCGGAGCCCGGTTTGCGAGGGATTCGCCCCTTCGGCGCGCGGCCCGGGGGCGGGATGGCTAGCGTGAGGTCCGGGACTGAACGCCTGTGCGGCGCAGCGCGTCCGGTAGAGACCGCAGAGACCAGGAGGGCCGTGATCATGGCCGTGCAACCCGAGGGAACGCCCTGTTGGGCCGATGCGATGTTCGGCGACGTCGAGGGGGCCAAGCGGTTCTACGGCGACGTGCTCGGCTGGACCTTCGGCGAGTCGTCGTCGGAGTACGGCAACTACACACAGGCCTATGCGGACGGCAGGTCGGTGGCCGCCGTCGTCCCGCCCATGCCCGGGCAGGAGGGCCAGTCGCAGTGGTGCCTGTACTTCGCCTCGCCGGACGCGGCCGCCACCGCCGAGCGGATCCGGGAGAACGGCGGCGAGGTGCTGATGGAGCCGATGCAGGTCGGCGAGTTCGGCACCATGTGTCTGGCCCGTGAGCCCAGCGGGGCGGTGTTCGGGATCTGGCAGGCGGGCGTCCACGAGGGCTTCGAGGCGACGGCGACCCCCGGCGCCTACTGCTGGGCCGAGGTCTTCACCCGTGAGCCGGAGAAGGCCGACAGCTTCCTCTCATCCGTCTTCCCGTACCGCATGAAGGAGATCGAGGACGACGCCGTCGACTTCCGGATGTTCGACATCGGCGAGGACACCGTCCTCGGCCGGATGCGGATGACCGACGACTTCCCGCCCGAGGTGCCGTCGTACATCAACGTCTACTTCACCGTGGACGACTGCGACGAGGCCGTGTCCCGGGCCGTCGAACTCGGCGGGGTCCTCCGCTTCGGGCCGATGAGCAGCCCCTTCGGCCGGTTCGCGGCACTGAGCGACCCGCAGGGCGCCAACTTCTCCGTGATCGACATCACGACCACCGAGGGCGAGATGCCGAAGGTCAGGGACGTCTGACCGGTCCCGGACCGGGGGCCGCCGCACCCATGGCATGATCGAGCGTATGCGTGAACGTGTGGTGGCCGCGTGCGACGGGGCTTCGAAGGGAAACCCCGGACCGGCCGGATGGGCGTGGGTGGTCTCGGACGACGACGAGCGGACCCCGGCCCGCTGGGAGGCGGGCCCGCTCGGCCGGGCCACCAACAACGTCGCGGAGCTCACCGCACTGGAGCGGCTGCTCACCGCCGTCGACCCGGACGTGCCGCTGGAGATCCGGATGGACTCCCAGTACGCGATGAAGGCCGTCACCACCTGGCTGCCCGGCTGGAAGCGCAACGGCTGGCGGACCGCCGCAGGCAAGCCGGTCGCCAATCAGGAGCTGGTGGTCCGCATCGACGCCCTCCTCGACGGCCGCACCGTCGACTTCCGCTACGTCCCGGCCCATCAGGTCGACGGCGACCCGCTGAACGACTTCGCCGACCGCGCGGCCAGCCAGGCCGCCTCCGTCCAGGAGGCGGCGGGCAGCGCCCTCGGCTCCCCGACGCCGCCGCCCTCGCCGGACACCGCGAAGACGGCTGCCCCGCGCCGCAAGGCGACGTCCCGCCGCTCCGGCGGCGCGGCCTCCGCCCGCACCCTCAAGGCCAAGTTCCCCGGCCGCTGCCTGTGCGGCCGCTCCTACGCGGCCGGCGAGTCCATCGCCAAGAACGCGCAGGGCTGGGGCCACCCGGAGTGCCGGACCGCCGAGGCCTGACCGGGACCCGGCGCGCTCAGCTGTCGAAGGTGTAGAACCTCGTGTGGTCCAGCAGGTCGGCCGGGCGCACGTCGTTCCACGGCTTCATCGTCTCGTCCAGGTCCACGACGTCCGGTGTGCCGCCGGTCGGCACGTAGCCCGCGTCCGGGTGCCGGCGCTGCCACTCCGCCCAGAGCTTGTCGACGAAGGCGTGGTGCAGCCAGAACACCGGGTCGTTGGGGGACACCCCGGTGGCCATCTGCCCGCCGACCCAGACGTGGACCCGGTTGTGCAGATTGACCCCGCGCCACCCCTCCAGGTTGTTGCGGAAGCCGTCCGAGGCGCTGTTGTACGGCGCCGTGTCGTACGTCGGGATGGACAGCACCGACTCGACCTCCGCGCGCGTGGGCAGCTCGCGCACGGCCGTCCCGAGCGAGCGGCGCAGGAAGGTGCGGCCGTCGACGCGTATGTTCATCGGCCAGTTGCCGGCGGAGGCGGCGAACGGGCCGTCCGTCACCCGGCCGTCGCTGCTGCGCCCGGTGCCGCCGAGGAAGTCCGGTGCCCACAGCGCGGCACGCACCGTGCGGTCGGTGCTCCAGTCCCAGTAGGGCAGCGCGACCGAGGAGTCCACGGACTGCAGCGCCTGCTCGAAGTCGAGCAGGAATCTGCGGTGCCAGGGCAGGAAGGACGGGGAGCGGTGGCCGGTCCGCTCGCCGCTGTCGGTGTCCGACATGATGAAGGCGTTGTGCGTGCGGACGAACGCGTCGTAGCGCCCGTCGCGCTTGAGCTCGAGGACGGCGGCGACGAAGCGGCGCTTCTCGTCGGCGGTCAGGGCGGCCTGGTTCTTGCGTACGGTCATGGTGCGGGGTGCTCCGGAAGTCCTTGCGGGGGCGGTCAGTTGGCGGGGAACGGCAGCAGCGGGGCGCCCTGCAGCTCGTCGACCGCGGTACGGGCGGCGGCGCGCGGGGTGGGCACCGGGTCGTAGTGGCTAACGACGCTGATCCAGCTGCCGTCGGCGTTGCGCATCAGGTGCAGCTGCACGCCGTCGACGAACACCTCGTAGCCGCCGCCGTGTTCGTGGTGGTGGCCACCGTCCATCGCCGCGCGGCCCTGTATCCGGCGGCCCTTGTAGACCTCGTCGAAGGACTCCGGCATGGAGTGGTCGTGGCCGCCGGCGGCGAGGGCGCCGGGTGCGGCGAGGGCGGCGGCCGAGGCGGTCGCGGCGAGGGCTGCCGTCGCGGTGAGCGCGCGGCGACGGGTGATGCCGGGCATGCGTGTCCTCCTGGAGGGGGAATCGGTGGTGACGAGGCATGCCTATCGGGCGGTCCCGGAGCGCGGGAAATCGCCGCGAGTTGGTTGGCTGCGATCCGGACAATTGGCTACATGTCGTACAGGGTTGAACGAAGATGATCTTGCTCCGGCGGGCGGCCGATCTGCTACGGAACGGGGAATTCCTTGCCGGGCCGCCCCGGTTCCGGGTGGACCTTCTCGCCCGCCGCCCGTCCGGGTGGCGCGGCTCACCGCGCGATACTGACGCGATCGGGCGGCTGCTCACGGCTGCTACCCTGCGGTGCCGTTCGGACACTACGGGTGACTGTCAGGGGTGTGTGTGAAGGTCGTCTGCGTCGGAGGCGGGCCCGCGGGCCTGTATCTCGCCATCCTGCTCAAGCGGCAGAACCCCTCCCACGACATCAGCGTCCACGAGCGCAACCCCGAAGGCTCGACCTACGGTTGGGGCGTCACGTACTGGCGCGGCCTCCTCGACAAGCTCCGGGCGTACGACCTCGCCTCGGCGCGCGCGATCGAGGAGCACTCCGTGCGCTGGACCGACGGAGTGGCCCACGTCGGTGATCTGACGACCCGGCACCACGGCGACGAGGGCTTCGGCATCGGCCGCCACCGGCTCCTCGGCCTGCTCACCGACCGGGCCCGCACCCTCGGCGTGCGCCTGGAGCACGAGAGCGAGCTCACCGAGCCGCCCGCCGGCGCGGACCTCGTCGTCGCCGCCGACGGAGTGCACAGCGCCCTGCGCACCCGGCACGCCGGACACTTCGGCACCCGGATCGCCGCGGGCCGCAACCACTACATCTGGCTCGGCACCACCAAGGTGTTCGACGCCTTCACCTTCGCCTTCGCCGAGAACGGCCACGGCTGGATCTGGGCCTACGGCTACGGCTACAGCGGCGAGCACAGCACCTGCGTCGTGGAGTGCTCACCGGAGACCTTCACCGGCCTCGGCCTGGACCGGGCGGACGAGAGCGAGGGGCTCGCCCTCCTGGAGAAGCTCTTAGCTCCCGTCCTCGACGGCCACCCCCTCATCGGCCGCCCCGGCGCCGGCTGGCTCAACTTCCGCACCGTGACCAACCGCAGCCGGCACCACGGAACCCTCGTCCTGCTCGGCGACGCCGCCCACACCACCCACTACTCCATCGGCGCCGGCACCACCCTCGCCCTGGAGGACGCCATGTGCCTCGCCGACGCCCTGCACGAGCACACCACCCTCCCCCCGGCCCTCGCCGCCTACGAGAGCCGGCGCCAGGCCGAACTGCTCAGCGTGCAGAGCGCGGCCCGCTACAGCGCCCAGTGGTACGAGAACCTGCCCCGCTACATCCACCTGCCCCCGCACCGCATGTTCGCCCTGCTGGGCCGGCGCCACTCGCCGCTGCTGCCGTACGTCCCGCCCCAGCTGTACTACGGCCTGGACAAGGCCGCCGGGCAGCTGGACGTGCTGCGCCGGTTCAAGCGGTGGCTCGGCCCCAGGGCGGCGCGGGCTCTGCACGCCCGCTCCTCGGGCCGCTGAGCCGCCCGCCCCCCGTTCTTCTCCCCCCGCCTCGAAGGATCCCGTTCATGGCCGTGCCCGTCGCGTTCGACCAGACCTCGTCCGGCTACAGCCTGGAGCGCGCCTACTGGCTGGCCCGCGCGGCCGACCTGGCCTACCAGGACCGCTCCGTCATCGAGGAGCAGGCCGCCCAGTGGGGCTTCGGCCGGGTACGGCACCACGAGACCCGCTTCACCCCGCCCTTCCCGCTCCAGGACACCCAGGCCTGCACCCTGGTGAGCGACCGGATGATCGTCACAGCGTTCCGGGGCACCGAACCCGGCCGGATCGAGGACTGGCTCTCCGACACCACCACCCCGCCCACCCCGGGCCCCGGCGGCAACGGCTACGTCCACCACGGCTTCGCCGAGGCCCTGGACTCGGTCTACCCGGCGGTCCACGACGCCCTCACCGAGCTGCGCACCTGCGGCCAGAGCGTGTACTTCACCGGGCACAGCCTCGGCGGCGCCCTCGCCATGCTGGCCGGCGCCCGGCTGTACCTGGAGGAGCCGCACCTGGCGGCGGACGGCGTCTACACCTTCGGGCAGCCGCGCACCTGCGACCGGCTGCTCGCCGAGGCGTTCCACCAGGGGTTCGGCGGACGCATGTACCGCTTCGTCAACAACAACGACATTGTCGCGCAGCTCCCGCCCGAGCCCGCCTTCACCCACGTCCGCGCGCTGCGCTACATCGACTCCCGCGGCAAGCTGCACGAGAGCATGCCGACGTTCTCGGTGCTCGCCGACCGGGCGAAAGGCGTGACCGCGGACGCCTTCGCGCCGGCCTCCGACGGCATTCGCGACCATTCCATGCGCAGCTACCTCACGGCCCTGGAGAGGAACCTGGCCTGACGGAACGACGGCTGCCCGCCGGGCGTGGTCAGCGCAGCAGACGGTCCAGGAAGGCGTTGCCGAACACCCGGTGCGGGTCCAGGCGGTCCAGGATGGCGACCGCCTCCGCCCACACCTGCGTTCCGAAGGAGGCGGGCACGGTCGTGTCCAGCACCTCCGGGTCGCTCCACACGGCGTCGCCCGTGTACGCCCATCCCTTGGACCACTCCACGCGGGCCAGGGCGTCCCCGCCGTCGTAGGCGGTGAAGAGGAACCGCTCCAGCTCGCGCAGGAACGCCTCCGCGTACGGTGTGCCGGGCAGGGTCAGCACGTCCAGCCACACCGCGGTGTCCCACTCGGGACGGGCCGCGCTCGGCCGCAGCGCCGACAGCAGCGGGGCCCGGGCGCCCGGGACGCCGGTGCCGGCGGGGTCGTCCAGGCCGGTGACCCGGATCTCCACCGAGCCGTTGACCGGGAAGCGGCCCCGTGCCGCGTACGCCTCCAGCAGGGTGCGGTAGCGGCTGGTGAACTCGTGCACGACACGCTGCACCCCGGCCCGCGAGGTGAGCACCGCGTACCCGTTCGCGGTCACCCGCAGCGTGGTCGGCCGGAGATACAGCAGTGTGTTCTTCGACGGCCCCCACAGGTCGGCCGAGGCCGTGGCCGCGAGCCCGGCGGAGGCCGCCTCCAGCTGCGCCGCGCCGAGCACCGGTGCCAGGTACCAGGCCGCGCCCCCCACGATGCGCCCCAGCAGGTCGGCCACCGGCGTCGGCACGCTGTCGGAGAAGGGGTAGTTGTACGGCGAGGTGACATGCCGTGAACCGGGCGGCCGGACCGGGGCGACGCTCCACTCCTTCAGCCATGGGTGCTCGGTGAAGGCGAACCAGATCGCCTCGACGCGGCCCGAGCGGCGCAGGAAGCTCTCCAGCGTGCGCCCGCCCGCGCCGGGCCGCGCGAACAGTTCGCGGGCCGGGACGTCGGTGCGGCTGACACAGCGCAGACCGGTGTCCGGCCCGACCCGCAGGACCACTTCGGTGACCAGGGCCCGCCCGAGATGGGTCAGCAGCGCCGCGGCCTCCGGGTCCTCGCGACGGAACGTCCGCAGGACGTACCCCTCGCTGCCCGCGTCCCACACCACCGCCGTCAGCTCCAGCACCCGGTTGCTCAGCGAGCCGTACAGGGCTCCCGGCGCGGGACGTTCGCCGTCCGCCGGTACGGCGGTGCCGTGGGCGTCGATCGCCAGGGCGCCGCCCAGCGTCAGATCGCCGGGCGCGGGCGTCGTGGTCAGACCCAGGCCGTGCCCCTCCAGGAAGGTGAGCAGGGCTTCCAGCGTGACCCCGGCGCCGGCCCGGACCGCCGTGGCGGACTCCAGTCGCAGCCCGGTCAGATGAGGTGCCGTGTCGAGCAGCAGGACCGGGGTGGCCGCCGTCGTCCCCTCGGTGACCGTGAGCGGCGACCAGCCGTGCGAGCAACCCCGCGCCCGCACCCGCCGGCCGCTGCGCCAGGCCCAGTCGACGACGGCGAGCACCTCTTCCGGCCCGGCCGGGGCGCAGGCCCACAATCCGTCGGCGGTGATCTCACCCACCCAGTTGCGGTACGCCGAACGGTAGAGCGCCACCTGCTCCGGAAACCCGGGGAGTTCGGCCGCGGCCACCGCCGGGTCGGCCGCGAGCGACACCGGTACGGCGGCCAGCGCGGCGGCCGCCCGCAGGAAGGCGCGACGGTCCGGCCCCGAAGAGCGCGGCGCGGAAGGGAAGTTGTCCGTCGAACGATCGATCACGTGAGCACGCTAGGCGCATGCTCCGCACCGTGGCTCCCCCGCCGGTCGCTGTCACCCGTGTGGGTGAGAGAACCACAGGCCGCCCACCGGAGCGGCCCGTTCCGCGGGACGCGGCGCCGGATGACAGACTGACGCCATGGACGAACGCGTAATCGGCAGGTCGGGGCAGTGGGCGTCGGTGGTCGGTCTCGGCACGTGGCAGCTGGGTGCCGACTGGGGTGACGTGGACGACAAGGAGGCACTGTCCGTCCTGGAGGCGGCGGCCGAGGCGGGAGTCACCTTCTTCGACACGGCGGACGTGTACGGCGACGGGCGCAGCGAGGAGACCATCGCCTCCTTCCTGCGCGGCCGGCCCGATCTGCACGTGCTGGTCGCCACGAAGATGGGCCGCCGGGTCGAACAGATCCCGGAGAACTACGTCCTGGACAACTTCCGCGCATGGAACGACCGCTCCCGCCGCAACCTCGGCGTCGACCGCGTCGACCTGGTGCAGCTGCACTGCCCGCCCACCGCCGTCTACTCCTCCGACGCGGTGTTCGACGCCCTGGACACCCTGGTCGAGGAGGAGCGGATCGCGGCGTACGGGGTGAGCGTGGAGACCTGCGCACAGGCGCTGACCGCGATCGCCCGGCCGCACGTGGCCAGTGTGCAGATCATCCTCAACCCGTTCCGCATGAAGCCCCTGCGCGAGGTGCTGCCCGCCGCCCGCGAGGCCGGCGTCGGCATCATCGCGCGCGTGCCGCTCGCCTCCGGGCTGCTGTCGGGCAAGTACACCAAGGACACGGTGTTCGCCGCCAACGACCACCGCACCTTCAACCGGCACGGCGAGGCCTTCGACCAGGGCGAGACCTTCTCCGGCGTGGACTACGAGGCGGGTCTCGCGGCGGCCGCCGAGTTCGCCGCGCTCGCTCCCGAGGGCTACACCCCGGCCCAGCTGGCGCTGCGCTGGATCATCGAACAGGACGGCGTCACCACGGTGATCCCCGGGGCGCGCAACCCGGAGCAGGCCCGGGCCAACGCGGCAGCCGCGAAGCTGCCGCCGCTGCCCGGGGAGACGCTCACCGCGATCCAGGACCTGTACGACCGCCGGATCAGGGAGCAGGTCGAACACCGGTGGTAGCGGTCACGGCGCACACCGTTTGAAGGCACGGGCGGGCGGTTACACGCACCGCATGACGCAGGAAGGACCGCGCAGAGGGCGGAACGAGACCGAGGAGGAGCGGGCCGACCGGATGTGGGTCGAGCTCATCCAGGAGGTCCGGGTGGCCCAGACGGGTGTGCAGATCCTGTTCGGCTTCCTGCTGACCGTCGTCTTCCAGCCGAAGTACGTCACGCTGCCCGACACCGACCACGTCATCTACATCGTCACCGTCGTCCTGGGCGCCTGTGCGACCGGCGCCCTCATCGGACCGGTGTCCCTGCACCGCCTGGTCGCCGGGCGCCGGGTCAAGCCGCAGGCGGTCCGGCTGGCGTCCTGGATGACGTTCGTCGGGCTGGTGCTGCTGCTCGCGACGATGACGTCCTCCCTGGTGCTCATCCTCCGGGTGGCCACCCATGGCAGCGCGACGGCCTGGCTGGCGGCGGCCGTCGTCGCCTGGTACCTGGTCTGCTGGTACGGCCTGCCCCTGTGGGCCCGCCGCAGGCACAGCACCCGGCCTGGCGACTAGACGCGCCCGCGGCGGCCGGCCGGCCGGGCACCCTCCAGCGCGGCGAGCTGACGGTCATGGACCCGGCTGAGCAGGAGCACGCCGAGCACGGCGCCGATCAGGGCACAGAACATGTCCCACTGGGTGTCCCACACATCGCCCTGGGTGGCGAGGAACGCGTCCGCGCCGTGGCCGCCGATCTCCGCCGCCAGCCACTCCAGCAGTTCGAAGCAGGCGCTGAAGGCTAGGCACACGCACACGGTGAGCGGCGCCAGCCAGCGGCTGCCGCGCAGCGGTGAGGTGCGGCTGAGCAGTTCCCGGACCAGCACGGCCGGGACGAAGCCCTGCATCAGATGACCGAAGCGGTCGTAGGGATTGCGGGACAGGCCGAAGACGTCCCTCACCCAGTCGCCCACCGGGACCTGTGCGTACGTGTAGTGGCCGCCGACCGCGAGCACCAGCGCGTGCACGGTGAGCAGCCCGCACAGCAGTCCCGTGAGCGGGAAGCGCCGCCACGTCAGCACAGCCAGGGGCAGCCCGGCCAGCGCCCACACCGTCTCCAGGAACCAGGTGGTGCGGTCGCGGGCGCCCCACGCCGAGGCGGCCAGCCCGACGGCCACCACACCGGCGAACACGGCGGGCGGCACACGGCGCGGCGCGGGGCGCAGGGCGGGGTGCACTGCGGTCACGGCGGGGCTCCTTGCCTCGAGGTGTCGTGGAGGCCCATCGTGCTGCCCGCCCGGGGGAGCGGGCATGAGTACGGCTACTCAGCCCCGGAGAGGATCTCCGCCAGCAACTCGTCGACAGGGACGCGCTCCTGGCCCGGCGCGACGATCCGGTGCGTCTCGCGCAGGAACGCGGCGATCGCGGGCGCCCACGCGAACACCACCGCGTGGTGCCTGCCGCCGTCCGGCCGGACGTCCCCGAGGAACTCCATGCGCAGCTCGTGCCACATGCCGGTCGCCGCCGGACGCAGTCGTACGTCCCCGAGGCCGACCGGCTCGACCAGGCCGTCGGAGAGCATCTCCCGGTCCAGCCGCCACCGGGCCAGCACATGGCCGTCGTGACCGAAGACGGCGGTGACGGCGAACGGGTCGTCCGCGTCGTAGCTCAGATGCACGAGCACGGGACACCGGTCGGTGTCTCCCGCTCGGAGCTCGACCACCAGCGTCGTGTGCACGAACGAGTTCACGCGAGGGCCTCCCGGAAAACGGCGTAGGGCCCTCTAGTACCCCGAGAACGCCCGGGATGCTCACCCGTGCGGCTGATTCCCGCCGGCTCCGCGCAGCGCGGCCAGACAGGTGCCGATGGCCTGCTGGAGCTCCTCGAGCCGCTGGACCATGTCGTCCTCGTAGAAGTCCTGCGCGTCGTCGAAGGTCAGCTCCTCGAACGCCCGGGTCGCCTTGTGCAGGCTGTTGTAGAACCTGGTCCGCCGCTCCTGCACGCGCAAGGACGGGTCGGCCTCGACCGCCTCGACGACGAGCGACTTCATGGTGTCGTAGGCCTCGGTGGCCCACTCGCCGGTGTCCTCGCCCTCGTCCAGCTCGTCGATCAGCGACAGATGCCGCTCGGCCTCCTCACGCAGCTCGGCGGGGGCTTCGACGGTCTGCCCCGCGGGGGTCCTGATCTGCCCGGACTCGGCGATCTGACGGACGTAGCCGATCCGGTCGGCGGCCCGGCTCTCGGTGGCCACGGCCTTCTTCAGCTCGTCGGTGCGGACGACGTCTCGGGCCAGCTCCGCCTGCAGGTCCGGGTCCTGGCCGAGCCGGTCCAGCAGGGCGGCGCGGGCCGCACGGGCGGTGGAGGGGTCGGCGAGGATCGCGGCGCGCAGGGCGGTCGGGTTCTCGGCGACCTCCAGGGCCTTGGTGGGGCGGATGCCCTCGGCCTCGGCGGCCTCGGCGATCGCGGTTCCGCGCTCGGAGGTCGCGCTGTTGCGGGAGACGTAGTAGCTCAGCCACACGTCCGCGTCCGGGAGGTCCACCTGCTGTCCCGGCTCCAGGACCTCGAAGTGCGGCACGAGCCCGTCGTCGGCGGCCCGGTCCCAGGCCTTGTAGTAGCGCATGACCCGCTCCGGGGAGCAGCCGGCCAGCTGCGCGAACTCCTTCGCCGAGACCTTCGGGGTCTCGGCCGCGGCCTGGCCTCCCGGCCGCACGCTGCGGGCCACCATCAGCGCGAAGGCCCAGCCCCCGGTGCGTGCGTACACGCCGAATTCCCGGGCGTCGCGCGCCACGAGGTCGGACAGCGGCGGCACCGTGGGGGCGGACGACTCGGACGGCTCGATGACCACGGTCACGGATGGCTCTCCTGCACAGACGGCTCGAGGGACCGCGCCCGGGGCCGGGCGCGGACAGGACAGCCTATATCGGTCCATTGGCCGTCTTTGCCGGGCCCGCTCCCGGGCCCGGCACCCGCAGGGTCCGTCTCCCGGATCCCTCTCCGAACGGCCGGGGCGGGTCAGCCGAACGCCTCCCGCAGCGCGGGCAGCAGGGTCTTCCCCGACCAGTCCAGGAACTCCGGCTGCGAGTCCCCGCCGATCTGCACCAGGGCGACCTCCCCGAACCCGGCCTCGGCGTAGGGCCGTACGGCCTCCACGAAGGCGTCCGGGTCGTCGCCGCACGGGATCGCGGAGGCGACGTCGTCCGGGGTCACGAACTGGGTGGCGGCCTCGAAGGAGTCCGGGTGCGGCAGTTCGGCGTTCACCTTCCAGCCGAGCCCGAACCAGCGGAACTGGGAGTGGGCCCGTTTGACCGCCGTGTCCCGGTCGGGGTCGTAGCACACCGGAAGCTGGCCGACCCGGGGCTTGCCGTTCCCGCCGTGCCGGTCGAAGGCCTCCAGCAGGCCCGCCTTCGGCTCGGTCGCGATCACCAGGTCGGCGTGGTGCCCGGCGAGCTTGCAGGACTGCTCGCCGGAGACGGCGATGCCGATCGGCGGCGGCTGGTCCGGCAGGTCCCACAGCCGGGCGGACTCCACGTCGAAGTGCCGGCCGTGGTGGGTGACGTGGCCGCCCGCGAACAGCGCGCGGATGACCTGCACGGCTTCCTCGAGCATCTCGTGGCGCACGTCCACCGGCGGCCAGCCGCCGCCCACGACGTGCTCGTTGAGGTTTTCGCCCGCGCCGAGCCCGAGGCGGAACCTGCCCTCGGACAGCAGCTGCACGGTGGCCGCCTTCTGCGCCACGATCGCCGGGTGGTAGCGGACGATCGGGCAGGTCACGTACGTCATCAGCGGAATCCGCGAGGTGGCCTGGGCAGCGGCGCCCAGCACGCTCCACGCGTACGAGGAGTGCCCCTGTGCCCGTAGCCACGGAAAGTAGTGGTCCGAGATCACCGAGAAGTCGAACCCGGACTTCTCGGCCTGCACCAGGTGGTCCACCAGGTCCCGGGGGCCTGTCTGCTCGGTCATCATCGTGTATCCGATTTGCACCATACGGGGCGAGTCCCCGGGGCGGCGGACCGAAAACGGCCGACGGGGTCCGGGTCAGTCCTTCGGCGCCCGGAAGGTCCGCAGGAAGGTTTGCAGTGCCAGCCGGTCGGCGGAGTCGTCCCACTCCCCGGCCGGGGTGGTGAAGCGCAGCGAGAAGCCGTGCCCGCCGTCCAGCAGGAATCCGCGCCCGAAGGTGTGCACCCGGGCGTCCCCCGTTCCGGCGAGCCACTCCAGGTCGGCGGCCCGGTGTCCCTGGTAGGTGGTGGCCCGGACGGTACCGAGCCGGCGGTAGCCGGGCAGCCGCTGCAGGGACGGCTCGACGTCCTGCTGCCAGACGGCGACCGGGTCGTCCGGGCCGACGTGTTCGCTGTGGGTGACGGCGAGGGTGGGGGAGGCGCCGTCCGTGCCGAAGGTGACGCGGTAGGCGTCGCTCGCCCGCGACGTGGTCAGCCGCTTCCAGCCCTCCGGCAGCGCGACGGAGAAGCCCTCGGGGGCGGTGTAGCGGTGGTATCCGGCCGGCAGGGCGGCCGGGGCGCTCGGGGTGGGGCTGGGCCTGGCGGTGCCGCCGGTGTGCCCGTCGGTGGAGGTGGAGGTGGCGGAGGCGGAGGCGGAGGCGGCCGGGCGGGCCGGTGCGTCGGCGGTAGTGGTGCTCAGCAGGTGGGTCGCGAGCAGGGCGGCGGCGACGGTGAGCACGGTCAGCGCGGTACCCGCGGCCAGGACCCGGTTGCTTCGCCCGCGCCCGGCATGCCGGACGCCGGCGTACGCCCCGCGCAACCGGGGCACGGGGGCCGGCTGCCGGTCAGCGTCGGTGTCCTCCCGCAGGGCGCGGGTCAGCGCCTCGCGGACCACGGGCCGGGTCAGCCGCTCGCGGGAGTTCTTCCGCAGCAGCCCCTGCACGGCCTGGGTGAGCGGCCCCGTGCGCAACGGGGTGCGCAGCGGCAGCCGGTCCACGGCCTTCAGAGTGGCGTCGGGCCGCCCGCGGTCCCGGAACGGCGGCCGGCCCTCGACCGTCGTGTACAGCAGCGCGCCGAGCGCCCACAGATCGGCGGCCGGGCCGATGCGCTCGTCGCGGGCCTGCTCCGGGGAGGCGTACGACGGTGCGGTGAGCCGCGGCACGAGGGTCGCGCCCGCCAGCCCGAACCCGGTGACGACGACCGGTCCGCCGTCGCGTACGAAGACCTGGCCGGGGCTCAGCTCGCCATGGGTGATGCCCTCGTCGTGCGCGGCACCGAGCACGTCGAGCAGTTCCAGGCCGAGCCGGGCCGCCCGCACCGGGTTGAACGTGCCCTCCTGGTCCAGGAGGCGGCACAGGGGCGTGCCGTCGATCCACTCGGTGACCGTCCACAGCGTGCCCCCCTCGACCACGGCGTCGACGACCGTGGCGACCTGCCCGGGGCGCAGCAGCCGCATGGTCTCGGAGGTCCGGACGACACGGGCCGTGACGAGGCGCGCGGTGTCCTCGGCGGTGGGTTCCGGCAGGACGGTCTGCGCGATCAGCCGGGGCTGCTCCACGGTGACGTCCTCGGCGTACCACCACAGGCGGTTCGTCTCGCGGGCGAAGACCTCCAGCAGCCGGTACCGCCCGGCGACCAGCTCGTGTGCGGAGACGTGCGCCTTGACCATGGTCATCCTTCGCTGGAACCCCTGCCTGGTGTTTCCCTGAGGTACGCGGGGCGCGCGGGGGAGCGTTCAAAGGAACCGTGACTCGGGCGCCGTTCCTGCCTTTCGTTCAACCAGTGGAAAGGGCTTGTGAGTTGGGGATGGATGCTCCCGGAGGGGTTCGACCTGTGGGTAACCGACGGTAAAGGGCCGCCTGCGGCCCTGCCTCACAGCAGTCCGAAGTCCGCGGCCCAGCCCGTCAGTTCCCGTGGTGTCGTATTGCCCCCGCACACCACGAGTCCGAGGCGGGCGCCGTCGCCGACCCGGGCCAGCACCTGCCGGGCGGCCGGGAGCAGACAGCCCGCGGCCGGCTCGGCCCACACCTTGGCGTGCTCGGCCAGCTCCAGGCAGCCCTGCACGGCGTCCCGGTCGGGGACCACCAGGACCTCCTCGACCAGCGCGTCGACATGCTCGTACGTCAGCCGCGACACGGAGGGCGCGCTGAGCGTGGTGACCAGCGACGACAGCGGTACCGGCACCGGGCCGCCCGCCTTCAGCGCGCCCGACATGGCCTCCGCGCCCCCGGTCTCCACGCCCCACACCCGCACCCCCGGCCGCAGGGCGTGCAGAGCCGTTGCGACGCCGGCGATCAGCCCGCCGCCCCCGATGCTGACGAGCACGTCCGTGACGTCACCGGCGTCCTCGGCGAGCTCCAGTCCCACGGTGCCCTGTCCGGCGATCACGACCGGGTCGTCGAACGGGTGGACAAGGGTCAGCCCCTCGTCCCTCAGCCGCGTCACCAGCTGGAACGCGCTGTCCATGTCGTCGGTCAGCCGCACCGACGCTCCGGCCTCCTCGGCGAGCGCGAGGGAGCGCGCGGGCGCGGTCCGGGGCATCACCACGGTCGCCTTCACATCCAGGGCCGCCGCCGTCACCGCGAGGGCGATGCCGTGGTTGCCGCCGCTGACCGCGACCACGCCCGCCGCCCGCTCGGCCTCGCTGAGCGACAGCAGCTTCGCCGTGGCCCCGCGGGCCTTGAACGAGCCGGTGCGCTGCAGCAGTTCGAGCTTGGCGGTGACCGGGACGCCGAACCGCGCGGTCAGGCCGGGGCTCGGGACGGTCGGCGTGCGCACGACGTGTCCGGCGATCCGTGCCGCGGCGGCTTCGATGTCCGTGATGCCGATCAAGGTGCTTCACCCCTCCGGCGCGGGGAGTCGAAAACCGCGCCGCTCGCACCTTCACCCGCCGGGACACGGGAGGTCAACGCCGTTTCGGAGCGTGGCTACAGCTCACGGTCCACCAGGAAGTCCAGCAGCCGCAGCAGTTCCCCGCCGGCTCCCTCGGCCAGGGGCGCGCCCGCGAGCAGCGCCCGCGCGGCGGCCGTGTGCGTCCGGGCCTCGGCGAGCGCAGCCGTACGGCCCCCGGCCGCCTCGATCAGCGCCGCGGCCTCCGCGCGCCGGCCCGGCGAGTCGAGCAGCGCGGGCAGCTCGCGGGCCGCCGCCGGGTCGCCGAGCGCGACCAGCACCGGGAACGTCTTCTTGCCCTCCCGGAGGTCGCCGCCGACCGGCTTGCCGGTGACCGCCGGATCGCCCCAGATGCCCAGCACGTCGTCGACCAGCTGGAAGGCGACGCCGAGATGGCGCCCGGCCCGGTCCAGCGCGTCGACCGTGCGTGCGGGCGCCCCGCCGAGCACGGCCCCCAACGCGGCGGCACAGCCGAGCAGCGCCCCGGTCTTGCCCTCGGCCATCGCCCGGTACTCCTGCGGCGTCACCCGCTCGGGTCCACCGCACGGCCGGGAGGTGAACAGCAGGTCGTCGGCCTGTCCGCGCACCAGGTCGGCGAGGGCCGCCGACAGCAGCCGGACCGCGCCGGGGCCCTGCGGCACGGCGGCGAGGGTCTCCACGGCCAACGCGAACAGGGCGTCCCCGGCGAGCACCGCCGGGCCGGTGCCGTACGCCTTCCACACGGCCGGGCGGCGGCGCCGGGTCGCGTCTTCGTCCATGATGTCGTCGTGCAGCAGCGAGAAGGCGTGCACCAGCTCCACCGCGACGGCGGCCGGGATCCCGGCCCGTCCGTCGGCGCCCGCCGCCTCGGCGCCGAGCACGGCCAGCGCCTGCCGTACGCCCTTGCCGCCCGGCGCGGCGGCCGGTGCTCCGCCGACCTCGCACCAGCCGAAGGAATAGGCGGCCATCTCGGCCACCCACGGGTGCAGCCGCCCCACCGCCTCCTCCAGCGCGGGCCGTACCGACTCACGGCAGCGGGCCAGGACTTCGGGAGCGGAGAGCGGCGCCCGCACCGGCGCCGGGAGCGCGGTCATCGCACGGCCTCCGGGTGCACACCGAACTCCTCCTGGGCCCGGGCCACCATCTCCCGCGCGTGCTTCAGTCCGCTGCGCTCCAACGTCTTTGCCAGATCCTCCAGTTCGGCCGCCGTCTCGGCCCGGTCCCGGCCCAGCCGGGCCAGCGACTTGGCCAGACCGAGCCGGGACAGCGCCTCGCCGCGCGGCTCGCTCATCGTGCGGAACTCCCGCAACGCCAGCTCGTACAGTCCCCGGGCCTCGGCGTAGCGGCCCGCGCGGTACAGGACGTTGCCGCGCATCTTGTGGTTGTAGGCGAGCGCGCTGGAGAGGTCCATCGCACGGCAGCCGGCCTCCGCCCGGGACAGCAGCTCCAGGGCCCGCTCGGTGTCCTGGTCGCGCACCGAGAGGATGTCGGCGAGTCCGCGCAGCGCCCAGGCGTGCCCGCGCCGGTCCTCGGCCCGCTCGGCTATCTCCGCCGCCTCCTCGAACAGCGCGTACGCCGTGTCGTAGTCCCCGGTGTTGCGGTGCATCTGCGCGATGCCCTCCAGGGCCCACACCGTGTGCCGGGCCTCCCCGCGCCTGCGGGCCTCGGCGAGCAGCTGTTCGTGCAGCCGGCCGACCGCCGCGTAGTCGCCCTGGATCCGGCCGGTCTCCGCGAGGCCCGCCAGCGAGTAGCCGCGGACGACGATGTCACCGCCCCGCTCGCCGAACTCGGCCGCGAGGCCCAGCAGGCGCCAGGCCAGCGGGAACGCACCCCGCTGCCGGGCCAGGGTGCCGCCGCTCCACAGCGCCCAGGCCATGGCTGCGGTGTCACCGGCCTCCCGGGCGGCGCGGTAACTCGCCTTCCAGGCCCGGTCGGCCTCCTGGACATGGCCGAGCCTGCGGTGCGCCTCGGCGACGGCGAGCCCGCAGCGGGCCGCCTCACCGGGGCTCCCGGATCGCTCGGCCTCGCGCAGCCGCTCGGTGCCCTCGGCCAGCACGTCGACCAGCGAGGAGTTCACGGACAGGGTGGTCAGGGAGCCCTGGTACTCCGGGGCGAAAGCCTTGCCGTACATGCGTACCCTTCTATACACGGAGCGTATACATGTGGCGTATACATGACGTGTATAGCGTCTTGGAAACACGCCCTGGCCCGAGGGGCCAGGGCTCGGTCTGTTGTCGATCAAGACGCGGGTACGGCGACCCGGGTTGCCCGCGCGGCGCGGATCAGCGTGTGAAGATTCAGTGCTGCTGGTTCTTCTGCGGGGTCAGCTCGCTCGGCCGCACCACGACGTACCCCTCGCCCTGCAGCATCAGCTGGACGGCCTCGCCGGAACCGCCGCGCAGCATCGAGCCGATGGACTGGGAGCGGTGCAGCGAGGTCTGCAGACGCGCGGTCCAGCCGACCACCGCGTCCGTGTCGACGTACACCGGGGCCTGCGGCGACACCGGTATGACCAGCGGGTTGCCCTCGCAGACCAGGCCGAGCCGGCCGTGCCCGCTGAACACGCTGTTGAACAGGCCGCCGCCCGCGATGCCGGACCCCTTCACGGTCTTGATCTCGTACGACAGCGAGGCGTCGAAACACAGGACGTTGCGGCCGTTGACGGTGAACTGGTCGCCGGCCTCGACCTCCACGACGAAGCAGTTCTGCGCCTCGTGCGCGAACCAGGCCTCGCCCTGCCCGCGCACCACCATGAGGGGCAGCCCCTCCCCGGTGACCGCGCGCTTGAGCATCCCGCCGACGCCCTGCCCCTTGCGCTCGAACGCCAGGTTCCCGCGATAGGCGACCATCGCGCCCTGGCGAGCGTACATCTCGCTGTCGACCGTGTACTTGATGCACTTGGCGTTCTCGACGGACATGCCCGGCTCCACGGCCGGCTGCACCATGTGCTGACTTGAGAAAAGATCACCCTTCATGTGGGGCATGGTGTCCCGGAGGATGTCGTTCCGCCAAGATCACGGACAGTGCCCGGTCAGCCACCGAACAGCTGCGCCCAGTACGTGCCCGCCCTGCCGCCGCCCGTGAAGCCGATGCCGAGGTGGCTGAACTCCCGCTTGAGGATGTTGGCGCGGTGACCGGGGCTGCGCATCCAGCCGTCCACGACCTCGGCGGGGGAGCGCCCGCCGCAGGCGATGTTCTCGCCGACCGTGCGCCTGCGGGAGCCCGCGGCGGCGGCCCGGTCCCACGGCTGGCAGCCGTCGGGGGAGGTGTGGTCGTAGAAGTCGCGGGCCACCATGTCCGCGCAGTGTGCCTGCGCGGCCGCCGTGAGCAGCGGGTCGAGCGCCAGCGGGCGCAGCCCGGCCCGGCCGCGCTCTGCGTTGGTGAGCGCGACGACCTCGGCGGTCGTGCGCGACAGCTCCGCCGGGGTGAGCGGACTGGCCCACAGCGCGGTCCAGTAGTGGTCGCCCGCGTCGGCGTGTCCCAGTGCTGCATGGCGGAACGCGGGGTCGAGCAGGGTGGCCCGGGCCCGGTCCGACCGCAGGCAGTGGTCCACGAACTCGGCGTGGCCGCGCGGACCGGAGACGAGGTGCTCGCCGACGGTGACGTACGCGTATCCGGCGGCCGTGATCCGCTGGTGCACGGAGGTGCCGTCCCGCCCCTCGCCGGTCGGCCGGCCCACCTCGGCCATGGCCCGGGCATGGTCCCGCGCGGCGGACAGCAGCCGCCGGTCGAGGGCGACGGGAGGGCAGCCGACGCGGGCGCGGGCGGAGTTGACCAGGGCGAGGAAGGCGTCGGGGGTGGTGCGGCCGGTGTCGGCGGGAGGAGTGGCCGTCAGGACGGGTGGTGCGGCGGGGACGCCCGTCCGGCCGGAGGGACGGGGAAGTGGGGGCCTGCGGCGGGGGCCCGAGGGAGGTGCGGGCGTGCGGCCGGGGGCCGCGGTCGTCGTCCGTCCGCCGCCGTCGGCGACCCGTACGCCGAAGTCCCGGGCCAGTCCGGCCAGCCCGTCGGCGTACCCCTGCCCGATCGCCCGCAGCTTCCAGCCGGTATCCGGACGCAGGTACAGCTCGGCCAGGAGCAGCACCGTCTCCGGGCCGGGGTGCGGTGGTGCGAACCGGGCCACCGTGCGCCCCGCGTGGTCGGCGACCTCGAGCCGGGGAACGGGCAGCCGGCCGAGCGGAGTGCCGGGCGCGGCCGCGCTGACCGCGACCGTGACCCGGCAGGCGCCGGGGCGCAGCCGGGCGGGATCGACGGCCAGGGTGTCCGCGCGCAGCCGGACGCCGGGCGCCTCCGGCTGGTTGTAGAACACGAAGTCGGCGTCGGAGCCCACCTTGCCGTCCGCACCGACGACCAGGGCGGACACATCGAACGCCCCGGGCACCCGCAACCGCACCGCGCCGCCCGGCAGGGCGACATTGCCCCCGGGAACCAGCTCGCTCGTCACGCCATGGACGACGCGGGCCGGGTGCGAGGAGGTTCCCGGCGACCCACCCGCTACCTCTTGGCCGTCTTCCCGCAGAAGGCGGACTCCAGCACACCCCCCAGCGTGTCGAGAACCGCCCCGTTGTTGGACGTGTTGGCCACGGCGGTGACGCTCCTCGCCCCGTCCTTCGTGGCGAAGGCGTAGGTGTAGTAGCCCTGCACCGCTCCCGTGTGCCCGTACACGGAGATCCCGCAGGACAGGTCACGGCGCCGCAGGCCCAGCCCGTACGCCGTGGTGCTGTTGACCGGGGTGAAACGCTCCATCTCCGCTAGTCGTGCGCGGGACAGCAGCCGGCCCTCGAGCAGGGCGGAGTAGAAAATGTTCAGGTCCCGCGCGCTGGAGATGATCGCGCCCGCGCTCTGCGCCCACGAAACGGTCTGGTCGGTGGCGTCGACCAGCGGCTCGCCGGCCCGGTCGGGGGTGAGGTAGCCGCGTGCGAACGGACCGGGGATCGTGGTGTCCGGGTGGACGTAGAAGGTGTCGCGCAGGTTCAGCGGCTTGAAGATGCGCTCCTGGTACGCGGTCCGCACCGACTGCCCGGTGAGCTTCTCGATGAGGAGGCCCGCGACCACGAAGTTGGTGTTGGAGTACGCGTACGCGGCGCCGGGGGCGTTGGTGCGAGGTTTGCGCAGGGAGAGCGCGACCAGCTCGCGGTAGGTGAAGACCTTGTTCCGCACCGCCTCGAAGCCGGAGACGCTGTCGGCGAACAGGTCGTTGGTGTAGTCGTACAGGCCGCTGCGGTGGCTCAGCACCTGGCGCACCGTGATGCGGTCGTCGGGCAGCAGGCCGGGCAGATAGAGGTTGACCGGTGCGTCGAGCGAGAGCCGGTGCTCGTCGGCCAGTTGGAGCAGCACCACGGCCGAGAAGGACTTGGTGACACTTCCGATGCGGAACCGGTCCTCGGTCGCGAGGGGCCGCAGGGTGCTCCGGTCGGCGAAGCCGTCGGTGGCCCGGTAGCTCGCGTTGCGGTCGTCGATCCGGGCCAGTGCGCCCGGTGCGCCCCGGTCCACGGTCGCCCGCAGCGCCGCGGCCAGGCCGGCGGTGTCGGGCGCCGGAAGCGCCGTCGTGGCGGGGGCGTTCGCCGCCGCGGTCGCGGCCCGGGCCGGGACCGCCAGGAGCGACAGTACGACCGCTCCGAGGACCGCACCCCGCCCCACCGTTGCTGAGACCATCCGGCATCCACTCCCATGTGTTCGACGCATGATGCGATTTCGGTCACATTCCGGCCCTGGAACCTAGGCGATGGAGGCAACGTCTCCACAGTCGACACACAGTTGGTCACTCGCGATCACTCTCTGGCACGCATTCGTAAAGGATTGCCATAGAAGGTCGCGAAATGGATCATTCCGTCTTTACGTGCACATGACTGATCCGTAAGGGTTACCCCCCGGGGCCCGACCAGCCCCCGTGGCGCCCAACTGCGCCATGCCTCAAGGCGGTTGGTGATCCCGGCCGCCTTTGAACGAAGGAACCCTGATCAGTGCGTAGACCGCACATACGCAGCGTGGCCGTCGCCGTCGCGGTGACGACCGCTGCCACGGGCCTGGCCGGTACGGCCTTCGCGGGTCCCTCCACGGGGGTGGAGCGGTCCGCCGCCTCCACCACGGACGCCACGGCGGTGGTGGAGGCGGCGCGCACCGCGGCCTTCGCCCACGCCTCGGCGACCGGCGTCTCCAAGGGCGACGAACTCCACGCCCAGGACGTGATGATCGACCCCGAGGGTGCCCGTCACGTCCGCTTCGTCCGGACGCACGACGGTATGCCGGTCCTCGGCGGTGACCTCGTCGTCCACCTCGACCACAAGCTCGCCTACACCGGCGCGACCAGCGCGGCCGACCACGCCGTCAAGCCCGAGGCCACCCAGGCCAAGCTGACCGCCGGTCAGGCCGCGGCCAAGGCCGCCGAGGCCGCCAAGGGCGACGCGGGCACCGCCCGGCTCGTCGTCGACGTCCGCGGCGGTTCCGCGGCCCTCGCCTACCAGGTGACGGTGACCGAACAGGGCACCTCCAGCACCGTCGTCATCGACGCCGTCACCGGCAAGGTGCGCAGCAACACCCCGAACAGCGACGAGTTCCTCTCGCCGAAGCTGATCGACACCCTGCGCAAGCGCGGCGAGACCATCGACCCGGCGACCGGCACCGCCACCGCCGCGCCCTCGGGTCTGCTCGGTTCGGGCCTCTCCGGCGTCACGCACTACCCGACGTCCGCCAAGGGCACCGGCAAGACCCTCTTCGTGGGCAGCGTCGGCCTGACCACCACGGCCACCTCGAAGGGCCACTACCAGCTCAAGGACCCGAGCCGGTACGGCACCGAGACGCGTGACGCGAAGGGCTCGAAGTCGGAGAAGTTCAGCTCCGGCGCGAAGTTCACCAACACGACCAACGTGTGGGGCAACGGCAAGACCACGAGCCGTGCCAGCGCCGCCGCGGACGCCCAGTACGGCATCACCAAGACGCTGGACTTCTACAAGGGCACCTTCGGGCGCAAGGGCATCGCGAACAACAGCAAGCCCGCCCAGGGCATGGTCCACTGGGGCAGGAAGGTCGCCAACGCCTTCTGGGACCCGGACTGCAACTGCATGCTGTACGGCGACGGCGACGGCCGGATGTTCAAGAAGCCGCTCGTCGTCCTCGACGTCACCGGTCACGAGCTGACGCACGGCGTGGTCGAGGCGACCGCCGACCTGCAGCCGAGCTACGTCGACCCGGACGGCAACCAGTACGGCGAGGCCGGCGCGCTGAACGAGTCGCTCGCGGACATCTTCGGCTCGAACGTCGAGTTCTACGCCAAGAACGCCAAGGACACGCCGGACTACCTGATCGGCGAGAAGCTCGGCCTCGCCCAGAAGTTCCTGCGCCGCCTGGACCACCCCTCGCTCGACAAGCTCGAGGGCACGATCGACTACTGGTCGCCGGAGACCGAGATCACCGAGGTCCACGCCGGCTCCGGCGTCTCCTCGCACGCCTACTACCTCCTCGCCGAGGGCAGCGGCAAGAAGAAGATCGGCAGCGTCACCTACAACTCGCCGACCTACCACAACGTCTCGGTCAAGGGCATCGGCCGTACCAAGGCCACCGCCATCTTCTACCGTGCGCTCACCCGCTACATGGTCTCCACCACCTCCTTCCACGACGCGCGCGTCGCGACGCTGAAGGCGGCCAAGGACCTGTACGGCGCGAACAGCACCGAGTACAAGACGGTCGACAAGGCGTGGGCCGCGGTCAACGTCACCGTCGCCAACACGCCGGCCGCCCACCACTGACGGACGCCGACGCACACCGCACCACCGGATGCCCCGCGCCCCGCGCGGGGCATCCGCCCGTCCGGGGCCGGACGCCGCTTCGGCAACTGCCGTACCCCTGCGGCACAGTGGGAGAGGGACGCCGAGGACAGCGCCGGCCGTCGGCGACCCCGCGCGCGGCCGTACCCGGCCGTGCCGAGCCCGACGACCGGCCGGCTGGAGGAGCGGATGTCCCCCGACGACCCCCGTCGCCGTTCTCGGCGGCCCGAGCCGGCAGGGCGGAACGCCGCCGCAGGTGCGGAACCGCGGCATCGGCGGGATCATGACGACCGTGGGGTACGCAGTCACGTCCCGGACGGCGGGCGGACGGCCCGGGAGGTCCGTCACACGCCGGGATCCCGCCTCATGACCGGTCGGCTCGGACGCGGCTGCCGCGTCGCCGCCGCCCTGGTGACGGCCGTCGCCTGTCACTCGGGGCCCGCGCGGGCCGCCACCCACCCGCCGCCGTCCGCCTCCCGGCCCTCCGGCGTCGTCACCTGGGCGGCGAGCGCGGACCGTATCGGGGAGGGCACCGCGGACCAGGGCTACCGGATGATCGTCCACACCAGCGTCGGAGGCAGCGACCTGCGGGTGCGCCTGACCAACGCCTTCGGCGACCGCCCGCTGACCCTGGACGGCGTCCACGCCGGCCTGCGCCGCCGGGGCCCCGCGCTGCGACCGGGCAGCAACCGGCCGCTGACCTTCAAGGGCGCCCGCACGGTGACCGTCCCGGCGGGCGCCGTCGCCTGGAGCGACCCGCTGCCCGGCAGGATCCCGGCCGGCACCGACCTCGTCGTCAGCCTCCGCACCCCCGACGCGGCAGGCCCGGCGAGCGGCCACGGGATGGCGCTGCAGACGTCGTACACCGCGCAGGGCGGCCACACCGCCGAGGAGGGCGGCGCCGGCTGGACGCGGACGACCGACTCCTGGTGGTACCTCGACGCCGTCGCCGTACGACCGTCGAGCGCGGCCACCGGAGCCGTGGCCGCGCTCGGCGACTCCCTGACCGACGGCCGGCAGTCCACCCCCGACCTCGACCACCGCTGGCCCGATTACCTGGCCCGGCGTCTCGACGGCTCCGGCACGGACGTCAAGGGGGTCGCCGACGAGGGCATCGCGGGCAACAAGGTCCTCGCGGACGGCGCCGGACAGAGCGCCCTGCACCGCCTGGACCGGGACGTCCTCTCCCAGCCCGGTGTGCGGACCCTCTTCCTCTTCGAGGGGGTGAACGACCTCAAGGCCCACACCGGCGTCACCGCGGCCGACCTGATCGCCGGGTACCGGAAGATCATCCGGCGGGCGCACGCGGCCGGCATCTGCGTGGTCGCCGCCACCGTCGGGCCGTTCAAGGGGTGGCCGGAATGGGACCCGGCCGCCGAATCCGTCCGACAGGAGGTCAACCACTTCCTCCGCACCGGCCGGGACGCCGACGCCGTCACCGACTTCGACCGGACCCTGCGCAGCCCGCACGACCCCGAGCGCCTGTCACCGGCCTTCGACGGCGGCGACCACATCCACCCGAACGACCGGGGCATGCGCGCCCTGGCCGACGCCGTGAACCCGAACACCCTGCACTGCGCCCGCTGACCTCGCCCCGCCGGGCTCCCCGTGCCTCAGCCGACCTCGTCCGGCCCTGGGGCGCGTGGCTCGTGTCACGGTCGGTCTCGTCCTGCCCTGCCGGGGCTCCTTGCACCGCGGCGGGCTTTCTCGGCCGCGACCGGGTTCCTGGGCCTCGCCGGGCCCATGCCCACCTCGTCCGGCCCTGGGGCGCGTGGCTCGTGTCACGGTCGGTCTCGTCCTGCCCTGCCGGGGCTCCCTGCACCCCGGCAGGCTTTCTCGGCCGCGACCGGACCCATCGGGCCTCAGTCCGGCCAGCTGGCCTCGCGCGACTCGTCCCCGCCCTGCCTGACTCCCCGCGCCCCGGCCGCCGCCCCTCCACCCGGCCGGCTTCCTCCACCCGGCCCCGCTCCCCGCGTCCCGCCCGGCCCATCCCGCCTCGTCCGGCCAGCGGGCCCGCCCAGTTCGTCCCACCCCGGCTGGCTCCCCGCGCCCCGGCTGGCTCCCTCCGCCCGGCACGGCCCGTCCGGCCTCGTCCGGCTCACCCCGCTCTGCGGTCTCCCTCGTGGCTCACCCCGGTCTGCGGTCTCTCGCGTGGCTCACCCCGCCCTGCCGTCTCCCCGCGCCCCGGTCGGCCTCGGACCCGCCCGCGTCACCCCGAGCCGGGTGTCTCCGGTGCGATCAGCCCCGTGCGGTGGGCGATCGCCACCGCCTCCGTACGGCTCGCGGCGCCGAGCTTGGCGAGGATGTGGGACACGTGCACGCTGGCCGTCTTGCCGGTGATGAACAGCTCCTCGCCGATCTGCCGGTTGCTGCGGCCCCGCGCCAGGAGCCGCAGGACGTCCCGCTCCCGCGCGGTGAGCGATACGGCGGGGGAGGCCGTGAGGCGGCCCTGCCGGGTCAGCTCCTCGATCCGCTCCAGCAGCGGGGCCGCACCCAGCCGGACCGCCGTCTCCCGGGCCAGCCGCGCCTGCTCCGTCGCCTCCGTACGCCGCTCCGTGGCCAGCAGCGCCTGCGCGTACCGCACCCGGCACCGCGCCAGCTCGTACACGTCGCCGTACTCGAACGCGGCGACCGCCTTCTCCCACGCGGCCGGATCCGGACCGGAGACGACCGTCGCCCACTCCGCCTCCGCGCGGGCCAGCCACGCCTGCCCCTCCGGGCCCTGCACCCGCCCCTCATGGTCCTGCCCGGCGGTGGCCCGCGCCAGCTCCACCAGCTCCGCCGCGGTGTCCGTCCAGCGGGCGAGGTCACCGTCGCCGCCGGGGTGCCGGCCGGCCGTCCGGTCGGCTATCCCCGCCAGGCACAGCGCGGCGAGCCGGACCGTCACGCCCGGCTGCCGCGCCGTACCGTCGGCCAGCGCCCCGGTCGTCGCCCGCAGATGCCCGAGGGCCCGGTCCGGATCCCCCTGCCGCGAGGCGATGTCGGTGAGGACGACCCCGGCGACGAGCGTGCCCATCCAGTCGAAGGGGCCGTCCAGCAGGGCCCGGGCCCGCGCCCCCGCGCTGTCGTCACCGCGGCCCAGCGCCACGTACAGGACGGGACCCGTCGCACAGCCCGCGCCCGCAGGAGGGAGCGTGGCCGCCGCCTCCGCCGCGGCACGCAGACACTCCTCCCAGTGGCCCAGCGAGTACAGCACCAGCAGCTGCAGATAGCGCATCCCCAGCGGATACGCCGAGGACAGCAGGCCGGCCCGGCGTGCCCGCTCCAGGCCCTCGGCCAGCACCGGCAGGCACCCCTGCCGGTCGCCCGCCTCGAAGGCACCCATGGCCAGGTTGAACAGCGCCCGCATCTCCACCGGCGCGTCCTCGGCGGCACGGGCCAGTTCCCGGGCCCGGCGCAGCAGCTCCAGGCCCTCCCGACTGCGCCGGCCACCGCCCTCCAGCCCGGCCAGCGAGATCAGCACATCGGCCCGGGCGGCGCGCAGACCCAGCTCCTCGGCGACGGCCAGGGCCCGGCGGGCCACGCGCAACGCCGTCTCGTCCTGGCCGACCTGACGGGCCGCCATCACATGCGTGGCCGCCGCCCACACCCAGGTCCGCGAGGGCGGCTCGGCGGGAATCATCTCCAACGCCTCGCTGCTGTGCCGGAACGCAGCCGTCAGGCTGTCCACGGTCAGCAGGTTCCCGGCGAGCGTGTACCGCACCCGGGCCGCCAGCTCCGAGTCGGAGTCCGGGCCGATCCCGGCGAGCGCCGCGCGGGTCAGCGCCACCGCCCGGTGGCCGTCCCCGGCGTGCGCGGCCGCCGCCGAGGCGCGCAGGGTCAGCGTGATCCGGTCCAGCCCCTCCGACTCGGGCCGCACCGGCACCGGCACCGACGGCCACAGGTCCAGGGCGGTCTCCAGATGGCGCAGCTCCTCGGCGGGGGCGCCGAGCCGCCGGGCGTGGTCGGCGGCCTCCAGGCAGGCCGCGAGCGCCTCGGGCAGGTCATGGCTCTCGCGGGAGTGATGGGCGCGCTCCGCCGCGGTCTCGGGAACACGGCCGCGGGCGGTGAGCAGCCGGGCGTACGCGCCGTGCAGCCGGGACCGCTCACCGGGCAGCAGGTCGGCGTAGACCGCCTCGCGGGTCAGGGCGTGCCGGAAGGCGTACGTCCCGCCGTCCCCGGGGACGAGCAGCTGCCGCCCGACAGCCTCCCGCAGCGCCGCCTCCAGCCCGTCCTCGGGCAGTCCTGCCGCGTCGCGCAGCAGATCGTGCTCCACCCGGCGTCCGGCCACCGCGGCGGTCCGCAGCACCTGCTGGGCGGTCTCCGGCAGCTGCTCGACCCGGATGAGCAGCAGCTCGGCGAGCCCGCTGGGCACCCCGCGGGCGTACTCGCCCGCACTCTCCGCTCCGCTCGCACCGGAGGCGTCCCCGTCGGCCGCGGCGAGCAGCTCCTGCGCGTAGAACGCGTTGCCCTCCGCGCGGGCCACGATGCCGCGCACGACGGCTTCCGGCAGGGGCTGGTCCTCCAGGGCCCGCACCAGCCGGGCGACCTGCGGATCCGGCAGCGGGCGCAGCTCCAGCCGCTCCACGGCCGGCAACCGCACCAGTTCGGCCAGGAGGGGCCGCAACGGGTGGCGGCGGTGCAGGTCGTCGGCGCGGTAGGAGGCGAGGATCGCGAGCCGCCGGTCCGGTGTGCCGGCGCCCGGCCGGTGCGGCACGCCGCGGCTGAGCAGGAACCGCAACAGATCACGGGAGGACTGGTCGGCCCAGTGCAGGTCCTCCAGGACGAGCAGCAGCGGTGCCACGGCTGCCAGATCGGCCAGCAGTCCGGCCACGTCCTCGAAGAGCCGGAGCCGCGCGTCGGGTCCGCCCACGGCGTCCGCGCCCCCGCCGAGCAGCCGGTCCACCGCGGGGTGCGCGGCCAGGACGCCCGTGAAGCGCTCGTCGGCGGCGAGCACGCCAAGTATCTCGGTGAACGGCAGGTACGGCAGGCCGACATCGCCGAGGTCCACACAGTGGCCGGTGACCACGGTGGTCCCGGTCCGCGTCGCCCGCACGGCGACCTCGTCCAGCAGCCGCGTCTTGCCGACCCCCGCGTCCCCGGCGAGCAGCACCGCTCGCGCCTCGCCGCCCCGGGCCCGTTCCAGCACGCCCGTCAGCCGGGCCAGTTCCTCGTCCCGGCCGATCAACGGCGATGTGGTGAAGGCGGTCTGCGACACGCCTCCATCCTGGCACGCGCCACCGACAGCCCCGGCCCGAGCCTGCGCGGACGGTTCAGCGCAGGATCTCGGCCCAGTTCGCCGGCACCCGTCCCGCCGGACCGGGGACCGGCTGGTCGGCGGGATGGCCGGCCGGAGCGGCGAGTTCGGGACCGGAGGCGTACATCTCGTCGGTGGCGTAGTTCCAGAACCAGCCCTCGCCCGGCTCGAAGCTGCGGATGACCGGGTGCCCGGTCGCCCGGTAGTGGGCGGTGGCGTGCTTGGCGGGGGAGTCGTCGCAGCATCCGATGTGCCCGCACTGGGCGCAGCGGCGCAGATGGAACCACCAGCCGCCCGCCTCGTCGCACTCGACGCAGCCGGTACCGCTGGGCGGGACGCTGGGGTCGATTCCGTCGGCGGTGCTCATACGGTCTCCTCCGGTTGCTCTTCGGGCGAGCGGGGCGAGCCGGGCGTCTCGGCCGACTCGAGTGCCTCAGCCGTCTCGGGTGTCTCGGGCGTCTCGGCGGTCAGTGGCAGCAGCACCTGGAAGCGGGTGTCGCCGGGCACCGACTCGAGCCGCAGGGTGCCGTGGTGCTTGTTGACGACGATCCGCCAGGAGATGTCCAGGCCGAGCCCGGTGCCCTCGCCGACCGGTTTGGTGGTGAAGAACGGGTCGAAGATCCGGTCCTTGATCTCCGGGGGCACGCCGGGACCGGTGTCCCGGAACTCCACCAGCGCCCGCTCGTGGTCGATCGCGGTCCGGACCGTCACCGTGCCCTGTCCGCCGGCGCTGCCGATGGCGGAGACCGCGTTGTCGATGAGGTTGGTCCACACCTGGTTCAGCTCCGCCGGGTAGCCGGGCACCGGCGGCAGCGCGCGGTCGTACTCCTTCACGACCTCGATGCCGGGCCCGATCTTCCCGGACAGCATCAGCAGGGTGCTGTCGAGGAGTTCGTGCACGTCCACCACCTGGTAGGGCGCCCGGTCCAGTTGCGAGTACTGCTTGGCCGCGTCGACGAGGTGCGAGATACGGGTGGTGGAGTCCTCGATCTCGGTCATCAGCAGCTCGGTCTCGACGGTGTAGTTGAGCCACCCGACCGCCCCCGGCAGGATCTCCTCGCCCACGGCCGCGGCGACCTGCTCCAGCCAGTCGACGTCGAGTCCGGCCTGCACGAAGGTGGGGGAGATCTGCCAGCCGTGGTCGATGCCGTGGTCCTCCAGCCAGTCGGTGAGCAGGTCCTCCCGGTCGGCGGCCTCCAGCGGACTGAGCACCGGTGCCTTGGCGACCCGCTCGGCGGTCCGCTCCTGGATCTCGACCAGGTTCGCCAGGACGTCCCGGGTGAACGGCCCCTCGGCGATCACGGCCAGCTTGTGCCGCATCTTGGCCACCCGCTCGCGCAGCGTCGCGGTGGCCCGGACGGCAGCCGCCGCGGGGTTGTTGAGCTCGTGCGTGAGCCCGGCCGACAACGAGCCGAGCGCCAGCAGCCGTTCCCGCTGCCCGACGGCGGCCTGGGTGTTCTTCACGCCGAAGAACAGGCCCTCCAGCAGGTGTACGGCCATCGGGAACCACTCGCTCATCACGTCCGCGAAGATGTCCGCCGGCAGCACGAAGAAGCGCGTCGGCTCCGTCACCCGCATCGAGTTGGTGTACACCTGCCGCACCCGGTCGCCGAGGTACGCCTGCATCGCCCCCGCGTACGCCCCCCGCTGCGAGGTGCGGGACACCTCCACGTCGTCGCCGCCGACCCGGCGGGAGAGCACGACGGAGCCCTCGATCATCACGAAGAAACAGGTGGCGGGGTCGCCCTCGGTGTACACCGGACCGGGCTGGAACAGCTCCACCCGCCCCTCGCAGCACAGCCGCCCGAGCTGCTCGGGGCTCAGCTTCTCGAAGAGGAACAGCGAGCCGATCTCCTTCGGGCTGCACGGCACGACCTGCCCGCTCATGACTGCTCCAGGTACCGGTGGACGAGCATGACGGCCATGGCTCCCTCTCCGACGGCGGACGCGACACGCTTGGCGGACTCGGCGCGGGCGTCGCCCGCCACGAACACGCCGGGGACGCTGGTCTCCAGGTGGTACGGGGGACGGTCCAGCTCCCAGCCGGCCGGCGGCCGCCCGTCGGTGGTCAGGTCGGGTCCGGCCAGGATGAACCCGCGCTCGTCACGCAGCACGCTGTCGCCGAGCCAGTCGGTCAGCGGGGCGGCGCCGATGAACACGAACACCCACTGGGCGTCGACCACTTCGCTCTCTCCGGTCACGGTGTGGCGCAGCGTCAGCCGCTCCAGGCGGTCCGTACCGTGGGCCGCGTCCACGACCGTACGGCTGCGCACGGAGATGTTCGGGGCCTCGGCGATCTGCTGGATCAGGTAGTACGACATGGACGCCGACAGGTCCGGTCCGCGCACCAGCAGCGTCACCGACTTGGCGCCCCGGGACAGGTACATCGCCGCCTGGCCCGCCGAGTTGGCGCCGCCGACGATGTAGACGTCCTGCCCCTGGCAGGAGGCCGCCTCGGTCAGTGCCGAGCCGTAGAACACCCCGCAGCCGGTGAGGTCCCTGCAGCCCTGCGCCTCCAGCTGCCGGTACTGCACTCCGGTCGCCAGGATGATGCTGTGCGCGGCGATCGCCGAGCCGTCCGCGAACCGTACGATCCGGGCGGCGCCGTTGACCTCCAGACCGGTCACCTCGCGCGCGGTCAGGATCTCGGCGCCGAACTTCGCCGCCTGCCGCCGTGCCCGGTCGGTGAGCTGGGCGCCGGAGACACCGTCGGGGAAGCCGAGGTAGTTCTCGATCCGGGAGCTCTGCCCGGCCTGCCCGCCGGTCGCCGACCGCTCCACCAGCACGGTCCTGAGGCCTTCCGAGGCGCCGTACACGGCGGCGCCGAGTCCGGCGGGGCCGCCGCCGATCACGACGAGGTCGTAGAAGTCGGCCGTCGGTGTCGTCGCGAGCCCCACCCGCGCGGCCAGCTCCGGCGCCTCGGGCTCGACCAGCGCCGCGCCGTCCGGGGTGACCACCACCGGCAGCCGCTGCCCGTCCTGCCCGGCGGCGGCCAGCAGCCGCCGGCCCTCCGGCTCGTCCACCGAGTACCAGCGGTACGGCACCTGGTTGCGGGCCAGGAACTCCCGGACGTCCGAGGACCGCGCCGACCACCGGTGCCCCACGACCTTGGTGCTGGGCACGGGCTTGTAGGCGCTGCTGCGCCACGCCTGGAGCAGGTCGTCCACGACCGGGTAGAGCTTCTCCTCCGGCGGGTCCCAGGGCTTGAGCAGGTAGTGGTCGAGATCGACCACGTTGATCGCGTCGATCGCCGCGTTGGTGTCCGCGTACGCGGTCAGCAGCACTCGTCGGGCCCCCGGGTACACGTCGAGCGCCTGCTCCAGGAATTCGATGCCGTTCATCTGCGGCATCCGGTAGTCGGCCAGGATCACCGCCACCAGGTCGCCGCGCAGCTTCAGCTCGCGCAGCGCGTCCAGTGCCGACTCCCCGGACTCCGCGCGCACGATCCGGTACGACTCGCCGTAGCGCCGCCTGAGATCCCGGGCGACGGCGCGGGAGACCCCCGGGTCGTCGTCCACGGTCAGAATGACGGTCCGCGCTGTGTCGGCGGCCTGTGCCATGCCTCTCCCACCCCGAGCGGTTGGATCCACGGGACGGTGCCGCCGGCACCGCACCGGTTCGAAGCCATCGTATGTTCGATCGCCGGGCTTCGCTCTCCGCTCGAAAGATCGTCGTGCCCGTGCGCGACGTGCTCGAAAGTGGGCATGAGCACCACGAGCGAGCGATGACGAGGAGGCCCGCGCATGACACGCCCGATCACGGCAGGGGTGGACGGTACGGAGGAGAGTGTGGCCGCGCTGGACTGGGCGGCGCGCGAGGCCGTGCGCCGGGGGCTGCCCCTGCGGGTCGTGCACGCCTGGCGCTACGCCGAGTCGCCGGCCGCCGCCGACCGGGAGACCCAGCACGGGTGGGTGTCCGAAGGCGTGGCGGAGGCCGTGCGCAAGGTCTCCGGGCTCCATCCGGAGCTGACGGTGAGTGTGGACGTCGTCGAGGGCCAGGCCACGGAGGCGCTGGCCGGGGCGGCGGCGGAGGCCGAGATGCTGGTGCTCGGCTCGCGCGGCCACGGGCGCGTCCTGGGCTTCCTGCTGGGCTCGGTCGGCCAGCAGGTGATCGCCGAGACGACCCGGCCCGTGGTCCTGGTCCGCGCCGAGGACCGGCCGGCGGCCGAGGCGGCCGGGCGGGACGTGGTCGTGGGCCAGCACGGCGGACCCGAGGACAGCGCGGAGGCGCTGAGGTTCGCGTTCGAGACCGCGGCGGCCCGCCGCGCGACCGTCCGGGCCGTGCGGGCCTGGACCCTGCCGCCGGTCTTCGCCTACAGCCCCGGCTCGCTGAAGCTGCTGGACGACGTGGGCGGCCTCGAGCCGTACGAGCGCCAGGCGCTGGCCGAGGCCCTGCAGCCGTGGCGGGAGCGGTTCCCGGACGTGCCCGTCGCCGAGCACGTCGAGATGGGCAGTGCGGCGCAGGTGCTGCTCTCGGTGGCGGGGCACGCCCAGCTCATGGTCGTCGGACGCCGGGCGCACCGTACGGCGGTCGGCGCCCGGATCGGCTCGGTCGCGCACGGGGTGCTGCACCACGCCGAGTGCCCGGTGGCCGTGGTCCCGCACGAGTGAGTCAGTCGGGGGTGGTGGGCTCCAGGGTGGCCCGGGCCTTGGGCAGGACGTTCTCGATGTAGTCGGTGACGGCGGTGTCGAGGCCTGTGTCGTGCTGCGCGCGCTCGGACAGGTACCAGCGGTGTTCGAGGAGTTCGTGGTAGATCTCGGCCGGGTCCATGGAGCCGCGCAGTTCCGGGGGGACGGCGCGCACGGTGGGCCGGAAGACGTCCCGGACCCAGCGGTGGGCCAGCACCTCGGGCCGGGCGGCCAGGGGGTCGCCGGGCGCGTGGTCGTCCTGGGTGGCCATCCAGCTCTCCAGGTCGTTCAGCAGCCGCCGCGCCTGGTTCTCCTCGGCGTCCAGGCCGGTCAGCCGCAGCAGCTGGCGCTGGTGGTGCCCGGCGTCGACCACCTTGGGCACGAAGGTGACCGAGTCGCCGCCCGAGGAGTGCTCGATCTGCATCTCGGCGACGTCGAAGCCGAGTTCGTTCAGGCGGCGGATCCGGCGTTCGATGTAGTGGTACTTGCCCGCCGGATACACCGACGTGCGGGTCAGCTCCTGCCACAGTCCCTGGTAGCGGGTGCAGATCTCGTGCCCGAACTCCACGGGGTCGACGGACGGGTGCAGCGCGCCGGACGCCTCCAGGTCCAGCAGCTCCCCGCTGATGTTCACCCGGGCCAGCTCGAGGTCGTACTCCCGCTGCCCCGGGCTCAGCCGGGGATGCAGATCACCGGTCTCGGCGTCCACCAGATAGGCGGCGTAGGCGCCCGCGTCCCGCCGGAACAGGGTGTTGGACAGCGAGCAGTCGCCCCAGGCGAACCCGGCCAGGTGCAGCCGCACCAGCAGCACGGCGAGGGCGTCCATGAGCCGGTGCATGGTCGCCGGGCGCATGGTCGTCTCGAACATCGACCGGTACGGCATCGAGCCGCGCAGATGCCGGGTGACCAGCACCGGCTCCAGCGGCGCGCCGGAGCCGTCGGTGCGGCCGGTGATCACCGCGAGCGGGTCGACGGCCGGGATGCCGAGCCGGTCCAGATCGCGCAGCAGCCCGTACTCGCGCAGCGCGGGCCGTTCGGCCAGCTCCTTGACGGCGATCACCTCGTCGCCGGCGTGCGCGTACCGCACGACATGGCGGGAGATGCCACGGGGCAGGGGCACGAGGTACTCCTCGGGCCACTCCTCCAGAGGGACGTCCCAGGGCAGGGCGAGCAGGAGCGCGGGGTGCTCCGGGTTCGTGGCGCTGATCTGCAAGGCCATGGCACGAACCCTAAGGCCCCGCGCGCCCGTTCTAGGAGGCCCGGTCCCGGGCCTGCTCCGCCGCCGCCCGTACCGGGCCCCGGTGGACCGGCCCGTGCCCGGGCAGCAGCGTGTCGCCCTCGAGTGCGCCGATCACGTCCAGGGAGGCCACGACCTGGGCACGCTCGTGGTGGAAGAAGTCGAGGAGGATCTGCGGGCCCTTGACCCGTGCGGTCGCGTGCCCGCTGACCAGGGCGTCGCCCGAGATCACGATGCCCGACCCGGGCAGGTGGTAGACGCAGTGGCCGTCCGTGTGGCCGGGCGTGTGCACCGGGACCGGACGGCCCGGCAGGTCGAGCGGGCCCTCGCCGGGGAACGGCTCGGGAGCGGTGACCGGGTTGTGCTGCGTACCGCCCACCTGGACGACATGCCGCGCCCACGACACGACACCGGGCCGCCAGGCGTTGCGCACCACGTCACCGATGGTGGCCTGATGGAGGAAATCCCTTCGCGCGTGCGGGACTTCGGCCGGGTGCAGATACACCGGGGTGCCGTGGGCCGAGCGCAGGTACTCGGCCGAGCCCAGGTGGTCGTTGTGCGCGTGGGTGATCAGCACGGCGGCCACCGCGTCCGGTGAACTCCCCACCGCCGCCAGGGATTCGAGGAGCCCCTGCCGGTCTCCGGGGTACCCGGTGTCGATCAGCGTGACGGCGTCGCCGTCCTTGAGGATGACCCAGTTGGTGTGGTGACCGTGCACCAGGTAGGTGTCTTCGGCGACTTGGCGTACGTCTGCGGTCATGATCTCTCCGGGGCCCCTGGGCGGCTGATCGTCGCGGGACAGCCAACCAGATGTCGCACCGCCCTGCGCAAGAGGGTGGGCGCGGCCGTCAGCGCACACCGTGCGGCCGGAACTGGATGCTGATGCGGGGCCCGGTGGCCCGGCTGGTCTTCGGCACGCAGTGCTCCCAGGTGCGCTGACAGGAGCCGCCCATCACGATGAGGTCGCCGTGTCCCAGCGGGCGCCGCACCGTCGAGCCGCCGCCCGCCGGGCGCAGCAGCAGGTCCCGCGGCGCGCCGACGGAGAGGATCGCGACCATCGTGTCCTCGCGGGCGCCCCGCCCGATCCGGTCCCCGTGCCAGGCGACGCTGTCCCGGCCGTCGCGGTAGAAGCACAGTCCGGCGGTGGTGAACGGCTCGCCCAGCTCGCCCGCGTAGCGCGCGCAGAGCGCGTCGCGGGCCTCGTCCAGCACCGGGTCGGGCAGCGGGTCGAGCGCGCCGTAGAAGGCCAGCAGGCGCGGCACGGCCACCACGTTGTCGTACATCTTCCGCCGTTCCGCCCGCCACGGGACGTCCGCCGCGAGCTTCTCGAACAGGGCGTCGGCCCCGCTCAGCCAGCCGGGCAGGACGTCGATCCAGGCGCCGGCGCCCAGCTGGGTCCGGCGCAGACCGTCCAGCGGGCCGAGCCGCATCTCGTCGGTCTGGTCGAACAAGGAGCCCTGGAGGTGCGTGGACATGGGTCCAGCGTACTCCTGAATCGAAAATACGTTCCCATTGAGCCGTGCGGGCCTCACCGGGCCGTGCGGGCCGCGAGCGATCCGGCCTCGTGCACGCTCTTTCGATACATCGATGTATCGGATACATTCGCGTATCGAATCGCCGAAGGAGCACGCCGCCGATGGAAGACACACCGAAACGCGTCACCCGGCGCCGGGTCCGCACTCGTGCCAGGCTGCTCGACGCCGCGTTCCAGGTGTTCGCCGCCAAGGGCTTCGGACGGGTGTCCATCGAGGAGGTCTGCGAGGCCGCCGGGTTCAGCCGCGGTGCCTTCTACTCCAACTTCGCCACCCTGGACGAGCTGTTCTTCGCCCTCTACCAGGAGCGCGCCGACCTCATCGCCGCCCAGGTGGCCGACGCCTTCGCCCAGGAGGGCCCCGACCTCGACGTCCGCGCCTCCGTGGACCGGGTCACCGAGGTGCTGCTGCTCGACGTGGACTGGCTGCTGGTCAAGACGGACTTCCTGGTGCACGCCGCCCGTGACGCCGCCGTCGCCCGCGCCCTGCTCGACCACCGCGCCCGGCTCCGCCGGGCCATCGCCGACCGGCTCTCCCGGGCCCGCGGCCACACCGATCTCCCCGCCGTCCTCGGCGACCCCGACGGCGCCGCACACGCCGTGGTCGCCGCCTACGACGGGGTCACCACCCAACTGCTGCTGGACAAGGACGTCGAAGCCGCCCGGGTCTGGCTGAAACAGCTGCTCACCGCGCTGCTCACGGACGGCAGCGGCTCCCCATCGAGGATCTGAGGAAGGACACGGACGCCATGGACGCGGACGTCATCGTCGTCGGAGCGGGTCTCGCCGGCCTGGTCGCGGCGCACGAACTCACCAGCCGGGGCCGCAGGGTGGCCCTGGTCGACCAGGAGAACGCCGCCAACCTCGGCGGCCAGGCGTTCTGGTCCTTCGGCGGGCTCTTCCTCGTCGACTCGCCCGAGCAGCGCCGGCTCGGCATCAAGGACTCCTTCGACCTGGCCTGGAACGACTGGCAGGGCAGCGCGCAGTTCGACCGGCTGGACGACGAGGACTCCTGGGCGGTGCGCTGGGCGCGCGCCTACGTCGGGTTCGCGGCCGGCGAGAAGCGCTCCTGGCTGCAGGGACACGGCATCGAGCTGCTGCCGACCGTCGGCTGGGCCGAGCGCGGCGACCTGAGGGCGGACGGGCACGGCAACTCCGTCCCGCGCTTCCACATCGCCTGGGGCACCGGCACCGGCGTGGTCGAGCCGTTCGTGCGGTACGCCCGCCAGGCCGCCCGGGACGGGCTGCTCGCCTTCCACCACCGTCACCGGGTGGACGAGCTGGTCATCGAGGACGGCACGGCGCGCGGGGTGCGCGGCACGGTCCTCGCCGACGACTCCTCGCCGCGCGGTGTCGCCTCCAACCGCGACCGGACCGGCGACTTCGAACTGACCGCCCAGGCCGTGATCGTCACCACCGGCGGCATCGGCGCCGACCACGACATCGTGCGCCGCTACTGGCCCGAGCGGCTCGGCACGCCCCCCGCCGAGATGGTCACCGGCGTCCCGGCCTACGTCGACGGCCGGATGCTCGACATCAGCGCCGGGGCAGGCGTGCGCCTGGTCAACCGGGACCGCATGTGGCACTACACCGAGGGCTTGCAGAACTGGGACCCCGTCTGGCCCGGCCACGGCATCCGCATCCTGCCCGGCCCGTCCTCCATCTGGCTCGACGCCCTCGGCCGCCGGCTGCCCGACCCCTGCCTGCCCGGCTACGACACCCTGAGCACGCTCAAGTACCTGCGCACCACCGAGGACATCGCCGGGTACGACCACTCCTGGTTCGTCCTCACCCGGAAGATCATCGAGAAGGAGTTCGCGCTCTCCGGCTCCGAGCAGAACCCGGACATCACCGCCAAGGAACCGCAAGGCCGTGCTGCGGGACCGGCTGCTCGGCAAGGGCGCTCCCGCGCCGGTGCGGGCCTTCCTCGACAAGGGCGCGGACTTCGTGACCGCGGGCACCCTGGAGCAGCTGGTCGGGAAGATGAACGACCTCACCGACAAACCGCTGCTGGACGCGGCCCAGGTGCGCCGCCAGATCGAGGCCCGCGATCTGCAGATGGCCAACCCCTACAGCAAGGACTCCCAGGTCCAGGGCATCCGCAACGCCCGCCGCTACCTCGGGGACCGGCTCGGCCGGGTCGCCGGCCCGCACCGCATCCTCGACCCGGCGGCCGGCCCGCTCATCGGCGTCCGGCTGCACGTACTGACCCGCAAGACCCTCGGCGGCATCCAGACCGACCTCGACTCGCGCGCCCTCGCCGCCGACGGCACGCCGATCGAGGGGCTGTACGCGGCGGGCGAGGTGGCCGGCTTCGGCGGTGGCGGCGTGCACGGCTACAACGCGCTGGAGGGCACCTTCCTCGGCGGCTGCCTGTTCTCGGGGCGGGCCGCGGGCCGGCACGCGGCCCGGCAGACGGGCTGACCCCGGCGGCCCGACTCACCTGGGGGCGACCTCGCCCGGGATCGACCTCAGCCCTTGATCAGCTCCGCCAGCACGGAGGCGTGGCTCTGCTCCGGTGCCTTCGACGCCGTCAGCAGGGTCACGCTCCCTTCGCGGGCAGCCGAGCGCAGGCCGTCGAGGAGCTCGGCGGCCTCGGGGGCGTCCAGCTCCGCCTCGTAACGGCTGCGGAACTCGTCGTGGGAGCCCCCGGCGTGGTACCAGGTGCGCAGCTCGGTCGACGGGGTGAGCCCCTTGGGCCACTCGTCCACGTGCGCCGCGTCCTTCGCGAGCCCCCGCGGCCACAGCCGGTCGACCAGCACCCGCAGTCCGTCGTCGGGCTCGGGCGGTTCGTAGATACGGCGCACACGCACGCTCACGGTCGGGGCCTTTCCGTCGCGGACTCCGTCGCGAGCCTACTGCGGCGGGCCGCGGCCGCCCGGGCGCGACACTTGACCTGAAGGAGGGGTGAGCCCGACCCGTACCGCGCCTAGTCTGTCGGCCAGCCGATCATCAGCCACCCCCCGAGGAGCGCATGTGACGCCACCCCGCAGACAGCCCGTACGCCGCCGCACCGCCGTCCTCCCTCGCGAGGCGGTCCTCGCCACCCTCCCCGTCGCCCTGGCCGCCCTCATCGGCGCCGCCGGCCCCGCTGCGGCGGGCACGACCGGCACCGCCGGCGCCGGCGACCCCTACTTCCCGCTCAGCGGCAACGGCGGCTACCACGTCCGCCACTACGACCTGACCCTGCGATACGACACCGCGTCCCGGCGCCTCGACGGCAGGGCCGTCCTCACGGCCCGCACCACGCAGCCGCTCACCCGCTTCGACCTCGACCTCTCCGGCCTGACGGTCACCGGCGTCAGGGTCGACCGCGCCGCGGCGGCCTTCCGGCAGGGCGGCCAGGAACTCGTCGTCACCCCGCGCCGCGCCCTGCGGGCGGGCCGGGAGTTCCGCGTCACCGTCGCCTACCACGGCATCCCGAAGCCGGTCACCGACCCCGACGGTTCCGCGGACGGCTGGATCCCCACCGACGACGGCGCGTTCGTCGCGGGCGAGCCACAGGGCGCCATGACCTGGTTCCCGGCGAACAGCCACCCCAAGGACAAGTCGTCGTACGACTTCACGATCACCGTCCCCGAGGGACGCACCGCCGTCGCCAACGGCGTCCTGCTCGGCCGGCGCACCGCGCACGGCCGTACCACCTTCCGCTGGCGCGAGACCCGGCCGATGGCCGCCTACCTGGCCACCGCCACCGTCGGGAAGTTCAGGACCGAGCGGTACACCACCCCCGACGGCGTCCAGGTCTACAACGCCGTCGATCCCCGGGAGGCGAGCGCCGCCGCGCCCGTGCTGAAGAAGCTCCCCTCCGTGCTCGCCTGGGAGAGCAAGCTGTTCGGGCCGTACCCCTTCCGGGCAGCCGGGGCCGTCGTCGACCACGCCCCCGGCGTCGGCTACGCACTGGAGACCCAGACCCGGCCGCTGTACGACTCCGCACCCGACCTCGGCACCCTCGTCCACGAGAGCGCCCACCAGTGGTTCGGCGACTCCGTCTCGCTCACCGCCTGGAAGGACATCTGGCTCAACGAGGGCTTCGCCACCTACGCCGAGTGGCTCTACGCCGAGCAGCACGGCGGGGACAGCGCCCAGAAGGCCTTCGACGGGCTCTACGCCCGCCCCGCCGGCGACCCGCTGTGGGCCTACCCGCCCGGCGACCCGGGCAGCGGCGGGAGCATCTTCGGCACACCCGTCTACGCCCGCGGCGCCATGGCCCTGCACGAGCTGCGACGGGCCGTCGGCGACCGGGACTTCTTCCGGATCCTGCGCGCGTGGGCGGCCGGACACCAGGGCGGCCACGGCACCACGGCCCAGTTCGTGCGGCTCGCCGGGCAGCTGTCCGGGAAGCGGCTCGAACCGCTGCTGCACGCCTGGCTGTACGGCAAAGGCAAGCCGAACCTCCCCTGAACCCTGACCGGTTCCAAACAACTGTCGGTCAGTCTCGACTTCATGATCCATCGCAGAACCGCCGTCGCACTCCTCGCCTCCCCGCTGCTGCTCACCGGCTGCGGCGGCGGAGCCGAGGCGACCGAGCGGCGGACTCCCCCCACCCCTCCGGTGCCCACCCCCACCGGCCGGATCGAGGCCCCGCAGGCCCCCCAGGGCATACCCGGCCTCGGGACCGCGAGGTCGGCGGCGATACCCGAGCGCTGCGAGCAGGCGGTCGTCGTCACCGGCCGCGGGAAGGACTCCGACCGGTGCACGGTCGTCCTGCACCGGCGCACCGCCACCGGCTGGCAGGCCGGCGCCGCCTGGCCCGGCCACAACGCGCTGCGCGGCTGGAGCCCCCACCACATGGGCGGCGACCTGCGTTCCCCGCTCGGCGTCTACACCCTCTCCGACGCCGGGGGCCTGCTCCCCGACCCCGGCAGCAGGCTCCCGTACCACCGGTCCCGCGGCTTCCACTCGCCCGGCACCGGCTTCGAGGGCGAACCCCTTGACGGGGCCTTCGACTACGTCATCGCCATCGACTACAACCGCAGGCCCGGCACCTCACCCCTGGACTGGACCCGGCCCCTCGGCCCGAGCCGGGGCGGGGGAGTGTGGCTGCACGTCGACCACGGCGGCCCCACGCACGGCTGCGTCAGCGTCGCCAAGGCCCACATGAGGGACCTCCTGCGCACCCTCGACCCGGCCCGGCACCCGGTCGTCGTCATGGGGTACGCCGACTGGCTCGCCCGCTGAGCCGCCTAGGATCCGAACTCGTGTGCGCACATGTGCTGGTCGCCGAGGACGACGAGAAGCAGGCCGAACTGATCCGCCGCACCCTGCTGGCGGAGGGACACACCGCCACGGTGGTGCACGACGGCGCGGCGGCGCTCGACGCCGCCCGCCGACTCGGGCCCGACCTCGTCGTCCTGGACCTGATGCTCCCGGTCATCGACGGTTTCGGCGTGTGCCGGGCGCTGCGCGCCGGTGCGCAGGACCCGGAGATCCCCGTGGTCATGCTCACCGCCCGCTCCGCCGAGGACGACGTCCTGCTCGGCCTCGAACTCGGCGCCGACGACTACATGACCAAGCCGTACAGCCCGCGCGAGCTGATGGCCCGCATCCGCACGGTCCTCAGACGCAGCGGACGGGGCGTCGGCGCCCGGGACGACGACCCGGCCGTGCGGGCCGCAGGGATCAGCGTCGACCCCGTACGGTACGAGGTGCGCTGCGACGGCGTACCCGTGGAGTGCACTCCGGCCGAATTCCAGATCCTGCTGACCATGGCAGGGGAGCCGGACCGGGTGTTCACCCGGCGCCAGCTGCTGCAGTGCACCCGCGGACTCGACCGGGCCTCCACCGAACGGGCCGTCGACGTGCACATCATGAACCTGCGCCGCAAGATCGAGGCCGATCCGAGACGGCCGAAACGGCTGCTGACCGTCTTCGGCGTCGGGTACAAGCTGAGCGGCGCCCGGCCGTGAAGCGCCGGATACCGCTGCGCAAACGACTCCTCGTCCGGCTGCTGTTCGTCTCCGCCCTGATCGCCGTCTGCTCGGTGGCGGCCACCGCCTGGCTCGCGGTGACCACCACCACCAGCGCCCTGAAGGAGGAGCAGGGCCAGGACCTCGCCGCCGACAACAGCATCCTGGCCCGGCTCAGCGGCTACGCCGCCACCCACTCCGACTGGTCGGGCGTCCGCGGCACCGTCCGTGAGCTGGCCGCCCGGACCGGCCGCCGGATCGCCCTGACCACCGCCGACCGCACCCTGGTCGCCGACTCCGCGCCGCGCGGCACCCCGCTGCCACCCCGGGCCGCCGCCGCCGTCGACCCGCTGCGCACCGACACCTACACCGAGACGGGCGCCCAGCTCAGCGGCATCGACCCGCGCGTGGTGGGCCCCTACCGGCTCCCGGCGAAGGAACGCGTCACGCTGGACGCGCTCGCCGCCAGGCGCACGCGCTGCTACGAGCGCCACGGCCTCCGGAGCACCGTCGTACGGACCGCGAGCGGACGGCCCGTCGTCAGCACCCCGGACGGCTCCGACCCCGCCTCGTACGGTGCCGAGGCGTGCGAGGACGGCGAGCTCAACACCCCCACCCCGACCGAGCGCACGGCCCTGGCCACCCTCACCGACCTCGCCCGGCCCTGTCTGCGGCAGGCCGGAGTGGACGTCGGCGGGCCGCTGTTCCTCACCTTCGACCCCAGCGGCAAGGACCCCTTCGACGGGCGCTACCTCCTCGCCAAGTACGCCGAACGGGGAGACGGCGCCACCGAGCGCGCCGTCCAGCACTGCGTCCTGACCGCCCGCCGCACCCAACTGGAGCCGTACGTCGCCCCGGTGGCCGACCTGTTCCTCGGCATCGGCGACCAGAACCCCTCCCGCTTCGACATGTCCCCGGCCAACAAGGCCAAGGTGGTCGGCGCGGCCGGCCTGGTTCTCGCCGTCACCGTCGCCGTGACCGCCGTCGTCGCGATGAGGCTGGTACGGCCCCTGCGCGCGCTGACCGCCGCCGCGCAGCAGCCGCCCGAGCTGCATGTGCGCGTGCCCGTGACCACCCGGGACGAGACCGGCATCCTCGCCGAGGCCTTCAACGACCTGACCGAACGCCGGAAACGACTGGAGGCCCAGCGCAAGGCGATGGTCAGCGACATCGCGCACGAGCTGCGCAGCCCGCTCACCAACATCCGCGGCTGGCTCGAGGTCGTCCGGGACGGCGTCGTCGACCCCGACCCGGCCCTGCTCGCCTCCCTGCACGACGAGTCGCTGGTGCTCCAGCGCATCATCGACGACCTCCAGGACCTCGCCGCGGCCGACGCCGGAACCCTGCGCCTGCACCGCGAGCCGCTGCGCGCCGGCGACCTGCTCGACCAGGTGGCCGCCGCGCACCGTGTCGCCGCCGACGCGGCCGGGGTCGCGCTGCGCACCGGGGCCGACCCCGCCGTCTGGCTGGACGCCGACCCGGTGCGGATGCGGCAGGCCCTCGGGAACCTGGTCTCCAACGCGCTGCGGCACACCCCCGCGGACGGCACGGTCACCCTCGAGGCCCGCCGGGACGGCGACGACGTCGTCCTCACCGTCGCCGACACGGGGGCGGGCATCGCCGCCGAGGACCTGCCGCACGTCTTCGACCGGTTCTGGCGCGCGGAGAAGTCCCGTAGCCGCCGCACCGGCGGCAGCGGCCTCGGTCTGCCCATCGTGCGCCACCTGCTCGCCGCCCACGGCGGCAGCGCCGAGGCGGCGAGCGAGCCCGGCGCGGGCGCGGTCTTCACGCTGCTGCTCCCGGCGGCCGAGCGGCCCGCCGACGCCGGCTGAGGGGGGTGGCGGCGGCCCCGCCGACGCCGACCGGATTCCCGTCGCGCGCAGTGGGGTACTCCGGTCGCCCGTGGGGAGCAGCCGAGGGAGGTCGTGCCATGAGGACGGCGGAGGACCTGCCGCTCGTGTCCACGCTCGCCGCCGTCGCCGGCCTGGTGCGACGGCGCAGGGGGCTGTACGTGCGCTGGTCCAAGGGGCCCCGCACCGACCTTGACGCAGTGTCGAGCACCGACGAGCTCACCGGGGTGCCGATGCCCGGGCTGTCGGCGAACCCGCTCGACGTCGAGGGCTGGTGGGAGGACCGGTCCGTGGAGCTGTGGGTGGCGCGCCGGTTGTACGACTACGCACACCTGCCGCACGACAAGGGCCCCGGCGTCCGCCCCTGGGTCCTCACGGGCCGGGAGACGGGCCGGGGCCCCGACAACGAACCGCTCGTGGCCGACGTCGAGCCCCTGTGCTGGATCGCCGACGAGGTGATCGACGCGGCCAGGGCCGAGATGGCCCGGCAGGAGCGGAGGTGGGGGACCCTGCGCCGCGGGGGCCGCTGAGCCCCCGCCACGCGATCGCGGTCACCCGGAGCGCGGCCGGGAACGCATGCGGCGTCGCAGCGCACGGCGCTCCAGCTCGGTCGTGCCACCCCAGATGCCGATGGTCTGGCCCGTGTCCAGCGCCCAGTCCAGACACTGCTCCCGGACGGGGCAGCGTCCGCACACCGCCTTGGCGTGCTGGGCCTGTACCTGCGCGGGTCCGGTGGTGCCGATGGGGAAGAACAGATCGGGGTCCTCGCTGCGGCACGCGGCATGGTCGCGCCAGTTGTGCATGGAAGTCTCCTGGGTCGGATCGAGTCGTCCGTGCCTGTCGAATGCGTTCTTCGGTTTCGGGTGACCGATGGGGACGGCGTGAAACAACGCAACCGCACAGGGATCGGGCGACCACCGCGATCCGGTCACGCTCGGCGCGGGCCCCGCGGCAGGGCCGTACGCGCTCAACAGGCCGGGGACGCAAGGCCGCTGGGACGCGGACGCCCGTGCCCGGCCGGGCACCGGCGGCGGGGAGTCCGGGCGCGCACCTGCCGCCCGCGGGTGCCGCCGCCGCGGGCCCACCGTACTGCGCCGGGGTCGTCCGGGAGCCGGGCCGGCGCGGGCTCAGGTGCGCAGCGCCCGCGCCGCCGTCGCCGTCACCGCGTCGGCGAGCGCCGCCAGCGCGGGGGAGTCGAGCCTCCACTGCTGCCAGTACAGCGTGACGTCCATCCACTGCCCGTCGGCGAGCAGCACCAGCCGGCCCTGCGCCAGCAGCGGACCGGCCTGGGCCTCCGGGATCATGCCCCAGCCGAGTCCCGCGGCGACCGCGTCGAGGAACCCCTCCGAGGTGGGCACGGAGTGCCGGAACGGACCGGCGGAGGAACGGCCCAGCCGGCGCACGAAGCCGTCCTGGAAGTCGTCCTTGCGGTCGAAGACGACGACCGGGACCTGCGTCAGGGCGTCGGCGAGCGGCCGTCCCCCCACCTGGGCGCGGGCGAACTCCGGTGCGGCGGCGGGCAGATAGCGCATCCGGCCGAGCGGGCGGACCGTGCAGCCCGGCACCGGATCGGGCGAGGAGGTCACCGCCGCCATCACCAGGCCCTCGCGCAGCAGCGCCGCCGTGTGGTCCTCGTCCTCCCGGTGCAGCTCGAAGCAGAGCCCCGCGACGCGGGTCAGCGCCGGCAGGAACCAGGTCGCCAGCGAGTCCGCGTTCACCGCCACCGGCACGCGCGTCGGCTCTCCGGCGCCGCTCAGCCCCAGCTCGCCCCAGGCGTCCCGCTCCAGCTGCGCCAGTTGCCGGGCGTACCGCACCAGCACCGCGCCCGACTCGGTGGGCCGCACCGGTTTGGTCCGCTGCAGCAGCACCCGGCCGGTGCGCTGTTCGAGCGCCTTGACCCGCTGGCTGACCGCCGAGGGAGTCACGTGCAGGGCGGCCGCGGCGGCGTCGAAGGTGCCCTCGTCCACGACGGCGAGCAGGGTCCGCACCTGCTCCAGGGGAAGTTCCGTCATCACGACTGCTAAAGATACGTAAGAAACTTTAGCTGTACTTGCGGAAGCGGGCTTTTTAGGTTCGAGGCATGAACCACGCCCTTACCGCCGCGGTCGCCGGATTCGGCACCGGCCTCTCCCTGATCGTCGCCATCGGCGCCCAGAACGCCTTCGTCCTGCGGCAGGGGGTGCGCCGCGACGCCGTCCTCGCCGTCGTCGGCATCTGCGCCCTGTCCGACGCGGTGCTCATCGCGCTCGGCGTCGGCGGGGTCGGCGCGGTCGTGGTGGCCTGGCCGGGCACGGTGCGGGCGGTCGGGATCGTCGGCGGCGCCTTCCTGCTCTGCTACGGAGCCCTCGCCGCCCGCCGGGTCCTGCGGCCCGGTGCCACCGGCCTGGCCACCGACGGGGAGGCCACGGGCTCGCGCAGGCGGGCCGTGCTGACCTGCCTGGCGATGACCTGGCTCAACCCGCACGTCTATCTGGACACCGTGTTCCTGCTCGGCTCCCTCGCCGCCGACCGGGGCCCGTTGCGCTGGACCTTCGGGCTCGGTGCCGCGCTCGCCAGCCTGTGCTGGTTCGCCGCCCTCGGCTTCGGCGCCCGGCTCCTCGGCCGGCACCTGGCCCGGCCCGGTGCCTGGCGCGTGCTCGACGGCCTGGTCGCCGTCACCATGCTGGCGCTGGGTGCCTCGCTGGTCGCCGGATCCTGAGACGACGGCTCGGCGTGCACGGGAAATGCTGAGATAGTTAGGCTCTCGAATCGAAAAGATGTAGCGAGCAACCTCTATCGGCAACAGGACACCCGTGGACACGAGCGAGAGCAGCACCACCCGGCCCGAGGCCGCCGAGCCGGCGGCCTCGGACCCGCCCCGGCGCGGCTGGCGCCGCTGGGCGATGGACACCCGCCCCCTGCGCATCCCCGCCTACCGGCGCCTGTGGTCGTCGACCATCGTCACCTCCGTCGGCAGCCAGCTCACCGCCGTCGCCGTACCCAAGCAGATCTACGACATCACGCACTCCTCGGCCTGGGTCGGCTACGCCAGCCTGGCCGGCCTCGTGCCCATGGTGGCGTTCGCACTGTGGGGCGGGGCGGTCGCCGACACCATGGACCGCCGCAAGCTGCTGCTGCTCACCAACACCGGCATCGCGGTGACCTCGTTGCTGTTCTTCGCGCAGGCGGTCGCCGGGCTCGCCTCGGTCGTCGTCCTGATGCTGCTGCTCGCGCTCCAGCAGGCGTTCTTCGGCCTCAACGCCCCGGCGCGCAACGCCTCCATCGCCCGCCTCGTGCCTGCCGAGGAGCTGCCCGCGGCCAACGCGCTCGGCTCCACGGTGATGCAGACCGGGCTGGTGGCGGGCCCGCTGCTGGCCGGTGCGCTCATCCCGGTCATCGGGCTGCCCGAGCTGTACCTCATCGACGCCGTGGCGCTGTGCGTGACGGTGTGGGCCGTCTTCCGGCTGCCGGCGCTGCCGCCGCTCGGCGACGGGCCCGCACGCCGGGCCGGGATCCGGGAGATAGCCGCCGGCTTCGCCTACATGTCCCGGCACAAGGTGCTGCTGCTGTCCTTCCTCGCCGACATCGTCGCCATGGTGTTCGGCATGCCCCGCGCGCTCTTCCCGCAGCTGGCCGCGCAGACGTACTCCTCCTGGGGCGAGGGGCTCGCGCTCGGCGTGCTGTTCGCCGGCATCCCGGTCGGCGCGGTGCTCGGAGGGCTGTTCTCCGGCGTGTTCTCACGGGCCCGCCGGCACGGCTGGATGGTCATCGGGGCCGTCGTCGCCTGGGGCGTGGCCGTCGCCGGGTTCGGGCTGAGCGGCAACCTCTGGCTCGCCCTCGCCTTCCTCGCCGCGGCCGGTGTCGCCGACATGGTGTCGATGGTCTTCCGGGGCGCGATCCTGCTGTCGGCCGCGACCGACGAGATGCGCGGCCGGATGCAGGGCGTGTTCACGGTGGTGGTCGCGGGCGGGCCGCGCCTGGCCGACGTGCTGCACGGCACGGCCGGTTCGGCGTTCGGGCCGCGGGCCGCGGTGGCGGGCGGCGGCGCGCTGGTCGTCGTCGTGATGCTGGCCCTGGCCGGGGCCGTGCCGGCGTTGCGCCGCTACCGCGTCTGACCGCCTACAGCGGGGTGCGCCGGCGCAGCGTGTACTGGTCCATCAGTTTGCCGCGGGTGGTCTCCAGCCGGTGGGCGAGGACCTCCGCCACCGTCCGCACCAGCGACAGCCCGAGCAGCGGATCCTCCACACACAGCGCGAGCACGGACGGCCCGTCGAACTCGTAGGCCCGTACGTTGCTGAAGGCGACCGCGCCGAAGTCCCACTGGTAGGGCGGGAAGAGCCAGGACCAGCCCAGCAGGTCGCCCGCGCCGAGGGTGGCCACGGTCACCCGCTGCCGGGCGGTGACCTGCTGGTCCAGGTGGACGGCGCCGGAGCGGATCACCCAGAACCGGTCCGCGGCGCCGCCCGCCTCGAAGATGCGGCTGTCCTCCGGGAAGGAGATCTCCTTGGCCAGCTCCATCAGCCGCTCGCGCTGGGCTTGCGGCAGGGCGGTGAGCAGTTTGATCGCTTTGGTCATGGCGCGGGGCTCCTCGCCGGCGGGGGTGCGGGTGCTTTCCCTAAGCCCATTTCAGCCCCTGGCGCCGTGCCGAGCACCTCGAAGGACACGGGTTTCTGCCCTGTCTCACCTGATCCGACCTGTCTGCGGGCAGGAAAAAGCCCTGGCTGGACGGGGGAAGCCAGCCAGGGCCGTTCGCGGTGATGCGGGCGGGAGGAAGGACGGTTCCGGGCCGCTCTCGCACCACGTGTGTATGAACGATAAATCATCTGCCGCGCTATCCGGTACCCAGAACCGGGTCACGTGACCTGTTTCACCCCGCCCGCGGTCCCCGGCCGCCCGCCCGGATCGACGATCTCCTCCAGAACCCGCAGCACCGCTTCGTAGGCCTGCGCCCGGACCGCCGCCTCCCGCGCGCCGTCCGGATCCGTCGCCGTCAGGCTCTGGGCGCGCTCCCGCCAGGACCGCTCCGCCTCGGCCGCGTGCTCCCGGCCCCGCTGCATGCGCCGCAACAACTCGTCCGCGTCCACCACATCCGTCATGGCTCACGGGTACCCGGCCTGCCCGACGTGATGACAGCGGCACCGAGTGTGTTTGACCGCGCCGCCATAGGTCAGCCGGACAGTGAGAGACATCACCGTTCCGGGCACCGCTCAGGGGAGGAAGAGGATGCTCGACAGCAAGCACCAAACCAGTTCCTCCGCGGCACCGCGGCCACCGCGCCGACTGCCGGGCCGGCCTGCCGACGCCCGCAGAGCGGTGCGGCGCGCGGTGAACGAGGGGTGCCGGGCCCGCTCCCTGTGCTGCGATGCCGAGGCCATGGAGGACATCCTCCTCGTCACCTCGGAACTCACCACCAACGCGATCCTGCACGGCGGCGGCATCACCGGCTTCGACGTCGACGTCGACTCCGGTGGCGTGCGGGTGTCGGTGAGCGACCGCAGCGACGAGGTCCCCGTGACGGCTCCGCCCGTGGACGAGCGCGGACGGTTCCGGCCGCACGGCCGTGGCTGGCCCATCGTGTGCCGGCTGGCGCGGGACGTCAGGGTGGCGGAACTGCCGTGCGGCGGCAAGCGCATCACGGCCGTCGTGCCGCTGCACTGAAGCGGGTGCGTAAGTTCCGCCGTACCGGCGTTTGCCCACAGGGTCGGGGGGCAGACGGAATCTCGTGCTTCGGACCGGAGGCGCGCGCCCAGCGGGGACACCCCGACTGCCTGGGCCCCTCTGACGGGCCGGGCGTCTGACCCGCGGCGAACCCTGACACCACCGTTCGGGCCCAGGTCGGAACGCCCATTCCCGGCCATGCCCTGAAACCTCGTTCAGGAGCGATTCCGCATGCTGACCGACATGTCGACAAGCCGTCCCGGCACGCAGGCCTCCGCCGCCGGCGGACCGACCCGGCGGGCCCACGACGACGCCCCCGAGACCGCGGAGCTCTTCGCCCGGCTGGCGGAGCTCGACGAGGGCCCCGAGCGCGACGCCGTGCGGGACGAACTCGTTACCGCCTGGCTGCCGATGGCCCACCGGATCGCCGGCCGCTTCCGCGACCGCGGCGAGTCCGTCGAGGACCTGCGCCAGGTGGCGGCCCTCGGGCTGGTGAAGGCCATCGACCGGTTCGACCCGTCCCGGGGGGCCTTCGAGAGCTATGCAGTGCCCACCATCACCGGCGAGGTCAAGCGGCACTTCCGGGACCGGATGTGGGCCCTGAGGGTGCCCCGCCGGGTCCAGGAACTGCGCAACCGGGTGCGGGTGGCCCGCCGGGAGCTCACCCAGCACCCGGGCAGCCCCGAACCCACCGTCGCCGCCGTCGCCGCCCACACCGGCCTGTCGGAGGAGGACGTCACCGCGGGCATGGAGGCGCTGGAGAGCTTCAGCACCCTGTCCCTGGACGCCGAACTGTCCAGCGGCGACGACGGCTACAGCCTCGCCGACACGCTCGGCGCGGCCGACGCCTCCTTCGACGTCGTGGTGGACCGCGAGGCCGCCAAGGAGGGGCTGCGCCGGCTGCCCGAGCGGGAGCGGGCCATTCTCTACATGCGGTTCTTCGAGGACATGACGCAGAGCCGCATCGCCGACCAGCTGGGCATCTCCCAGATGCACGTCTCCCGGCTGATCAGCCGCAGCTGCGCCCGCGTCCGCGAGGAGGTCCTCGGCCGCCGCCCCACCGGCAACGGCCCGGCCTGACCCCGCGCCGTCACCGCTTCGGCTGCGCCGGCCCGCCGGCCACCCCCAGCGGCGGGGCCAGGCCGGAGACCGCCTCGTCCAGGCGCTGCAGATGACGCAGCACCCGGTCGGTGACCCGGCCGTAGCGCGGGGTGCGCAGGGTTCCCGGCTCCAGCATCGAGGCGATGCTGGAGCCGGACTCGATCTCCGCCTCGGACCTCGGGTCGGCGACGTGCGCGGCGATCGCGTCGATGTTGTGCACGATCCGCCCGCAGACGCCGCGCAGCCGCGGGTCCGCCGCGATCGCCGGATGCGTGGGCAGCAGCTCGGCCGTGGCCGCGAGGGACCGCGCGTGGTACGCGCACGTCTCCAGCAGCGCCACCACGTACCGGGCGGTGTCCCGCCGTGAGCGCAGCGGGGTGATCGGATGGGTCAGCGGCTGGGTGGCCCCGCGCAGATCGGCCAGTGCCTGGTCCAGATCGCGCGCCCGCTCCATCAGATCGGCGCCCGCACCACCGCTCAACTGGTCGACCGCGCCCCGGGTGACGTCCGCGAGCCGGCCGAGGGTGGCGACCAGCAGGTCGTTGGTACGGCGGTCGGTGTGGATCGGCAGCACCACCGCCGCCGCGATCACCCCGCAGGCCGCGCCGAGCGCCGTCTCCTCCACCCGCAGCACCAGCACATCCATGCTGTAGGTGTTCAGCAGCGTGTACAGCAGCCCGAGCATCGCCGTCACGAAGAAGGACATCAGCGTGTACGACAGGGGCGCGGTGTAGAACATCGCGAAGATGAGCACGAGCACCAGGCCGAACGCCGTCCACGTGTGGTGCCCGACCAGCCCGGCGAGCCCGATGCCGGCCACGACACCGAGCACCGTGCCCAGCAGCCGGCGGTAGCCCTTCACCAGGATCTCGCCGGTGGAGGCGGTGTTGAGGAAAACGATCCAGCAGGTCAGCACCGCCCAGTACCAGCGCTGGCTGGACAGCAGCTCGCCGCCGGCGATGGCCAGCGAGGAGCCGACGGCCACCTGGACGGCGGCCCGAGTGGTGGGCCGGCGCAGTCCGGACGGCTCCGGCTGCTCCGGCTCGCTCTCCTCACCCGCCTCGATCGCGGCGTCCTCCGCGTCCAGCTCCTCGCGCGAGCGGGTGGTCGCCGGGCTGTCCGCGGACTCGTCCTGCGGCCCGTCGAGCGCGAGCCGCAGCCCCAGCGCCGCCCGGGCGGCCTCGCCGAGGCCACGGAAGACGTCCTGCACGGCCGGGGACGCCTCGGGCAGGTTCTCCTCGTCGCGGTAGCCCAGCAGCCGGTTGCGGACGTGGGCGAGCGCGGTCCCCGGCGCCTCCCGGGACGGCCGCAGCGCCAGCAGCCGCAGCGCCCGCAGGTCCCGGCGCAGCGCGGCCGTCGCGTCGTCCCGCACCGGCAGCTCACCGCCCGAGGGCAGCGGCGCGCCGGGCAGGTGCAGGGTGAGGGTGTCGGTCCGCTGGGCGCTGCGCGCGGTGAGCAGCAGCAGGCCCAGCCGCTCCGCGGTGATCTCGGCGTCCGCGATCCGGCGCTGCAGCAGGCGGGCCACCGCCTCGTCGGAGGTGCCGTCCTCCAGCCGGCCCTGGATCATCAGCGCCGTCTCGTGCAGCCGCGCGGTACCGGTGCGCAGCTCCTCGAGGACCTTCTCCACGTCGTCCGGCCCGGCGTCCAGCAGCTCGGCCTGCGTGGCGATCAGCTGCCCGAGGCGGGCACGGAAGGCCCGCCGCAGCCGGTCCAGGGTGCCCGCCGGGGTCTGCGGAAGCAGCACGAAACGGGCGGCGGCGCTGCACGCGAAGGCCACGCACAGGACGCCGTACAGGGCGGGCAGCGTGCCGGTCGTCGCGTGCACGAACAGGGAGAGGAAGTAGATCTGGAATCCGATCAGCCCCAGCGCCGTACCGCGGTCCCCGAACCGGCGGCCGTAGACGGCGCAGGAGATGAGGGCGACGAAGAACAGGTCCCCGGCGACGACCCGCTGGTTGAGCAACGCCCCCAGCGACAGCGAGGCCAGCGCCACGGGCAGACCGAGGGCCAGCGTGACGGCCTGCCGCGAGCGCTGCTTCTCCCGGACGGCGAAGGTGGCGACCATCGCCGCCATGGCGCCGGCGACCAGCTGGGGCACCGGCACCCGCAGGACGGCCAGGACGGCGAGGGTCAGGGCGATGGCGGTGACCGTGCGCAGTCCCGCCGTGAGCCGGAGCAGCCCGGGATCGGACGCCGCGAGCCGGTCCCACATCCAAACCCGTCCCGACCGTCCCGCTGCCCTCACGCCGCCGTGCTCTCTCCCGTGCCAGAAATCGATCTACGACCCAGCATCGCACGCCGGCTGCGTGCACCGGTCACGGCAGAAGACCGCCGATCCGCTGGACAGCGATCGGCGGTCCTCGGCGATCCGGGTCAGCTCACGAGCTCTCGATCGCCTTCCCCTCCACGTGGGACCGCACCTGTTCCGGCGTCAGGTACGAGTCGGTGTACTCGAAGTCCTTCAGCCGGGCCGGCTTGCGGGCCTGGAAGCCGGTGCGGACGAAATCGTCGCCCGCCACCGCGTTCAGCAGCCAGTTGGTCATCACCCGCGCCTTGGCCACGTTGGTGCGCAGCGCCGACCAGTGGTAGCCGCGGGCCACCGCCTGGGCGGCCAGCCCGCGCAGCTCGACGCCGAGCGGCTTGGACACCGCGTCCTTGCCGCCGAGGTCGACGACGAGCCCGAGGTCCTTGTGCACGTAGCGCTGCATCGACTGGCCCCGCAGGGTCGCGATGACGTTCTCGGCGACGTGCCTGCCCTGGCGCATGGCGTGCTGGGCGGTGGGCGGGCAGACCGCGCCGTCGCCCTTGGCCAGATCCGGCACGGCGGCCGAGTCGCCGAGCGCGAACACCCCGTCGTGGCCCGGCAGGCACATCTCGGCGGTGACGGCCAGCCGGCCCCGTACGGTCTCCGCGCCGAGCGTGGCGATCAGCGGGCTGGCGACCACACCGGCCGTCCAGATCAGGGTGTGCGTCGGCACCACCCGGCCGTCGGTGAAGGTGACCTCCTCCGCACCTGCCTTGTCGATCGACACCCCGAGCGAGACGTCGACCCCGCGCCGCTTCAGGATCTCCTGCGCACTGCGGCCGAGCTTCTCGCCCAGCTCCGGCATGAGCTTGGGCGCGATGTCGATCAGGTGCCACTTGATCAGGCCCGGGTCCAGCCGCGGATAGCGCCGGACGGCGGCGTGCGTGAGCCGCTGCAGGCAGGCCGCGGTCTCGGTGCCGGCGTACCCGCCGCCGACCACCACGAACTGCAGCCGCGCGGCCCGCTCGGCCGGGTCGTCACTGGCGTCCGCCAGGTCGAGCTGCGAGATGACGTGGTCGCGGATGTAGGCGGCCTCGGCGAGGGTCTTCATCCCGAAGGCGTGCTCGGTCAGCCCCGGGATGTCGAAGGTGCGGGTCACACTGCCGGGCGCCAGCACGATGTAGTCGTACGACTCGTTGACGATCTTGTCGGTGATGGTGCGGATGACGCACACCTTGGCCTTCAGGTCCACCCCGATCGCGCCGCCCGGGATGATCCGGGTGCGGTACTTGCTGCTGCGGCGCAGGGACAGGGCGATCGACTGCGGCGTGAGCACGCCGGAGGCGACCTGGGGCAGCAGTGGCAGGTAGAGCTGGTAGGAGAACGGCGTCACCAGGGTGACGTCGGCCTCGTCGGGGGCGAGTTTGCGCTCCAGGCGGCGGACGCACTCGACTCCGGCGAAGCCTGCGCCTACCACCAGGATCCTGGGTCGTGTCACGGTGTCCATCCCTTTCTGCGGCTCCAGGCGGTCCGACTCGGACGCCGTTCGCATGCCCTGGATCGCTGCGCACCAACGCCGATCCCAGCGTGCCCCGTGCCGTCCCGCCAGCTGGGTGCGGCAGGCAGACGAACGCGTGAGCACCAGCATGCCCCCCGCTGGGAGGGAGTAACCGGTTGTCGCACGGATACACGTCGTACCCGCGCAGCGGTCCGCGCCCCGGCGCGTCGTCACCAGGGCAGGAAGACGTGGATGTCCTTGCCGTTGTCGTGGACCACGACGCTGACCTGGGTGCACAGCGTGTGCACCAGGTGCCAGCCGATGCCGCCACCGCCCGTGCGCGGATGGAAGGGGCGCGGCTCCGGCTTGGCCGTGTTCGTGTCCCGCATCGTCACGTGCACCCCGTCGAAGGTGCGGCGCATCCGCAGGTCGAACGGCCCGGGCGCGTACTGGATCACATTGGCGGCCAGTTCCGTCACCACCAGCAGGATGTCGTCCCAGTACTCGTGCGCACCCGGCGGCGCGACCCGGGCGAGGTCGCACAGGAAGTCCTCCGCGGCGAGCCGCGCCTCCGTGACGTTGCGCAGCTCACCCGGGAAGGAGAACGTCCGCTCGTTCCTGTCCTCCGCGGGCGGTGTGTCGTCCCAACGCGGCTCCGTCGCCATCTCGCTTCCCCGGTTCCGGCCGGCCGGAGGCCCGGTGCGGCCCCTGCCGGCGGAACGGTCGTAGTCGCCGGTCTCTCCCTGCGCTGCGGGTTCCCACCGCCGGGCAGGCTATCCGTCCGCCCCTGCCCGGGCCTCGGTGCGAGTACACCTCCTCAGCGGAAGACGTCGTCCGGCTCATCCCAGTCGGCCGGCTCCTGCGGACCCCGCCCCGCCCGGGAACGCGCCAGATACATGGCGTCGATCTCCGCGGCGTAGTGCCGCACGATCGCGTCCCGGCGCAGCTTCATCGACGGCGTGAGCAGTCCGTTGTGCGGCGCGAAGGATTCCTGGAGGACACGGTAGACCCTGATCGACTCCGCGCGGGACACGGCGCTGTTGGCGGAGGCCACGGCCCGCGCGATCTCCTCCCGCAGGGCGTACTCCTCGCGCGTCTCCCGGCCGGGGATGTCGCCCTGCACGGTGAGGGCGGCCCGCCAGTGCGCGAGGAACTCCGGGTCCAGCGTGATCAGCGCGCCGACACAGGGCCGGTCGTCGCCGATGACGACCGCCTGGTGGACCAGCGGGTGCAGGCGCAGCCGCTGCTCCAGCGGGGCCGGGGCGACGCTCTTGCCGCCGCTGGTGACGATGATGTCCTTCTTCCGGCCGGTGATCGTCAGATAGCCCTCGGAGTCCAGCCGCCCGATGTCCCCGGTGGCCAGCCAGCCGCCGCGCAGCGCGGCCCGGGTCGCCGGCTCGTCACCGACGTAGCCCTGGAACACCGACGGCCCGCGCACCAGGATCTCCCCGTCGTCGGCCACCAGCACCTCGGTGCCCGGCAGCGGGCGGCCCACGGTCCCGGACTTCTCCCGGCCGAGCGGCTGCATGGTGATCCCGCCGGAGGTCTCGGTGAGGCCGTACCCGTCGTGGATGTACAGCCCGATGCCCTCGTAGAACAGGCTCAGTTCACGGCTGAGCGAGGAACCGCCGGAGGTGCCGCGCACCACCCGGCCGCCGAGCGCCGCCCGCAGCCTGCGGTACACCGTCCGCTCGTACAGGGCGTGCTGCAGCCTGAGCTCCAGCCCCGGCCCAGGCCCGGCGCCCAGCCGCCGGCGCTCCTCGGCCCCGGCGAAGTCCCGCGCGGTCTGCGCGGCCCGCTCGAACAGGGCGCCCCGGCCCGCCTCGTCCGCGGTGCGCCAGAACTTCTTGTAGAGCTTCTCGAACACCGAGGGAACGCCGTACAGATACGTCGGCCGGAACGTGCTCAGCGCCGACGCCAGCGACGCCTCGGTCAGCTCCGGCTCGTGCCCCATCAGGACCCCGCCGCGCACACACGTCAGCATGATCATCAAACCGTAGACGTGGGAGAACGGCAGACAGGCCAGCACGGACGGGCGCTCGCCGGGGGGCGCCGCCGTGTGGCCCCAGCCCGCGAGCAGGGTGTCGCAGGGATAGGCCAGGCCCCGGTGGCTCAGGGCGCAGCCCTGGGGGCGGCCCGAGGTGCCGGAGGTGTAGACGACGGCCGCCGTGGCGTCCGGCAGCACGATCCGGCGCAGCGACTCCACGGTGGTGTACGGCACGTCCGCGCCCCGCGCCGCGAGCTCGGACAGCGCGTCCGCGTCCAGCTGCCAGACGTGGCGCAGCCGCGGCAGCCCGGCGCACACCGTGCCGACGGTCATGGCGCCCTGCTCGTCCTCGACGACGACGGCCACGCAGCCGGCGTCCCGCAGGATCCACTCGACCTGGTCGCGCGAGGCGGCCGGATGGATGGGGACGACCTCGGCGCCCACGGCCCACAGCGCGTGGGCGAGCACCGTCCACTCGTAGCGGGTGCGGGCCATCAGGGCCACCCGGTGGCCGGGCGAGATCCCGGCGGCGACCAACCCCTTGGCCAGGTCGACCACCTCGTCCCGCACCTCGACCGCCGTCACCTCCTCCCACCGGGCGGCGGCGGGATCGGCGCGGCGTGCGAGAAGGGGCAGGGTGGGGCTCAGGTCCGCCGTGTCGAAGACACTGTCGGCGAGGCCGCCGGTGAGCGGCGGGGTAACGGCTGGAGCGAGGGCGACGTCCCGCATGCACTGCTCCCGGGGTGTACGGAGGGTCACTCCGCCGACCGGCTCGGTGTCGGCGGTGCTCGAATCTAGCCCAGGAGGCAGCGTTCGGTGCCCGTTACGGTGAAGTCGTGATCGGCTGATGATGTGGGCGTGTCCTGGGGACTCGGCAGACATGAGTCATGTGAACCCCGATCCGGAACCCGAACGCACCACAGGGCTGGAGCCCGGAGGTGGAGTCCCGCCCGGCGAGACCCCGCCGGCCGAGAGCAGCATGCCCGAGGCAGGGCCCCGGGAGCCGCACGTCCAGCGCAGAGGCTGGGCCAAGGCGCCGCTGACGCTGATCCTGGTCCTCGTCGTGCTGATCGCGGCCTTTTTCCTGGCCTACGCCCTGGCCCTGATCCTGTGACGCCGTCGCTCACCCCTGCGTGCGGTGCACGCACTCGGTGACGACCTCCCGCAGGCTGCCGGTGCGCTCCCGCATCGTGCGCTGCTCCCGTGCGCCGTTGCCCCGGCTCAGCAGGGTGGCGAGGCCCTGTTCGGCCTGGGTCGCGTCGCCGGTGTCGGTGAGCGCGTCCCCGGCGTGTTCCAGCAGCGACCACAGGACCTCCCGGGCGGGCCTCGGCTGCATCGTCACGGGGTCCAGCAGGTCCTCGTCCACACCGGAGCGCGCGGCCTGCCAGGCGGCCAGGCGGAGCATGCTGACGCCGTGGTCCAGCGGCGGCCGGCCGGCCCGCCAGTCGCGCGCGGCGGTCTCCACCAGGGCGCGCGTCAGTGTGGCGATCAGCACGGCGGTCTCCGCGCACAGGCACACGTCCGACACCCGCACCTCGACCGTCGGATAGGTGGCGGACAGGCGCGCGTCGAAGTAGACCATCGCCTCGTCGAGGATGACGCCGGTGGCCACCATGTCCTTCACCCGGCGGTGGTACCTCTCGGGCGACTCGAACAGTTCTGTCGGTCCGGCCGAGGGCCAGCGTTCCCACACCCGGGTGCGGTAGCTGGCGTAACCGGTGTCACCGCCCTGCCAGAACGGTGAGTTGGCGCTGATCGCGACCAGCACGGGCAGCCACGGGCGGAGCCGGTCGAGGACCGCGACGCCCTCCTCGTCGGACTCCACCGAAACATGCACATGACAGCCGCAGACGAGCTGGTCCCGGGTGCCGACGCCGTAGCGGTCGGCCAGCCACAGATACCGGTCGTTCACGGTCAGGGAGGGGCTGACGGGCAGCGGGGACGTGGCGAGCGCCGCGACCGCGCAGCCGAACCGGCCGGCGTACCCGGCCGCCTCCTTGCGGCAGCGCACGATCTCCGCGCCGAGGTCCGCCATGTCCGACTGCGGATGCGTGGCGAACTCCAGCATCTGCCCGAACAGCTCCTTCTCGAACACGTCCTGCCCGGGATCCTCATGGGCGGCACGGGCGAGCACGGCCGCGGCCAGCGCCTTCGGGTCGCCACTGGCCGGGTCGACCAGAAGGAGTTCCTCCTCCACTCCGACGGTGCGCACGGGAAGCCGCCCTTCTTCTGTCCGTGCCTCGGGGGCAGTCGTGGTCCTGTACGACCCCGACTGCCCCCGGGACGGCCGCCGACACCTGCGGCTTTCAGTGCTCAGGGGTCAGGAACAGCGTGGCGAGCGGCGGCAGGGTGAGACTCAGGAACCCGTCCTCGGGCTCGGCCGGCCCCTCGGTGGTGACCCCGCTGCCGCCGTAGCGGACGTCGTCCGTGTTCAGCGCCTCCTGCCAGGCCGGCACGCCGTCCGGCACCCACAGCCGGTAGTCGTGCCGCACCACGGGGGAGAAGTTGGACACCGCCAGCAGCGGCGAACCGTCCGCGGCGAACCGCAGGAACGCGAAGACGTTGTCGTCCGCCGCGTCGCACAGCACCCACCGGAAACCGCCCGGGTCGGTGTCCCGCTGCCACAGGGCCGGGGTCGCCCGGTACAGGACGTTCAGGTCCCGCACCAGACGCTGCACACCACGGTGATCACCGGCGGAGGCGTAGTCGTCGTCGAGCAGCCACCACTCGGGGCCGTGCGCCTCGGACCACTCGGCACCCTGGGCGATCTCCTGCCCCATGAAGAGGAGCTGCTTGCCCGGGTGGGCCCACATGAAGCCCAGATAGGCACGGTGGTTCGCACGCCGCTGCCACCAGTCGCCCGGCATCTTCGACACCAGCGCCTGCTTGCCGTGCACCACCTCGTCGTGCGAGATCGGCAGGACGAAGTTCTCGCTGTAGGCGTACACCATCGAGAAGGTCATCTCGTTGTGGTGGTACTTGCGGTGCACCGGCTCCTTCTGGATGTACTGCAGCGAGTCGTGCATCCAGCCCATGTTCCACTTCAGCCCGAAGCCGAGCCCGCCGCTGTCCGTCGGCCGGGTCACCCCGTCCCAGGCGGTGGACTCCTCGGCGATGGTGACCACGCCCGGGCAGCGCCGGTAGACGGTGGCGTTCATCTCCTGCAGGAAGGCCACCGCGTCCAGGTCCTCCCGCCCGCCGAACACGTTCGGCTCCCACTGGCCGGAGTCGCGCGAGTAGTCGAGGTAGAGCATCGAGGCGACGGCGTCCACGCGCAGCCCGTCGATGTGGAACTCCTCGCACCAGTAGACGGCGTTGGCCACCAGGAAGTTGCGTACCTCGGTCCGCCCGAAGTCGAACTCGTACGTCCCCCAGTCCGGATGCTCCGCCCGCCGGTCGTCCCCGGGCTCGTACAGCGGATCCCCGTCGAACCGGGCCAGCGCCCAGTCGTCCTTGGGGAAGTGCGCCGGCACCCAGTCCATGATCACGCCGAGGCCGGCCCGGTGGCAGGCGTCCACGAAGTACCGGAAGTCGTCCGGCGAGCCGAGCCGGGGCGTGGGCGCGTAGTAGGAGGTGACCTGATAACCCCAGGAACCGCTGAACGGGTGCCCGGCGACCGGCATCAGCTCGATGTGCGTGAAGCCCATCTCCTTGACGTACGCGGGCAGTTCCTCCGCCAGCATGCGGTAGGACAGGCCCGGCCTCCAGGACGGCAGATGCACCTCGTACACGGAGAACGGCGCCTGGTGCACGGGCGTGTCACCGCGGTGCGCCATCCACTCCGCGTCGTCCCACTCGTACGCCGACGCCGTGACGACCGACGCCGTGTCCGGCGGCGTCTCCGTGCGCCGCGCCATCGGGTCGGCCTTGAGGAACCGGTGGCCGTACCGGGACGTGATCTCGAACTTGTACCGGGTGCCCTCGCCGATCCCGGGCAGGAACAGCTCCCACACCCCCGAGGCGCCCAGCGAGCGCATCGGGTACTGGGTGCCGTCCCAGAACGTGAAGTCCCCGGCCACCCGCACCCCCTGGGCGTTCGGTGCCCAGACGGTGAAGCGGGTGCCGGCCACGCCCTGGTGGGTCATCGGCTCGGATCCGAGCGCCCGCCACAGCTGCTCGTGCCGGCCCTCCCGGACCAGATGCAGGTCCAGCTCGCCCAGCGCGGGCAGGAAGCGGTACGGATCGTGCACCTCCTGCTCCCCGTCGTCGTACGCCACCAGCAGCGTGTACGACGGGATCTCCGGGTACGGCAGGACGGCGGCGAAGAGACCGCCGCCCTCCGACCGGAGCGGCGTGCGCACGCCCTCGACCACGACGCTCACCGCACGGGCGTTGGGGCGCAGCGCCCTGAACAGCGTGCCGCCCGGCACCGGATGGGCGCCCAGCAGGGCATGCGGATCGTGGTGCGCGCCGCCGAGCAGGCGGTCGCGGTCGGCGGGGTCCAGCGGCACGGCCGTGGCCGGCGCGGGACCCGCGGACTCCGGAATCGTGGTGTCGCGCAGTGCCATCGTCAGCCTCCCCACACGGCGAGCCGCTTGATCGCGGCCATCGGAACAGGCAGCCAGTCCGGCCGGTGTCTCGCCTCGTACAGCACCTCGTACACCGCCCTGTCGGTTTCGTGCGCGCGCAGCAGCGCGTGCTTCTTACGGGGATCCCAGCCCGCGCGGGCCGCGTAGCCCGCGCAGAACGCCTCCCGGCAGCGGCGCGCCCACTCGGGTCGCCAGGGGCGGCGCTGCCGGGCCGCGTAGTCGAAGGAGCGCAGCATGCCCGCCACGTCCCGCACCGGGGACTGCGGGGCCCGCCGCTCGGCGAGCGGCCGGGACGGCTCGCCCTCGAAGTCGATGACGAACCAGTCACGGCCGGCCCGCAGCACCTGCCCGAGGTGCAGATCGCCGTGGATGCGCTGGGCGGGCGGCCCGGCGTCGCACGTGGCGAGCGCCGCGTACGCCGCCCGGAGCCCCGGCACGTAGGGCCGCAGCCCCGGCACGGCGTGCGCGGCGGCCTCCAGCCGTGCGCACATCTCCTGCGCGGTACGGCCGTGTTCGCCCGGCCCGGCCGACGGAAGCGCCTCGGCCAGCGCCAGGTGCACCTCGGCCATGGCCCGGCCCAGCTCACGGGCCTCGGCGGTGAAGTCGTCGCCCGCCGCGAGAGCCCGCTGCGCCAGCGTCCAGCCGTCGGTCGCGTCCGGCAGGAACGGCTGCAGCACTCCGAGCGTGGCCGGGCGCGGAGCGGTCGTACCGAACCAGGCCACCGGTGCGGGCACCCGGGTGCACCCCTGCTCGGCCAGTGCCGCGGACACCTCCAGGTCCGGATTGACCCCCGGCTGGATCCGGCGGAACAGCTTCAGGATGTACGCGTCGCCGTACACGATCGAGGTGTTGGACTGCTCGGCGTCCAGCAGCCGTGGCGGCAGCCCCCCGGGCACCTGCGCGGCCGGGTCCGCCTCGAACCGCAGCGGCCCCGACGCGCCCGGTTGGCGCAGCCGCTCCAGCAGCAGATGGGCCGAGCGCGGGTCGTGCAACGCGTCGTAGACCATGAGCCCGGCCAGTGGCCCCTCCACGGCACGTCCGATGAACGCCCGCTCCAGGCGCGGGGCGTGATGCGCGCGCAGGCCCAGCAGCAGCTGGTAGCAGTCGCCGGGCAGGGAGGTGCCGCCGGGGGTGGGCACCGGCGCGTGCGAGGCGTGCACCAGCAGGTGCAGACACCCCGGGAACAGCTCGGTCACGGACAGCACCGACAGATCGGTGACGGGCCGGTCCTTGCCCGCGAACCAGCGTTGCCTCGGCAGCCATTCGCGCAGCAGCCCGCCCAGGGACGTCAGTGGCCCGTCGAGGCCGGCCGCCGTTCTGGGTCGGACCGTGATGGTCTTCGGCATGGTGACGCGTCCTTTCCTCGGCGCCGTGTGCTCAGCGGCGGCGGCCGATGCGGGATGCGACTCGGGTGAGCCGGAACCAGTAGAAGCCGTGGCCCTGCAGGGTCAGCAAGTAGGGCAGTTCACCGATGGCGGGGAAGCGGACCCCGCCGATCAGCTCGACCGGATGCCGCCCGTCGTAGGCCCGCAGGTCCAGTTCGGTGGGCTGGGCGAAGCGGGAGAAGTTGTTCACGCACAGCACCAGGTCGTCGCCGTACTCGCGCAGGAAGGCGAGCACCGCCGGGTTGGAGGACTGCAGTTCCGTGAACGAGCCCAGTCCGAAGGCGGGGTTCTGCTTACGGATCTCGATCATGCGGCGCGTCCAGTGCAGCAGGCTGGACGGGGAGGACATCGAGGCCTCGACGTTGGTGACCTGGTAGCCGTAGACCGGGTCCATGATCGTGGGGAGGTAGAGCCGTCCCGGATCGCACGTCGAGAACCCCGCGTTGCGGTCGGGGGTCCACTGCATGGGGGTGCGTACGGCGTCGCGGTCGCCGAGCCAGATGTTGTCACCCATGCCGATCTCGTCGCCGTAGTAGAGGATCGGCGAGCCGGGCAGGGAGAGCAGCAGGGCGGTGAACAGCTCGATCTGGTTGCGGTCGTTGTCGAGCAGGGGCGCCAGCCGGCGGCGGATGCCGATGTTGGCGCGCATCCGCGGGTCCTTCGCGTACTCGGCCCACATGTAGTCGCGCTCTTCGTCGGTGACCATCTCGAGGGTCAGCTCGTCGTGGTTGCGCAGGAAGATGCCCCACTGGCAGTTCGAGGGGATGGCCGGCGTCTTGGCGAGGATCTCCGAGACCGGGTAGCGGGATTCCCGCCGTACGGCCATGAAGATGCGCGGCATGACGGGGAAGTGGAACGCCATGTGGCACTCGTCGCCGCCCGAGGCGTAGTCGCCGAAGTAGTCGACGACGTCCTCCGGCCACTGGTTGGCCTCCGCCAGCAGCACGGTGTCCGGGTACATCGCGTCGATCTCCTTGCGCACCCGCTTCAGGAACTCGTGGGTCGCCGGCAGGTTCTCGCAGTTGGTGCCCTCCTCCGCGTAGAGGTAGGGGACCGCGTCCAGGCGGTAGCCGTCGATGCCCAGGTCCAGCCAGAAGCGCAGGGCGGCCAGGATCTCCTCCTGCACGGCCGGGTTCTCGTAGTTGAGGTCCGGCTGGTGCGAGAAGAAACGGTGGAAGTAGTACTGGCCCCGCACGGGGTCGAAGGTCCAGTTGGACGCCTCGGTGTCGACGAAGATGATCCGCGCGTCCTCGTACTGCTTGTCGTCGTCGGCCCACATGTAGTAGTCCCCGTACGGGCCGTCGGGGTTCTTGCGGGACTCCTGGAACCACGGGTGCTGGTCGCTGGTGTGGTTCATGACGAAGTCGATGATCACGCGCATGCCGCGCTGGTGGGCGGCGTCGACGAACTCCACGAAGTCGGCGAGGTCGCCGAACTCGGGCAGTACGGCGGTGTAGTCGGAGACGTCGTACCCGCCGTCCCGCAGCGGTGACTTGAAGAACGGTGGCAGCCACAGACAGTCCACGCCGAGCCACTGCAGATAGTCGAGCTTGGCGGTCAGGCCCTTCAGGTCGCCGACGCCGTCGCCGTTGCTGTCCTGGAAGGAGCGGACGAGCACCTCGTAGAAGACGGCGCGTTTGAACCACTCCGGGTCCCGGTCCTTGACGGGAGTGTCCTCGAAGGTGTCCAGTACGGGTTCGTTCACGGTCATGAGGCTGCGGGCCCTCCGTTCTGGGGCGTCGATCGCCCGACGTGGAGCACGTGCGCCGGCGCGCTGCCGGGCGTCAGACGCACGTAGTTGGTCCTGCCCCAGTGGTACGTCTCACCCGTCAGTTCGTCGTGCACGGACAGGGTGGCGTTCCAGTCCAGGCCGAGTTGCGGCATGTCCAACGAGACCGTGGCCTCCTGGGTGTGGTGCGGGTCGAGGTTGACGACCACGACGACCGTGTCCGCTCCCGTGCTCTTGCTGTAGGCGAGCACGGCATCGTTGTCGGTCTGGTGGAAGCGGAGATTCCGCAGGCGCTGTAGCGCAGGGTGCCGGCGGCGGACGGTGTTGAGCCGGGTGATGAGAGGGGTGATCGTCCGCCCCTCGCGCTCGGCCTTGTCCCAGTCGCGTGGGCGGAGTTGGTACTTCTCGGAGTCGAGGTACTCCTCGCTGCCCTCGCGCAGCGGGGTGTTCTCGCACAGCTCGTAGCCGCT